>NZ_JBSFJL010000106.1:0-1032 GCF_053598035.1 Streptomyces sp. NPDC001204 | reverse complement strand
ACCAGTACGTCGATCATGCCGACGCCGGCGTGGTCGCGGCGGCGAGCGCCCGGTTCTCGCAGCGGATGCGCACGGTGAGCAGGGCGGCGTTGAGTACCGTGAACGCGGCCGCGGTGACCCCGGCGGTGTGTACCAGAGGAAGCGCCACGCCCTCGGCGACGACGGCCACGTAGTTCGGATGCCGCAGCCACCGCCACCGGTAGGGGCCGCTCGTCACCAGCGGCAGGCCGGGTACGACGATCACCCGGGTGTTCCAACGGGGTCCCAGGGTGTGGATGCACCACCACCGCAGTGCCTGGGCGCCCGCCAGCACGGCCAGCATCGGCCAGGCCAGGGCGGGTACGAAGGGCCGGTCGGCCAGCCATGCCTCGGCCGGGCAGGCGATCAGGAGGCCGGTGTGAAGGGCGACCATCGCCGGGTAGTGGCCCTGCCCTGTCAGCGTCGCGCCGCGGGCGGTGCTCCACCGTTCGTTGCGGCGGGCGACGACGAGTTCGGCGACGCGCTCGGCGGCGACGGCGGCCACCAGCAGTCCGTACCAGATCATGTGTCCTGAGTCCTGTTTCCTTCTTCTGTCCGAACTACCAGCGCAGCAGGACGAGTTCGCAGGCGAAGCCGGGTCCCATCGCCAGCAGCACACCCGGGGTGCCCGGCGGCGGGCGGCGCTCGGCCAGGGTGTCGCGCAGCACGTGGAGCACCGACGACGAGGACAGGTTGCCTACGTCGGCCAGGTGACGCCAGGTCACATCGAGTGCGTCGTCGGGCAGGTCGAGGGCCTCGGTGACGGCCTGAAGGACCTTGGGCCCGCCCGGGTGGCAGACCCAGGCAGTCACGTCCTTCGGCTTCAGGCCGTGGTCACTGAGGAATCCCTCGACCCCATCGGGGAGGTAGCGGCGTACGAGGTCGGGGACCTTCGGGTCGAGGACGACCTGGAAGCCGGAGCTCCTGATGTCCCAGCCCATGACGCGCCCGGTGTCCGGATACAGGTGGCTGCGGGTGTCCACGATCGTCGGGCCGACGGTCGCGTCCGGGCGG
>NZ_JBSFJL010000105.1:0-1113 GCF_053598035.1 Streptomyces sp. NPDC001204 | reverse complement strand
CCTCGCTGTTTCGGTTGGCGTCGGCTGATCTGGGGTGATCCATGTGCCGGGGGGCGCGGGGCTGCCGTCGGATGTTGGGCATGGCGGGGTCCCGGCGCTGGGGCCGGGTGCTCCTGGGTCCTCGGGTCGTGGGTGGTCAGCGGCGACGTCGTCGGTCAGGTGGCTGGTCGGGGCAGTGCGACGAGGCGGCTGAACGCCGCGGTCAGTTCGTGGCGCCAGGGCCAGGTGGCGGCGATCCGCAGGCGTAGGCGGCGGGCTCCGCGGGTGATCCGGGCGGCAGCATGCAGGAGGCGGTAGCGCAGTTTCTTGGGCTCGGCGGTGGCCAACTCGCCGTCCAGCAGCAGGGTTCGCGCCCAGGCCAGCAGGTCGATCGCGGTCAGGGACAGCTCCAGCCAGGCCTGGTTGATGGCGAAGCGGCGGGAGGGGAAGCGGCCGAAGCCGGTGCTCTTGCCGCAGCGGATGTGGTCCTCGACCCGGGCGTGGGCCCGGTGGCGGACCTCCAAATCCTGGAGTGAGCCGCCGCCGGCGACGGGCGTGTCGGTGAGGAAGACCTGGTGGCGCATGCCTTCGTCCTGGTCGAAAAGGGACAGCTGGGCGCCGGGGTGGGGGCGCTCGCGGCGGACGATGACGCGGGTGCCGTCCGGGTATCCGGTGAGGTCGACCAGGCCGGTCAGCTCGGCGACCTCGGCGCCGACGCGCAGGGTGCCGTCCTGTTCCAGGGCGGGGTGCCAGACCTGGTCGGGTAGGGCCCGGATGGCCTTGCGGACCTGTTCGGTGACGGCGTGCCCGACGGAGAAGGTGGTCTGGATCCCGCGCTGGCGCAGGGCTCGTAGGTGGGCGAGGAAGGCTTTCGCGCCGCCCGCGCTGTCGGCGCGGACGAGGATTTCGGTGCCGTGGCGGTGGGTGTCGGGGATCTGCGCGAGGGCTTGGTCGAGGACGGTGATGTGGTCGGCTGCGGTGTTCGCTCCGGCGTTGCCCGGCCGCAGGATGCCTGCGAGGGCCTCGCCGGTGTTGTCGAGGAAGCAGAGCAGCGGGTGGTAGCCGAAGCCGCGCTTGTAGGTGGCGGCGGCCTGTTCCTTCTCGGAGTGGCAGGCGACCAGGGTCGCGTCGATG
>NZ_JBSFJL010000104.1:0-1199 GCF_053598035.1 Streptomyces sp. NPDC001204 | reverse complement strand
ATGGCGACTACCGAGGTGCGTCGGGCGGGGCGTAAGCCCGCTCAGATCGTGGACATGTCCTGGGATCCGATCACACGGATCATCGGGAACCTGGGCATCTACACGAAGATCGATTTCGCGAACCGGGAGGTCGTCGAGTGCCACTCGACCTCCTCACTGTTCCGCGGCTACTCGGTGTTCATGAAGGGCAAGGACCCCCGCGACGCCGGCTTCATCACCTCCCGCATCTGCGGCATCTGCGGCGACAACCACACCACCTGCTCCAACTACGCCCAGCAGATGGCCTACGGCGTCAAACCCCCACCCCTGGCCGAACACATCACCAACCTCGGCGAAGCCGCCGAATACATGTTCGACCACACGATCTTCCAGGACAACCTCGTCTTCGTCGACTTCTGCGAAGCCATGGTCAAGGCCACCAACCCCAGCGTCCTGGCCCGCGCCGAACGCACCGAAGCCCCCCGCGGCCACATCCACGGCTACCGCACCATCGCCGACATCATGCGCGCCTTCAACCCCTTCGAAGGCGAGATCTACAAACAGGCCCTGAAAATGTCCCGCATCACCCGGGAAATGTTCTGCCTGATGGAAGGCCGCCACGTCCACCCCTCCACCCTCTATCCCGGCGGCGTGGGCACCATGCCCCAACCCACCGTCTTCACCGACTACCTCGCCCGCCTCATGCGCGTCATCGACTTCGTCAAACAAGCCGTCGCCCTCAACGACGACGTCTTCGACTTCTTCTACCAGGCCCTGCCCGGCTACGAGGAAGTCGGCCGCCGCCGCATCCTCCTGGCCTGCTGGGGCGCCTGGCAGAACCCCGACATCGTCGACTACCGCTACGAAACGATGAACCACTGGGGCAAGGCCATGTACGTCACCCCCGGCATCATCGTCGACGGCCAACTCGTCACCAACAACCTCGTCGACATCAACCTCGGCCTGCGCATCCTCCTCGGCTCCAGCTACTACGACGACTGGACCACCGAAGAACCCTTCGTCACCCACGACCCCCTCGGCAACCCCGTCGACATCCGCCACCCCTGGAACCAGACCACCCTGCCCCACCCCCAAAAACGCTCCTTCGACCACAACTACAGCTGGGTCATGAGCCCCCGCTGGCACCACCCCGAAACCGGCCAGCACCTCGCCCTCGACACCGGCGGCGGCCCCCTCGCCCGCCTCTGGTCCACCGCCCT
>NZ_JBSFJL010000103.1:0-1224 GCF_053598035.1 Streptomyces sp. NPDC001204 | reverse complement strand
TCACTCCGCTCCTGTGTCGGCTCCGGCCGTGGTGCTGGCGGGTTCGGCGGGGCCGGGTTCGACGAAGCTGTAGGGCGGCAGGGGGCCGTTGACCCGCAGTTCGAGGTGGGGCAGGTCCGTGCGGGCCTGTTCGACGGCGGTCACGAACTCCTCGGCCGCTTCCCGGTCGACCAGGAACGAGGCGTTGACCAGCCAGCCGGTGGAGGGCGGGCCGTCGCTGACCGCGGCGGCGTACGGCTCCAGCGCGTGGACGATCTCGCGGGCGTCGTCGGCCTCGCGGGCCTGCACGGCGGCCGCGACCAGCTCACCGAGCCGGAGCTTGTCCTGGTAACCCCCGCCGCCGGAGCGCCGGTTGGCCTCGGCCAGGGTACGGATCTCGGGGTTCTCGGCCATCACGCGGTGCAGCACCGCGTCCTCGACGTGGCTGGCCTTGACGTTGTACTCGACCCTGCCCTCCAGGGCGCGCAGCCGCTCGCGGTAGTGCTCGGCACGCTCGGTGAGCACACTCGTGACGGTGTCGTCGTCGGGGGCGATGCTGCCGAACCGCATCGGCAGCACGCAGCCGGCCTCACCGGCCTCGCTGAGCACGGCCTGGTGGGCGAGCAGGTCCCTGCGTTTGGGCCGCAGTCCCTCGGGTGCGTCGCTGACGACCGCGGCGAGCCCGCCCGCCGTCAGCACGCGCACCGGGCGGGCCGGCTCGCCCACACCGCCCATGCCCCGCGGCAGGCCGGGGTGGGAGGCGGTGGTGATCGCGTAGACGTACGTGCTCACTCCTGCTCCTCCTTCCGGCGGGCCGGCGCGGCCCTGCGGGCCCGCGGCCGCTGCCCGCTCTCGTCCGAGTGCTCCTGGCGGCCCTGCTGGAAGGCGTCGGAGACGGTCTGGGCGGCGCCGGACAGCGCGCCCTTGGCCTTGCCGCGCGCGCCGGACTCGGTGACCTCGCCGACCAGGTCGGGCAGGCCGGGGGTCCGGTGCGGGCCGGCTTCCAGGTCGAGCCGGTTGCAGGCCTCGGCGAAGCGCAGGTAGGTGTCGACGCTGGCGACGACGACCCGTACGTCGATCTTCAGGATCTCGATGCCGACCAGGGAGACCCGCACGAACGCGTCGATCACCAGCCCCCGGTCGAGGACGAGTTCCAGTACGTCGTACAGGCCGCTGCTGCCGCCTCCGCCACCGGACGTCTGTGCCGGGACAACGGTCATGCCAACCGCGCCTCCTTCTCTCCGT
>NZ_JBSFJL010000102.1:0-1252 GCF_053598035.1 Streptomyces sp. NPDC001204 | reverse complement strand
TGAACCGTTCCGGGTTTGATCGAGACTCTAGGGTGTGACTGTGACCTGGGGTTTCGTGGTTTCGAGGTAGTAGTTGGTCTCGTATTCGGCGGGTGGGATGTGCCCGATCTCACCGTGCAGTCGGCGGTGGCAGTACCAGTCGACCCATTCGGCGGTGGCCAGCTCGACCTCGGAGAGTGTCTTCCAGGGCCGACGGGGCTTGATCAACTCAGTTTTGAACAGGCCGATCGTGGACTCCATCAGGGCATTGTCGTAGGCGTCGCCGACCGATCCGATCGACGCGGCGATGCCTGCCCGGTCGAGGTGCTCGGCGAGCGCGAACGATGTGTACTGCGACCCGGCATCGGAATGATGTATCAACTCGCCTTTTTGATAAGGGCATTGGTCTCGGTCGCGTTGCCAGAGGGCCATCTCGAGGGCGTCCAGGACGAGCCGGGTCTCCTTCGAAGTGGCCGCGGACCAGCCGACAATGCGGCGGGAGAAGGTGTCCACGACGAAGGCGACGTAGACGACGCCGGCGAACGTGGTGACGTGGGTGAAGTCGGCGACCCAGCAGCGGTTCGGGGCCGGGGCGACGAAGTCGCGGTCCACGAGGTCCGGAGCCCGTTCCGCACTCGCGTCGGGGATCGTGGTGATCACCTTCTTGCCGCGGACCGCTCCGGTGATGCCGAGCTCGCGCATGAGGCGCTCGACGGTGCAGCGGGCCACCGCGACATCCTGGCGGTTCAGGTGCCGCCAGATCTTCCGGGCGCCATAGACACGGTAGTTGGCCTCGTACACCTCGGTGATGAGGGTCTTCAGCACGGCGTCGCGGACGGTGCGGGCCGCGGGCGTGGCCTGGCGTTTGTGGTGGGCGTAGTAGGTGGACGGGGCGATCTTGCAGTCGTGGCCGGTGAGGACCCGGCAGATCGGCTCGACGCCGCCGAAGCGGCCCTTGTACTCGTCGATGAACGCTACGAGCGTGTGTGTGGCCGGTCGAGCTCGGCCGCGAAGAAAGACGCCGCGGCTTTGAGGATCTCGTTCGCCCGCTTCAGCTCGGCGTTCTCCTTCTTCAGCCGCTTCAGCTCGGCGGACTCATCCGTCGTGGTGCCCGGACGGCTGCCGGCATCGATCTGGTCCTGCCGTACCCACTTGCGCAGCGTCTCGGTCGTGCCGATGCCCAGCTTCTGGGCGACCGCTTTCATCGCGGCCCACTCGGTGTCGTACTCCGGCCGCACCTCGGCGACCATCCGCACCGCACGACGGCGCAGCT
>NZ_JBSFJL010000101.1:0-1255 GCF_053598035.1 Streptomyces sp. NPDC001204 | reverse complement strand
GGTTGCGTCCAGGGAAGTGGTGTACGGGTTCGACCTGATCCGGGGGTTTGCTCCGGCGTCGGGATGAGGCCCGCATAGACGAACGGCCACCGGCTGATCTTTCAAGACGACCAAGTCTCTGAAGGAGATCAGCACGATGACCGCACCTGACAGTCTGCCCCTGCACGCCCTCACGGAGGACAACCTCGCCTCGGCGAGTCCCGATCTGCTGCGCGCGATGGTCAAGACGTTCGCCGACGCGCTCATGTCCGCGGAGGCTGACGCTCTCTGCAACGCCGAATACGGGCAGGTCAGCGCGGAGAGAGTGAACCACCGCAACGGCTACCGCCCACGTGAGTGGGACACCAGGGCGGGAACCGTAGAACTGGCCATCCCCAAGCTCAGGTCCGGCAGCTACTTCCCGCACTGGCTCCTCGAACGGCGCCGCCGGGCCGAGCAGGCCCTGATCTCGGTGGTCGCCACCGCCTACCTGCTCGGTGTCTCCACCCGCCGAGTCGAGAAGCTCGCCGAGTCCCTCGGCGTCACCCAGCTGTCGAAGTCCCAGGTCTCCGCGATGGCCCGGCACCTGGACGAGCAGGTCACCGCGTTCCGGAACCGGCCCCTGGACGCCGGACCGTATGCCTTCGTCTGGGTCGACGCCCTCACGCAGAAGGTCCGCGAAGGCGGCCGCATCATCAACGTCCACGCGCTCATCGCGGTCGGGGTCAACGCCGACGGCCACCGCGAGATCCTCGGCCTGGACGTCGCCACCGCCGAGGACGGCGCCGGCTGGCTGGCCTTCCTGCGCTCACTGATCGCCCGCGGCCTGTCCGGTGTCCAGCTGGTCGTCTCCGATGCCCACGCCGGCCTGGTCGACGCGATCGGCGCGGTGCTGCCCGGCGCCTCCTGGCAGCGATGCCGCACCCACTACGCCCGCAATCTACTGAGCCAGGTCCCAAAATCGGCCCAGCCCTGGGTCGCCACCCTGCTGCGGACCGTCTTCGAACAGCCCGACCCCGACGCGGTGAAGGCCCAGATGACACACGTCCTGGACGCACTGGAGGCCAAGTTCCCCAAAGCCGCCGCCCACTTGGACGCCGCCCAGCATGACCTGCTTGCCTTCACCGCCTTTCCCCGCGAGATCTGGCGGCAGATCTGGTCGAACAATCCGCAGGAGCGGCTGAACAAGGAGATCCGGCGTCGCACCGACGTGGTCGGTATCTTTCCCGACCGCACCGCTGTGATCCGGCTCGTCGGCGCGGTCCTGGCCGAGCAG
>NZ_JBSFJL010000100.1:0-1284 GCF_053598035.1 Streptomyces sp. NPDC001204 | reverse complement strand
TGGAAGGCCATGTGGCACTCGTCGCCGCCGGCCGCGTAGTCGCCGAAGTAGTCGACGACGTCCTCCGGCCACTGGTTCGCCTCCGCCAGCAGCACCTTGTCCGGGTACTGGGCGTCGATCTCCTTGCGCACCCGCTTCAGGAACTCGTGCGTGGCCGGGAGGTTCTCGCAGTTGGTGCCCTCCCGCTGGTACAGGTACGGCACCGCGTCCAGCCGGAAGCCGTCGATGCCCAGGTCCAGCCAGAACTTGAGCGCGGAGATCATCTCCTCCTGGACGGCCGGGTTCTCGTAGTTGAGATCCGGCTGGTGGGAGAAGAACCGGTGCCAGTAGTACTGCTTGCGGACCGGATCGTAGGTCCAGTTGGACGCCTCCGTGTCGACGAAGATGATCCGCGCGTCCTGGTACTGCTTGTCGTCGTCGGCCCACACGTAGTAGTCGCCGTAGGGGCCGTCGGGGTCCGTGCGGGACTCCTGGAACCACGGGTGCTGGTCGCTGGTGTGGTTCATGACGAAGTCGATGATCACGCGCATCCCGCGCTGGTGGGCGGCGTCGACGAACTCCACGAAGTCGGCCAGGTCGCCGAACTCCGGGAGCACGGCGGCGTAGTCGGACACGTCGTAGCCGCCGTCCCTCAGCGGGGACTTGAAGAACGGCGGGAGCCACAGGCAGTCGACGCCGAGCCACTGGAGATAGTCGAGCTTGGCGGTCAGGCCCTTCAGGTCGCCGACGCCGTCGCCGTTGCTGTCCTGGAAGGAGCGGACGAGGACCTCGTAGAACACGGCACGCTTGAACCACTCCGGGTCCCGGTCCTGGGCCGGAGTGTCTTCGAAGGTGTCCGGAACGGGCTCATTGACGATCATGTTGTCGGTGACCCTCCGATCTGCGGGGTGGACGGTCGCAGGACGGTGAGGACATGCGCGGGCCGGTGGCCCGGCTCGAGACGCACATAGTTGGCCCTGCCCCAGTGGTAGGTCTCGCCGGTCAGCTCGTCGCGCACCGGCACCGACTCGTGCCAGTCCAGGCCGAGTTGCGGCATGTCCAACGAGACCGTGGCCTCCTGGGTGTGGTGGGGGTCGAGGTTGGCGACCACCAGAACCGTGTTCGATCCGCTCCTCTTCGAGTAGGCGATCACCGCGTCCTTGTCGGCGTGATGGAAGTGCAGGTCCCGCAGCTGCCGCAGGGCCGGACTGCGGCGGCGGATGTCGTTGAGCCTGGTGATGAGGGGTGCGATGGTGCGGCCCTCGCGTGCGGCGGCTGTCCAGTCGCGGGGTTTGAGCTGGTACT
>NZ_JBSFJL010000099.1:0-1287 GCF_053598035.1 Streptomyces sp. NPDC001204 | reverse complement strand
TGGAAGGCCATGTGGCACTCGTCGCCGCCGGCCGCGTAGTCGCCGAAGTAGTCGACGACGTCCTCCGGCCACTGGTTCGCCTCCGCCAGCAGCACGGTGTCCGGGAACATCCGGTCGATCTCGCGCCGCACCCGCTTGAGGAAGGCGTGGGTCGCGGGCAGGTTCTCGCAGTTGGTGCCCTCTTCGGCGTAGAGGTACGGCACCGCGTCCAGCCGGAACCCGTCGATGCCCAGGTCCAGCCAGAAGCGCAGGGCGGCCAGGATCTCCTCCTGCACCGCGGGGCTCTCGTAGTTGAGGTCCGGCTGGTGGGAGAAGAAGCGGTGGAAGTAGTACTGGCCGCGGACCGGGTCGAAGGTCCAGTTCGAGGTCTCGGTGTCGACGAAGATGATGCGGGCGTCCGGATAGCCCCTGTCGTCGTCGGCCCACATGTAGAAGTCGCCGTAGGGGCCGTCGGGGTCCTTGCGGGACTCCTGGAACCACGGGTGCTGGTCGCTGGTGTGGTTCATGACGAAGTCGATGATCACGCGCATGCCGCGCTGGTGGGCGGCGTCGACGAACTCCACGAAGTCGGCCAGGTCGCCGAACTCCGGGAGCACGGCAGTGTAGTCGGACACGTCGTAGCCGCCGTCCCTCAGCGGGGACTTGAAGAACGGCGGCAGCCACAGGCAGTCGACGCCGAGCCACTGGAGATAGTCGAGCTTGGCGGTCAGGCCCTTCAGGTCGCCGACGCCGTCGCCGTTGCTGTCCTGGAAGGAGCGGACGAGGACCTCGTAGAACACGGCACGCTTGAACCACTCCGGGTCCCGGTCCCTGGCCGGGGCGTCCTCGAAGATGTCGGGGACGGGCTCGTTGACAGTCATGGCGCTGGGGGCCTTCCGATCTCGGGAGAGGTGGACGATCGCTGGACGTGGAGCACGTGCGCGGGTCGTTCGCCTGGTACCAGACGTACGTAGTTGGCCCTGCCCCAGTGGTGGGTCTCACCGGTGAGCTCGTCGCGCACCGGCATCGACTCGTGCCAGTCCAGGCCGAGTTGCGGCATGTCCAACGAGACCGTGGCCTCCTGGGTGTGGTGGGGGTCGAGGTTGGCGACCACGACGACCGTGTCCTGCCCCTCGCTCTTGCTGTAGGCGATGACGGCATCGTTGTCGGTCGCGTGGAAGCGCAGATTGCGCAGGCGGTGCAGCGCGGGGTGGCGGCGGCGGATGTCGTTGAGCCTGGTGATGAGGGGTGCGATGGTGCGGCCCTCGCGTGCGGCGGCTGTCCAGTCGCGGGGTTTGAGCTGGTACT
>NZ_JBSFJL010000098.1:0-1376 GCF_053598035.1 Streptomyces sp. NPDC001204 | reverse complement strand
GCAGGGTTCCTTGCATGATCGAGGTCTGTCCGGGTTCATCCGGTGAGGCCGAGGGCTGTCAGGGGTCTGCGACAGTCGCGGGCGGTGTGGCGTAGGGCGGCGGCGATGTTGGTGCGGCCGTCCTGGCGGTGGACGCCGATGGCGAGATTGCGCAGGCTGGCCATGATGCGTGGGAGGCGGCCGGTACGGATCTTGGAGTCGTCCTCTTGGAAAGTGCGGTCGCGGACGTGGTGCAGCAGGTTTTCGATTTTCCAGTGTCCTCTGATCCAGGCGGCGAGTTGGGCGCCGGTCGCCGCGCCGGGCGGCAGGCTGGTGATCAGGTAGACGCGCTCGATGGTGAGCTTTCCGCTGGTGAAGTCCTTCCTCCAGCGCACGACTTGAAGAGCCTGGCGGGCGTCGGGGTAGTCGAGGTGGGCGAAGGCGGCGGTCTTCAGCCGCCGGATCTCCAGGCGGTGGTGGGCTCGGGTGCGGTCGTAGTGGTCGAGCGTGATCTCGTGCCAGGGCAGGCGGCGGATGCGGTCGAACAGACCGGGGTGGTTGGCCTTGACCTGGGCGATGTAGTGGGCACCGCGTTCGCGGAGGTAGGTGCCGTGGGCGTGCTGGGTGTGCAGGGCATCAGCGGTGATGACCGTGCCAGTCAGGTCGACAGTGGACAGTAGGGGCTTGAAGGCGGGGATCTCGTTGCTCTTGTCGGCGACCTGACGCTGGGCGAGGACGTGGCCGGTGTGGTCCATCGCGGCGAGGAGGGTGACATGCGCGGTGGTGGCGGTGCGGGAGCCGCGCAGGGCCTTGCCGTCGACAGCGATCGCCCTCAGTCCGGGGCCGGTCGGGGTGGTGCGGGCGGTGAGGAAGGCTCCGATCGCCTGGTCCAGGGCGTCGCCATCGAGCTGGACGAGGAGACGGCGCAGGGTGTGGGGGTGCGGGACGGACACGGTGCCGGTCAGAGGGTCGACGGGGAAGCCGAGAGCGCGGCAGGCCCATGCGGGCGCGTCGCTGATCCATTCCGTGATCGCGGTGAGTGAGCGGGCGCCGGCCAGGACACTCGCCGCGGCTGCGGTGACCAGGGCGGACAGGCGATAGCGGCGGCCGCGGACGCCTCGCGGGTCGGGAAGCAAGTCCAGGAATCCGGACAGGCGGACTGCGTCCACCAGTGGGGCAGACACGGAAGTCCGGGCCAGTTGGTCCAGCGCGGTGGGCATGAGGGAAGATGCAGGAGCAGGCACGGACTCGCCAAGTGTTCATGGGACTTCGACACTCACATGATCACCGAGACCGTGCCTGCACTGCGTTCGCCCCCTGCCCGAACCGGGACGTCCGCTCCAACGCCGGGCCAGCCCGGCAATCCGGACGGATCGCGATCATGCAACGGCCCCTGG
>NZ_JBSFJL010000097.1:0-1534 GCF_053598035.1 Streptomyces sp. NPDC001204 | reverse complement strand
GCCTCGGCGACCTGCGGGTGAAGCGCTTCCGGCGGGGCATGCTGCGGCTGCTCGGCGCGGGCGTGTTCGGCAGCGTGCCGCTGTGGCGTTCGTACCTCGACGTGGCCTACCCCGGCGTGAAGCCGGTCGGCTGGGCAGAGCGGCTCGACCGTATCGACTCCCTGCTGCGCGAGCCGGGCCGGATGAAGGCCCTGCAGGGCATGGGCCGCAGCGCCCCGACCGACGCCGGCGCGCAACTCAGTAACGTCCGCTGCCCGGTCCTGGTCGTGATGGGCACGCTCGACCCCGACTGGGCCGACCCGCACGCCGAGGGTTCGGCGATCGTGGATGCCCTGCCGTCCGGCCTCGGCCGGCTTGAGATGATCGAGGGCGCCGGGCACTACCCGCACGACCAGTTCCCCGACCAGGTGGTTTCGCTCATGCTCTCCTTCCTCCGATCGGACGCCGCTCGTGCCTAGGGCCGGCCTGGACCCGGCGGCCGTGGTCGCGGCCGGTGCCGCCCTCGCCGACGAGGTTGGCTTCGCCAACCTGACGATGGGCTTGCTGGCCGAGCGGGTGGGCGTGCGCACCCCGTCCCTGTACAAGCACGTGGGCGGCCAGGAAGACCTCAACCGGCGCATCGCGGCCTTGGCGTTGCGCGAGGCCGCCGACGCCGTCGGCGGCGCGGTCCAGGGGTACGCGGGCCGCGACGCTCTGGCGGCCGCGGCCCGCGCCTTCCGCGCGTTCGTCCTGGAGCACCCAGGCCGGTACGCCGCGACGATCGGCGTGGAACCGTCCGGCCCGGACGATCCCCTGGCCACCGCGGGCCAGCGGCTGCTCGACGCGTTCACGGCGGTCCTGCGCGGCTACGAGATCGCAGAGTCCGACGTGGACCACGCCCTGCGCATGCTGCGCAGCCTCTGCCACGGCTTCGCCACGCTGCAGGCGGGCAACGGCTTCCAGTGGAGCGCCGACATCGACGAGAGCTTCGAGTGGCTGATCGCCTTCGCCGACCGCGGCCTGCGCGCTCTTTGAGAATGCTGTGGCCGTCGACCGCTTCGACATCATCGGCGCCTTGGTCTGCCACGTCGGCATGGCCGTGATCATGTACTCGCTACGGGGCACTGACCCAGCGGACGCGGGAGTATTCCGCAACTTGCGCGGTGGTCAGGATGACGCGCGAGCCAGTGCCGTACGCGGGCGGCCCGTGCCGGTTGGGGCACCGGCCGGTGTGGCTGCCGCGTCCGCACTCGCCCTCACAACTTGCACCGCCAACTGGCGCGTTTCTTGCTGCCCTTGGAGATCTCTGGCTCAGTTGCCTGGGCAACGACTGCGGTTATCGGGTCGGGTGGGCACGTCGGGTCACAGCCTCGTGGCGTCGAGTTGGTGAGGGACGGTGCCAGCGCGAAGTTGGCGCAGGTCGACGCCGCCCGGATGGTGCGAATCGAACCGGCGCTTGACGGCTTCGCCGTCCTCGAGGCCGCCGGCGGCTTCGGACTGCCCTGCGAGGTCACCCGCAGCTACCACCTCCTCGTCGACACCCTGATCACCGGCC
>NZ_JBSFJL010000096.1:0-1542 GCF_053598035.1 Streptomyces sp. NPDC001204 | reverse complement strand
GGCCCTCGCCCCACCGCAGCCCCCCGAAGGCCGTGGTGAGTACGTGGACGCCGACCGCCGGGCCGAGCCGCTCGGCCAGGAGCACGGCGTCCTCCGGCCGGGGCCCGCCGTCCCGCGCAATCTTCGGCGGCGCCGGCCGGGCCGCGTCGCCGGACGTCTCCTTCGTGCGCCGCCGGCCGAACAGCGGGTTGATGGTCAGGTACCCGGCGTCCACGGCCGCCGTCATGACGGTCGACATCAGGCTGACGCAGTGCCCGCGGCTCACGTCCGCGAGGTCGATCGTCTGTTGCCAGGTATCGACGTCGAACCAGCTGATCGTCCGCATGGGGACTCCGTCCCACCGCGGCAGGACGTGCCCCTCCAGCTTGTCCCACCGCGTGCCCGTCGTCCGGCCGCGTTTCTTCCTCGACGCCATGAAGGTGCGCGCGAACTCACCGAACGTGGCGTTGCTCTTCGTCGGGTCGATCCAGGTCCCCTCCCGGATCAGCCGCTCTTGTTCGTCCCCCCACTCGATCGCCTTCACCTTGGTCGGGAAGCCGGACTCCGAACCCCACGTCCCGTCGGGCAGCTTGTACTTGCACCGCCACGTGAACTTGGTCGTCTTCTTCCCAGCCCTGACCTTGTGGACTTTCTCCGCGTGAGCCATCAGGCCCCCCTGATTCTGCGGTGTGCTGCTACACGCTGTGGCGGCTGATGCTGTACGTCCCGGGAGTGCGCTCCCAGTACGGTGACCGCTCGCTCTGGTGGCGCGTCAGGTGATCGGCAGCCCGCTGGCTGATCAGATCCGCGCGCACGGTGTAGGCGATGTATTCGGCGTGGTCGTCGACGGCCACGTCTACATCCTCGTCCATCACCGCTCGCCGCTGCATGGTGATGGGGATACGCGGGCCGAGAGGAAGCCCGTCGGCGCGAGGGTGCCAGCGCCGCGCCTGCTGCGTGAACAGCTCGCGGAACACTGGCACACCTTCAGCGCTGATGTCGTCCCAGTGGAAATGGAACCGGCATCCCGTGCCGTCTTCGTAGTCTTCGATCCAGGGCTCGAAGTAGTCCTCGCCCTGGGCGTGACGCTGCACCTCAATCGTGAGCATTTACTGCCCCCGTTCCGCCCGTGCGGTGGCCCCTCCCGTGACGGTCTGTGTATGCAACCACACGTTCGGCTGCAATGCACGTACCTCGAACGGAGCAATCAGGACTCTGCAACCTCGTCGGGCTCGGACGACAACCCTTGCAGGTAGCGGCGTGCCTTCCGGTACCGCGCGGCGATGCGCGCGACCTCTTCCGGTGATGCGTCCTTCTTGCCCTGGAGGATGACGATTACGTGCCCGTCGTCCTCTTCGGGACCCAGCGTGATGACTGCTGCGTCGAGCGTCTGCGCCGAGCGCAACTCGTACTCGACCGCCGGCGGGATCGGCAGCGCGTCCGCGTCCGTCCCCGTCGCCGTCGCAGGTTCGTCGGCCGCGGCGACCGGGCCGCCCGCCGTGACGCGCTCGATCGCTCCGTCAGGCCAGCCGAGCAATGCCGCGTAGTCGCGGATCGTGCGGT
>NZ_JBSFJL010000095.1:0-1570 GCF_053598035.1 Streptomyces sp. NPDC001204 | reverse complement strand
CTGCCTGCAGGGGCTGGATGAAGGTATGGGTACGGCCACCGTGATCATGAACGTTTGTGACGACGTTTCAAGAAGCGGTGGCCGTGGAGGTCACGGTAGCCCAGGCCGTCTGGGACCGGGTGTTCGGGGCGGCAATGGACGTGATCGCGGACTGTTTCGCACGGCCTGAGACACGCGCGACGGCGGCGGAGATGATCAGCGGGCTGCTGACGGAGGTGGACACCCGGAACTGCTGGACGCTGGCTCAGGCGCTGGGGCATCCCGGTCCGCACCGGCTGCAGCACTTGCTGTCGAGGGCGCGGTTCGACCACGACCGGGCCAGGGAAGAGGTCGCCCGCCTGGTCGTGCGGGAACTCGCAGGTCAGGACGTAGTGCTGGTCGCAGACGAGACCGGTGACGCCAAGTCCTCCACCGGCTGCGTGGGAGCCGGCCGCCAGTACTCCGGCGCGCTCAAGGGTGTCGGCCTGTGCCAGGTCGCCGTCCACCTCGCCGCCGTCACCGAGACAGCGAGGGTGGTGATCGACCGGACGCTGTATCTCCCGAGGGATTGGGCCGCGGACGAGGAACGCCGCGACGCGGCCGGTGTCCCGGAGGAGATCATGTTCGCGACCAAGCCGCAGCAGACCGCGGCCATGGTCGCCCACGCGCTCGAGCTGGGGGTGCGGGCACGCTGGTTCGCAGGGGACGAGGTCTACTCCGGCCGCGAACTACGCACGGATATACGGGCATTCGAGCTCGGCTACGCGGTCGGCGTGTCCCACACGCACGTGGTGACCGACGGAGCGGGCCGCAGGTGGCAGGCCCGCCAGGTGATCAACAAGGTGCTGCCCCGCCAGTGGATGCGCATGCAGTCCGGACACGGCACGAAGGGCACCCGCGAGTACCACTGGGCCTGGCTCGACATCCGGGCCGACGACACCCCCGACGGACACCGGGAGAACGGCACCAGCGCCCTGGTCGCCCGCCGGCACCGGTACACCGGCGAGGTCTCCTTCTTCCGCTGCTGGACGCCCGGGACCGTCACCCTCGCCCAGCTCGTGGACGTGAACTGCCGCAGATGGCGGATCGAGGAGACCTTCCAGCTCGGCAAGACCTTCACCGGCCTGGACGAAGGCCAGGTGACCTGCTGGAACTCCTGGATGCGCTGGTCGCTGTTCTCCCTGATCGCCGCCGCCGTCCTCGCACTCACGGCTGCTGCCACGACCACCGTCGGCCCTGCAGGCCCAGCCCGACTCGTCCCGCTGACCTGCCCCGAACTCGTCCGACTCCTGAGGGCGTTCGTCCTCACACCATCCGTCCGGGAGACGGAACACGTCCTGCACTGGATGGCCTGGCGCCGCCACCATCAAGCCGTCGCGCAAGCCTGCCACCAGCGCCGACACGTTCTCCAGGACCAGCTATGACCGGAACTACAGCTGCCGTGGCTGATCCACACCTGAGACGGGGACACCCCGGTAACGTCCGTGCCCAACCGGGGGGCGAGCCAGTCCTGCGGGTCCGCTTGCCTGGCTCCGACTCCTTGATCAGCATCGGCGCGAACCAAATCAAGGCGGCGCATCGTCTACCGCAC
>NZ_JBSFJL010000094.1:0-1613 GCF_053598035.1 Streptomyces sp. NPDC001204 | reverse complement strand
GACAAGACACCCCATGCGGTTATCGGGTCAAGCCGCTGCGGCGACTGGGGGTTGAGCCGGTGGGTTGAAGGCGATGGCTTCGTCGAAGGTCTGGTGGCTGGTGAGGCAGTGGTGGAGCTGGCCGAGCATGCGGTTGAACAGGTTGCGGAGGGCTGCGTGGTATCGGTCGCCGCTCTTGCGCCGGCGGTTGTAGTGAGCGTGGGCCCCACGTGATGCGGTCAACGCGGCGAAGGCCCAGTGCCGGCCGACCGCAGCCAGGCGGCTGTTCTTGATCCGGCGGTGAGTGACACGGCGGCTCTTGCCGGATTCCCGGGTTATCGGTGCGCTTCCGGCGTAGGCCTTCAGGTCGCCCGCCCGGCCGAACCGGGTTCGGTCGTCGCCGATCTCGGCGAGGATCCGTGCACCTGTGAGGGTGGCCAGGCCAGGGAAGCTCGTGATGATCTCCGCGTCGGGATGCTGCAGGAACAGCTCCTCAGTGTCGTGAGCCAGGTCGTCGCAGGCCTGGCAGACAGCGTCAAGCTGGGCGAGGAGGGCAAGCGTCTGCCGCCCCATCGCCTGCTCGATCAGGGCGGGTTGACGGAGCCAGGTCCGGCGGAACACCTCAAGGAGCCGGTCGGTTTCGGCCTCGATGCGTCGCTGGCGTCCGGACCGTGTGACGGCTGACCGCACCTGGTTGCGGGTCAGCCGGGCGGCCTCGGCCGGCGTGGGCGCGATCGCCAGGATCGCGCGGGCCTCCCGGGCCAGCAGCCGCTCTCGCTTGCCGGCGAATGCCGCGAGGAGGGCCGGATAGTACTCGCGCAGGTGTGAGCGGAGCCGGTTGTGGGCGCGGGTGCGATCCCAGACCGCGTCCTGCTGGGCTCTGGCGAGGACGGCGATCGCCTTGGCCAAGTCGGTGTCGCTCGGCAGCGGACGGTGCTGCGAGGCGTCGGTCCGCAGAATGTTGGCCAGGACGACGGCGTCTTGATGGTCGGACTTCTTGCGGGAGACCGCGTGCCGGTCGCGGTATCGGGCAACGGCCAGGGGATTGATCGCGTAGACCCGGCGTCCGGAAGCTCGCAGGCAGGCCACCAGGAGGCCCCGGGAGGTCTCGATCGCGACCGGGATCGGATCGTCCGGGCTGTCGCCATGCTCGGCGAGAAGGCGTAACAAGTCCTGGAAGCCAGTCGCGTCGTCGCTGATCCTGAGCTTGCCCAGTAGCCGGGCGTCGGAGTCGACCACCGCCACATCGTGGTGGTCCTCGGCCCAGTCGATTCCGCAGGTTGCGTTCACCACCCGCTCCTTTAAATCGTCGCTGTCCATCGGCATCAAGCCGTGGCGGGGCCACCCGGCGACCTAATAGAAGCGCTCGTGGGCGCACCACCCCATCAGCCGTCCGTAACCCCAGCCCTGCCCAGGGGCCTCGCTCTCGTGAAGAACTCGACGGCTCCGGCTGATCGGGAGGTAGCCCTGGGAATGGCTCGAATCACGGCACAGTACGGCGACTGGGTGCGATGCGGCAGGGGCCGGAACAGCGTCCCTCTTGTCGAAGCACTCCAGGCGCTGCATACATCCCAGACGTCTTGATCGGCCCCTGCCTGGGCGGACCCAGCGGCCAACCCACGTGCCTATTAGGC
>NZ_JBSFJL010000092.1:0-1708 GCF_053598035.1 Streptomyces sp. NPDC001204 | reverse complement strand
AGTGCGTTGTGGCAAACCGGATCTCGTTCGAAGCCCGCGGTGCGGGTGATCATTCGGACAGAGATGCCGGTGCGGTCGTGGGCATAGAGAAACGGGCCCCTTGGTAGTGACGTGGTTGTTGAGGCCGGTCACGAGCAAGGAGGCCCGTTGTCGGACAAGTTGACCATCTCTGCTGTGCCTGCGTCCACTGCGGTCACCCTTGGGTGTGACTGCTACGTGCACCGGTTCGGTTCGATCGCCGCGGGGCGGCGGGCCGGCTGCTATCCGAGTGACATGACGGACGCGGAGTGGGCCGAGGTCCGCTCCGTGATGCCGGTGCCGGCCTGGCTCCTGAAGCGGGGCGGACGCCCGGAGGCGTTTTGCCATCGCGAGATGCTCGACGCGGTGCGCTACCTCGTCGACAACGGTGTGAAGTGGACGGCTCTGCCGGTCGACTTCCCGTACTGGCGGGCGGTCTACGACTTCTTCCGCCGCTGGCGGTCCTACGACTACGTGCGTGAGCTGTACGAACGCCTGCGACGCTCGGCGAGGGAACGCTCAGGCCGCAACACCGAGCCCAGTGGGGGGATCATCGACAGTCAGTCGGTGGACGCCTCCGAAACCGTCGGTGAGGACAGCCGCGGATACGACGGCGGCAAGTCACGGGACGGACGCAAGCGTCACATCCTGACCGACACGGAGGGCCTGCTCCTGGAGGTGACCGTGAGCACGGCTGATGTGCACGACTCCAAAGCCGCCCCGGCGCTGCTGGAGGCATTCATGGACCAGCCGGGCAGGCTGCTGAAGCTGGTGTGGGTCGACAGCGCCTACCAGGGCCCGGCGCTGGCGAAGGCATTCGCCCGCCACGGGGTGCGGATCGAGGTCGTACGCCGCTCCGATGGGCAACGCGCATTCGTGGTACTGGCCCGCAGGTGGGTGGTGGAAAGGACGCTGAGCTGGCTCTCCCGCTCACGCCGCCTCAACCGCGACCACGAACGCCGCCTCGACCACCACGCCCAGATGGTGTGGTGGGCCGCCGTGATCAGGCTGTCCCGGCGCCTGGCCGGGGACGCTCCACGCTGGCCGGAGAAGCGTCCCGGCCGACTGCTCCGGGCGCGGGCATGAACCGTCCGTCCTTCGCCCGCACCAGCCAGCCCCGCTTCTCCAGCACGTAGGCGCGGTGACGGATCTTCTCCACCTCGTTCTTGATCTCCGCTTCCCGGCCCACCGCCCGCGTCAGCTCCACCCCGTTCACCGGCCCCGAAGCCGCCACCACCGCGGCGAACACCTCCCGATAGAGGCCACTGAGCACCTCCTCACCCATGCCCAGTCGCCACAGCGGCGGCCGCCCGCCAAGCACCGGGCCGGAGCCGCTCGATCCCCCAGTGGCAGCCACCTCACCACCAGACGGCGCGGAAACCGGCGTAGTCACCGCGCTCTCCTCGGCCAGCACCGACACCAGCTCCTCACGCCCCACCCGAGCCCGCTCGACCCGCTCCCGCGCGGCATCCACCTCCGCCTGAGCCTGCTCCAGGACCTCCGTCCAGGACTCCAGCTCCTGCCTCGCCCGCGCCTCACGCCGTTCCATCAACCCCAGCACCGACGGCATCGCATCCTCCTCGATCCACAACAAGCCGTCCGCTGCCTGCCCCTACCCCACCACGGTCATGCCCCGCACACGAAGAAGCCCCTGCTCACCGAACAGGGACTCCCTTTGCCACAACGCACT
>NZ_JBSFJL010000091.1:0-1755 GCF_053598035.1 Streptomyces sp. NPDC001204 | reverse complement strand
GGCCGCGGCGACCGGGCCGCCCGCCGGGACGCGCTCGATCGCTCCGTCAGGCCAGCCGAGCAATGCCGCGTAGTCGCGGATCGTGCGGTTGACCTTGCTGAATCTCCCGGCCTCGATGTTCTGGACGGTGGTGCGGCTGATGCCCAACTGCTCGGCCGCCTCGGGCTGGGTCAGCTTCGGCCGGCGCCCCTCGCGCGCAGCCTGAAGCGCTTCACCCAGTCGCTTGGTGTCCTCATCCATAAATCCACATCTTGGCACATGCGGTTGCAAGCAGATAGCTCAGATCAAGCTCCTTGACCTGGGCATTATTCAGCGCTTTGCGCCCCATGTGCGCTCTTGGGTTGCATCATGCGCCCCGCGTAGTCGCCCGGCATAGGCCGGAAGCTCAACTCTTGAGCAGTAAATGTAGGCAGGCTGCTTGCAAACGTAGGCAGACCGTGCTCAGAATGTAGGCGTGAAGCCCAATGGACGCATGATCAGAGGCATCCGCCAGGGCCGGAAGTTGAGCCTGCGTGAGCTTGAGGCCAAGTCCGGCTTGAACCGCGGATACCTGTCCCGCCTGGAAAACGAGCAGGTGCAGGACGTCGGCTCTGAGCAGGTCCATCGGGTGGCCAAGGCCCTCGACGTAGACGAGGACCTCCTGATCGCCGACGAGGAGACGACGCCGTGACCGCGAAGGCCACGAAGACGCGCAGGATTCCCGCCCACCCCACCGAGGGCGAGGCCGAATTCCGACGCTGGACGCCGGAGGAAGTGGTGGACCGTCAGCTGCTGCCCTACCGCAGCGCCCGACAGCTCCGCGAGAAGTGCTACCGCCGCGAGTTGTTCTGCCACCGCGACGGCGGGCGCATCACCTTCACCGCCGAGGACCTGCGCCGCAACAGCGAGTTGGGCTCCGAGGCCCCGTTCGAACGCGCGAGTGCCTGACACCCCATGACGTGCCGAAGGCCCGCCCGACTTCCCGGCCCGGCGAGCCCCGACCGGCGCCCCACCCCAGTGAAAGCAGGGTCACCGTGACCACTGACCATAGCTCCCCGATCTCCGTACAGCGCGCCTCGCTGCAGCTGCTCATCGACTGGGCAAGCTGGCAGCCCGAGTTGCCCGCCGCCTACATCACGGTCAACCAGCCGTACCAGGGCAAGCCCTCGACGCTCGACCTCCAGCTGCACACGCCCAGCGAGTTCGAGCAGTGGCGCATCGCGCTCGGCATCGCCCCCGCCTGCGTGACGCTTCACCCCTACGGCAGGAGTTCGTGGGTCGAAGCCGGAACGGTTCTCGACGGCATCCGCATCTCGATCTCCTCACACGGCATCCTCCTCACCGAGGACCAGCTGTCGGCCCCGCGCGGCACCGAGATCGCCGAGACGTCGACCTCCATCACCAGCACGGCGGATGCGGTCCGTGAGCTCGGCGCCCTGCCGATGCCCGTCGGCTCGGACCCCCGCTGATGCCCGCCTCCGTCACTGGCTGGCTCGTCTGGCTGGGATCCGTGTGGGCCGTGTTCTTCGCCTTCGCCGCGAGCGACGTGCCCGACCTGCTCGGCCGGGCCGCCAACCTCCTGCGGCAGCAGTACCTCCCGCACTGGGCTCGGCACGGACACGCGCCGCCGCCGGACCCCGCGCCGCACGGCCGCCACGCGCGGAACGCCTGACCACCTGACGGGCCGCAGACCCACCCCATGCAGGGCTCTGCGGCCGGCCGGGCCCCGCCCGCGCCAGCCCCCCGCCGGGCGGGGCCCCGCACCGCACACCCCCC
>NZ_JBSFJL010000090.1:0-1785 GCF_053598035.1 Streptomyces sp. NPDC001204 | reverse complement strand
CGGGGGGGTGCCCCTATGTGTTTGGTCAAGGTCCGAGGCCAGTAAGTTCGTTTGGTCGGGTGCGGAGGCCGAGCCGTGGGGGTGTGCATGGGTGATAGCCAGGTGACGATCAAGCTCACGAGCGACGAGGCACTGGTGCTGTCGCACTGGCTGGAGAAGCTGCAGATGACGGACCTCAGTCGCGTTGTCGACGATCCGGCGGTCTGGGCACCGATCCATCGGATAGCCGGAACGCTGGACAAAGCGCTTCCCGAGCTGTTCGCGCCTGACTATGACCAGCGGCTCGAGGCCGCTCGTCGGCGGCTTCGGCCGGAGGACTAACTGATCGGTGGTCTGAACCCTCACCTGGCCGCGGCGGGTTGGGGTTCGTAGAAGGTGCCGTCACGGAGCATCGCGAAGAGGACGTCGGCGCGGCGTCTGGCGAGGCAGAGCAGGGCCTGGGTGTGGTGCTTGCCCTGCGCAATCTTCTTGTCGTAGTAGGCCCGGGAGACGGGGTCTGCCAGGGCCGCGAATGCAGAGAGGAAGAAGGCACGTTTGAGCTGCTTGTTTCCTCGCCTGGAGGGCTGTTCGCCGCGGATCGAAGAGCCCGAACTGCGGGTCGTCGGTGCGAGACCCGCGTAGGCGGCGAGGTGGCCGGCGGAGGGGAAACTGCTGCCATCGCCGACGTCGACGAGGATCCTGGCTCCGGTCCTGACGCCGATCCCCGGCATGGACGTCAGGACCTTTGAAAGAGGGTGGCTCTCCAGCAGTTCCTCGATCCGCCCGGCTAGTAGCTTGCGCTGATCGAGGACAGAGGTCAGCGAGCCGGCCAGGCTCGGGACGATCAGCGCGGCCGCGTCCGTTCCCGGGACGACGACGCTCTGCTCGTCCAGCGCGGTGTAGATGTCCTCCACCAGTCGCTCTGCCATCCGCGGTGCTTTCGGCCGAAGCAGGCTGATCAGTCGTCGACGTCCTGCCTTGCGGATCTGGGCTGGAGAACCGCACCGCTCCAGTAGCGTGAGCACGGCCGGGTGTTGGACGCGAGGGCCCAGAACTCGCTCCAGATGCGGATGGATCTGCGTGAGCAGGCCGCGGAGTCGGTTGCTGATCCTGTTGGCTTCGCCAGCGAGGTCGTCGTCGAAGCCGACGAGCATCTCCAGCTCGGCGATGGTCTCGTCTTCGAGTTCGACCGAGCGGAGCGTGTGCGGCATGACGCGGGCCGCGTCTGCGATGACGAAGGCGTCGCGGGCATCGGTCTTGGCCTCACCGGGATAGAGATCGGCGATCCTCCGCATTGTCAGTCCGGGCAGGTAGGCGACCGAGCAGCCCATGTCGCGGGCCACCGCGAGCGGCAGGGCGCCGATGGAGGCCGGTTGGTCGACCACGACGAGCACGGTCCCGTGCTTGGCCTGCAGTTTGCCGAAGACCTCGCGGAGTTTGGGTTCACTGTTGGGCAGCCGCTTGTCGAGGGCCTTCTTCCCAGCCGGGGTGACGGCGGTGGCGTGGTGTTCGCCCTTGCCGACATCCAGGCCGAGGAAGACTCCGGTGTCGCTGACGTCGATCACGTGCATCCTTCGGTCGTCCCCGCCCGGCCGTCCCACGGCACCGATCGCCACATCCACATTACGAAGAGCCTCCCGACCTGCGAACAAGCCAGTGGTCATGCCCCTAATCAGCGGTCTGTCGATGCCTCCGGGCCCGGTGACACCACCCCCCAGGCCATGCGATCAACAGGGGGGAGCAGTCATGCCGGGCCCAGAGGCCGGGCGCCCCATTGCGGGGCCACGAAGAAGGTAATGGGGGGGG
>NZ_JBSFJL010000089.1:0-1822 GCF_053598035.1 Streptomyces sp. NPDC001204 | reverse complement strand
GAAGGTGGACGCGGCCTGGAACCTGCACGAGGCCACGCGCGGTCTGGACCTGGACGCGTTCGTGGTGTTCTCGTCGGTCGCCGGTGTCTTCGGCAGTGCGGGTCAGGCCAACTACGCGGCGGGCAATGCGTTCCTGGACGCCCTGATGGAACATCGTCGTGCGGCCGGTCTGCCGGGTCTGTCACTGGCCTGGGGCCCCTGGGAGCAGACCGGCACCGGTGGCATGACCGGCACGCTCTCCGAGGCGGAGATCGAGCGGCTCGTGGCCTCCGGAGTGCCGCCGCTCGCCGTCGAGCAGGGTCTGGCCCTCTTCGACGCCGCCCTGTCCACCGATGACGCCGCGCTCGTACCCGTCCGGCTCGACCTGCCCGCCCTGCGCGGTCAGGGCGGTGTGCCGCCGCTGCTCCGTTCGCTGATCCGGGGCCGCTCACGCCGTGCGGCGGTCGCGGGCTCGGCGACAGCGACCGGTCTGAGTGACCGGCTGGCCGCCCTGGACGCGGTCGAACGCCGGGAAGTGCTCGTGGACCTCGTCCGCGGCCAGGTCGCCCTGGTGCTCGGCCACGCCGACGCCACGGCCGTCCACCCCACGCGCGCCTTCCGCGAGCTGGGCTTCGACTCCCTCACCGCAGTCGAGCTGCGCAACCGCCTGAACACGGTCACCGGACTGCGCCTGCCCGCCACGATGGTGTTCGACTACCCGACCGTCGAGGTCCTGGTCGACTTCATCCTGGACGAACTCCTCGGCACCGAAGTCGAGGCGGAGGCCGTACAGCGCACGGCGGTCGTGGCGGACGACCCGATCGTGATCGTGGGCATGGCCTGCCGTTACCCGGGCGGGGTCGCCTCGCCCGAGGATCTGTGGCGTCTGGTCACCGAGGGCACGGATGCCGTCTCCGGGTTTCCCGCCAACCGTGGCTGGGACGTGGAGAACCTGTACCACCCGGACCCCGACCACCCGGGCACCGCCTACACCCGCTCCGGCGGATTCCTGGAGAACGCCGGTGAATTCGACGCCGACTTCTTCGGGATGAGCCCGCGTGAGGCGCTGGCGACGGACTCGCAGCAGCGCTTGCTGCTGGAGTCGTCGTGGGAGGCGATCGAGCGGGCCGGCATCGACCCGGTCGGACTGCGGGGCAGTGCGACCGGTGTGTTCGCCGGTGTGATGTACAGCGACTACAGCGCGATGCTGGGCAGCCCCGAGTTCGAGGGCTTCCAGGGCAGTGGTAGTTCACCGAGCCTCGCCTCGGGCCGTGTCTCCTACACGCTGGGCCTGGAGGGTCCGGCGGTCACGGTGGACACGGCGTGCTCGTCGTCGCTGGTGGCGATGCACTGGGCGATGCAGGCGCTGCGGTCGGGTGAGATCTCGCTCGCGCTGGCCGGTGGTGTGACCGTGATGTCGACGCCCGCCGTGTTCGTGGACTTCGCACGTCAGCGGGGTCTGTCGCCCGACGGGCGGTGCAAGGCGTTCTCGGACTCGGCGGACGGTGTCGGCTGGTCCGAGGGTGTGGGCATGCTGGTCCTGGAGCGGCAGTCCGATGCAATCCGCAACGGTCATCAGATCCTCGCGGTCGTCCGCGGTTCGGCCGTGAACCAGGACGGCGCCTCCAACGGGCTTACCGCCCCCAACGGCCCGTCCCAGCAGCGGGTGATCCGTCAGGCCCTTGCCAGCGGCGGACTCTCCGCCCAGGAGGTCGACGCGGTCGAGGCGCACGGTACGGGTACGACGTTGGGTGACCCGATCGAGGCGCAGGCGTTGCTGGCGACCTACGGCCGTGACCGTGATGCGGAGCAGCCGCTGCTGCTGGGTTCGGTGAAGTCGAAC
>NZ_JBSFJL010000088.1:0-1860 GCF_053598035.1 Streptomyces sp. NPDC001204 | reverse complement strand
GCGGATGCCGCTCCTGCCGGGGGTGGTGTGTCGGAGGCGGACGCTTTGGCGCAGGCCGGGCGGACGGGGAAGCCGGTGGAGATCTCCGCTCGGCGCCGGCGGCCCCGGACACGACGGGGCCCTTGCGCGACGGGAGGGTGGGCCGGTCCTCGGCCGTCGGAAGTTGGGCGACCGGGGGCAGTAACCGGCAGCAGCGAGTGTTACTGGTATCAGTAACGGTCCCGGCCGGGGGCGGCCTGGGATCAGTTCGTGGGGATCGGGCCCGTCGTTCGGTTCCGCCCGGAGAGGCATTGGGAAGGGTGGGGCCCACGGTGGTGAACAGCTCCGGATGCCGCCGCTTGAGCCGGGCGTAGGCCCTGAGGCGTGCGTTTCGTCGGCGTTGCTGCATGTTCATCTCAGGCCGCCCCATCCAGGAGCCGTGACAATTCGGCGTCCATATCCAGACCGGAGACCTCTTGGCCGGCCGGCACCAAGTGGTACGTCCGCCCTAGCCACTGCGCGACCACTGGGAGGGGAGCGGTGAGCCAAGCGGTCCCGTGCGGAGAGGACAGAGCAAGGTTCAGCTCGGCATCGGCCCCGGAACCGACCGGCCAGACGCGCACATTGCCTTGCCCGGTGGGCCGGTTGAGGCCCTCTGTCAGCGTGTCACGGGCCAAGGCCCAGCTGACTTGATGGACGGTGCCGGTCTGGAAGACGATGATCGCGGCAAACGGGTCTTGGGTGGCGTAATACAGACGAGTTGGCACCGCGAGGCGGTCGCCGGACGGAAGCACCAGCTCCATGTGCAACGTCTGGTCTATGTGATAGTGCATGGCTCGGATTGCTCCTCGAGAGCCTGGGCCGGTCGGCGCACTGCCGCCCCAACGGCTGCGGTGCGCGGAGGCCCAGGGGCGGGCCGGGCCAGCGCGCTAAAAGCCGGCCCGGTGCCCGCCTTGGGCGGTCAGTTGAAGATGCGGTGGTCGAAGCCACGGTCGTGGCTGCTCACGGAGTGCCATGCGCCGTTGTTCTTCACGTAGAACCAGTGTCCGTCGTAGCGGTACTGCCGACCGTGATCGTTGCAGTACCAGCCGCTGCCGATCCGCACCCACTTGCGGTGGCCGTCCCAGCGAGTGTCGTGACGGTCGTGGTGGCCGTCCCAGCGAGTGTCGTGACGGTCGTGGTGGCCGTCCCAACGAGTGTCGCGATGGTCGTGGTGGTCGCCGTACTGGGTCCGGTCCGAGGAGTGGTACGCCACAACCGCGGTGTGGTCGGCTACCTCTGCCGGCGCAGCCGAGGCGGTGCCGCCCATTGTCAGGAGGGCGCCCGCGGCGACTGCGAGTGCCGCTGCCGAGGTGGCGAACCGCCGCCCGAAGTTGTGCTTCATGATCGTTCTCCTTGGTGTGTTCCGGAGCTCTGGATTGAGGCTCCGCTTGGCGGGTATGGGCGCCATGCATCCCTTCGAAGGGTGGGCTCCCGTACCCCGCTGTCGAGCGCCGGTTCCCGGCGTCGGCGGCCTGTCGCGCTCCCGCCCGAGCGGGCGAGAGGCGCAGGGATAGGGGATTTTTCAGCGGGTCACTTCGTTCTAAGTGACCTGAAGCTGTACGCAGAGGGTTTCTTTTTGCTCGGTGGATCACCGTACGCATTCAGCATCGTTGTTTCGATGCCTGCCAGACCATCCGGGAAACAGGTCAACCGATGGTATGGCCCTCTTCCCCTCCGTACTGGGGAAAGCCCGTGGCCCGGAGTGTGGCTGCCTGGCGAAGGACTTCGCAAGGGCCGGAGAAGACCAGGGGCCGTTGCATGATCGCGATCCGTCCGGATTGCCGGGCTGGCCCGGCGTTGGAGCGGACGTCCCGGTTCGGGCAGGGGGCGAACGCAGTG
>NZ_JBSFJL010000087.1:0-1879 GCF_053598035.1 Streptomyces sp. NPDC001204 | reverse complement strand
TGAGGTCAGGTGCGTAGGAGGGCAGCTGGAAGACGGTGAGCCAGTCATGCTCGGCCGCGTACTTCTTCATGCCGGCGGCCAGGTGGGTGTTGAGGATGCCCCTATGTTGCGTCAAGTGGCGCAGGTGAAGTCGGGAGAGGCGTCATCGGCTGGATCTGGCGGTAGATTTCGCGGGCGACGTAACGTTTGAGGCAGCGGATGATCTCGCGTTTCGACATGCCCTGTTTCGTGCGTCGTTCGAGGTAGAGGCGTGTGCGTGGGTCACGGCGGAGGCGCGTCACGACGATGCGGTAGAGGGCGGCGTTGGCCTGGCGGTTGCCTCCACGGTTCAGGCGCCGCCGCTGGGTCTTCCCGGAGGATTGCTCGACGGGGCTGACACCACACAAAGCGGCGAACGAGGCTTCGCTGGCCAGCCGCTCCGGATTGTCGCCGGCGGCAATCAGCAAGGCAGAGGCGCTGTCGGGTCCAACACCGACGAGGTCCAGGAGCTGCGGATGGCAGCGGCGGACAGCCTGGTTGACACGGCGGGTGAGTTCCTTCACCTCGGCGGTCAGCTGCTGGATGCGGCGGGCCAGCAGCCGGAGTGTGAAGACGGCCGCGTCGCCGCTGTCGGGAAGGTCGGCGCACCGGGCGATCAGGGACGAGTTGCTGAGCTCGGACAGGACCTCACGCAGCTCGGGATCGATGCCAAGTAGGACGGCCTTGAGCTGGTTCTTCGCCTGGGTGCGGGCCTTGACCGCCGACTCCTTCGCCAACCGCAGGACACGCATGTCGGCGGCCGGGCCCTCACCGGTCTTGGGCGTGACGTCAGCGCGTCCGGACAGCACCGCGCGGGCGGCGGCCTCGGCATCGACGGCGTCGGTCTTGCCGCGCTTGCGGCGCAGGCTGCGATCTGGTTGGTTCACCTCGACGACCCGGACGTTCTCCCGGCTCAAGAAGCGTGCCAGAGCGGCACCGTAGGATCCGGTGCACTCCACGCCGGCCCGATGCGGGGTGCCGAAAGACCGGGCCCAGCAAAGGAGTTGGCGGTATCCCGCGGCGGTGGCGGGGAACTCCTGATGGGCCAGGAGTGTGCCGAGCACGGTGACCACGGCGGCAACATGGACGTCCTTGTGGGTGTCCACTCCCAGGATCACGTCCTCTGCCGGTAGATCTTCCGGCTGTGCGGGCAGAGTCGGCTGGGGCATGCTGGTGATGGTCACGCGGCTCCTCGATCGGCACGGGGCTGTGGCCGACGTCGGACCGGTGAGCGGTCAGAACTGTGACGGTGCCTTGTGCGGCAAGGCCCCTATCGGGACACGCCCGCCGGTCCGGCGGCAGCAAGCACCGCCCGGGACTCGAGCCGACAGATCCTGAACAAGGCATCCAAGGCCAGTTGTCCCACGGGTCAGACCCCAGCCCCGAGCGGTGCCCCATGAGTCTCACAGTTGTCCCAGACGAGCACGATGGGCCCGCCGAGCTGGATGTGCGCTCTTACCACCAGGTCCCGGTAGTCGGTCCAGGCAAAGCTCTTGCGGGCGCCTTTCAAGGGCAGATGGATCCGTGGCCGGTAGATCAGCCTGCTCTGACGGCCGGGCTTGTAGCAGCACAGGGCTGCTACCGAGATTCGGCGCCTGGACCTGCCACGGACACGCACAACGGGAGTGCGACCACGCAAGCCCCAGGTGCGGGCCTTGGGCGGGGTCATCGAGAATCCGGCCTCGTCCTCGAAGACGACCCAGGCCCCGAGCCCCGCCGCGGTGCTTCCACCAGCGGCCACACCTCCTTCTTCCACAGCGTGACCGCGTCTTCGTCCCGTTCGAGAGCACGCCGGGTCGGCGCCTGCCAGGACCAGCCGTGCCGCTTCAACAGCCGCCACACGGTCGCCACCGACAGGCTC
>NZ_JBSFJL010000086.1:0-2672 GCF_053598035.1 Streptomyces sp. NPDC001204 | reverse complement strand
CCGTCCGCTGCCTGCCCCTACCCCACCACGGTCATGCCCCGCACACGAAGAAGCCCCTGCTCACCGAACAGGGACTCCCTTTGCCACAACGCACTCACAGCGGGGCAGCCGAGTATCGCTGTCAGCGCGCGCCGCTGGCGCTCGGTCAAAGAGGCAACGAAGATCGCTGCGTCAGCGTTGGCCTGCTCGCAGGCCTCAGCTACCTCTCGGACCTTTCCGTAGCTCAGCAGAGTCCGCGAGGAATAGGGCAGGCCCATCTTTTGGGCCCCGCCGTCCGAGACGCCCCGTCGCTGCACGCTCTGCCCGACGACCCGAGCGCCTCGCGCTGTCAGTTCCGTGGCTGCCGACGCCATGAGCGTTACGAAGTCCTTCTCTTTCGCGGAGAAGTAGCCAACCACCACCACATCAGCCCCCATGACCGTGAGCCGCGAAGCCTGGCGCCGGGCCGGCTCCGGCCGCGCACGACGAGCCAGGCGCCGGTCGCGCCTTCGGGGCTGATGCATGCATCACAGGCTAGATGCCTGGCGAGCTGCAGCGACATGCGTTCTCTCGCTGACCGAGGTTAGTGATCAAGATCAGAGCCACTCGTTAATGACGGCGATGGTGGCGGTGGCCTCGTAGGACGGCCAGCTTGTCGTATCTCGTGGCCGCCGCTCGATGGCGCTTGAGTCGGTTGATCCCGCACTCGACCGCGTGGCGCCCGCGGTAGTCGGCCTCGTCGAATTTCGGCGGGCGGCCGCCGTGGGCGCCCCGCTTCTTACGGTTGCGGATCTGGTCCGCCTTCTCCGGAATCCTGCAGCAGATCTCCGTCTGCGCAGGTAGTCGCGGTTTGCTCGGGACCCGTATGCCCTGTCGGCCCGCTCCCGGTCCGGTCGGCAGCGTGACCTGCCGACGCTCACGCGCGGTACTCGGATTCGTTCGAGCACCGGCCGGAACTGGGGACTGTCGTGCCGCTGGCCAGCGGCGATCAGGAAGGAAAGCGGCTTCTGTCCGTGCTCGACCGCCAGGTGCAGCGTCGTCGCCAGCCCGCCGCGCGAGCGCCCAAGCCCGTGGTCGGCGGGCTCGACAGCAACTCCGCCTGGTTGGTCCCGCTGCAAATTTCCCTTTTGCGGGCGCCAGACGCATGCTGATGCGCCCGCGTGATGCTGGAGTCCACGCACACGTCCCAGGTGATCAGGCCTTTCGCCTCGGCCTCGGCCTGCAACTGGGTGAGGATTCGGCCCCAGGTGCCGTCACGCTGCCAGCGTCGGAAGAGCCCGTACACGGTCTCCCGCTGGCCATAGCGGGCGGGGACGTCGCGCCAGGGCGCACCGGTCCGCGTCCGCCAGCGTATGCCGTTGATCAGCGGGCGCCTGGACCAGACCGGAGGCCGGCCTGGCTTCTTGCCCACGGGCAACAGAGGCTCCAGCCTGGTCCATTGCTCGTTCATCAGATCCCCACGACCCACGAGTGGATCACGGCAGACTTTGATCCACTTATGAAACAGACCCTTAATCCTCGACCTTGCTACGGCTCTGATAGGCGAGGTCCTGATAGTCGGGGTGCCGGGCCATCCAGGCGGTGATGAACGGGCACACCGCGAGCACCCGCAGCCCGTCTGCCCGCGCGGCGTCCAGGCCCGCGCGGGCCAGCGCCGAGCCGACGCCCTGTCCGTTGAACTCCGGGTCGACCTCGGTGTGCGTGAAGACGACAAGCCCGCTCTCGCTGGTTCGCAGGTACTCGGCGAAGCCGGCGAGCCGCCCGTCCACGCGGGCCTCGTAGCGATGAGTGTCGGGGGAGTCGGTGATTTCGATGGTCATCGTGAGCCTTTCAGGCGTGGGGTCCGGTTTCCGGCCATGCGTAAATGTAGGTGCCGAGGGATTCGTACGGTCACCGGGGGCGCCGGCTGCGGCGTGGCGGTCTGTCGTACGGGGTGCTTGCTGAGGATGGCGGCCCGGTTGAAGGAGTTGATGGTGATCGCCTCGCAGCGCCTAGCCGTCCAGGTGGCCGAGTTCGGCGTCAGGCCGGCAGTGCACGCAGGCCTCGACGCCTTCGCTCAGTGCTCGTAGGGCGACGTCCCGTGGTACGCCTTTCCAGTGTTTGCCTGCCATATGGCAGCCGCCGACGTGGACGGCGGGCGACAGGCGGTGAGTCGCGGTTCAGGCCGCCTTCGAGGATCCAGTCGGGTGCGGCCGGTTGGGCCTGCCCGCCGCGCTGGCGCTCCTGATCGCCGTTCGGTTATGGCGATCTGCTGCCGTACGCGGTCGAGGGTGAGGACGAGCCACGTCTCCAGGGCGCGGAGGCGGGTCAGGTCAGGCGGCAGGTCGTTCACATGTTCGTTTCTGGCTACGGACGGGTCACAACGACCGGTGCGCGGCGTCGTTGCCGCCGGATCCACTCACGTAGGCCGATTCACGCGCGTCCGGGTGAAATCGCACACTCGTCCTCGTGCACCACAGGTGTTGCACCAGCTACGGCCGCTCCGACCGCTTCTGAGCTGCGTGAATCCGAACCGCACGCCCGCGGCGCCCAGAGAAACGTTGACGATCAGGTCTCGTCCGCAACGTCGTCACCGTCTGGCGTGGCATGGGACGGGCGTCGAGAGCACGGTCAGCGATCCGTACTCAGCGAACGGCGGACGGCGGCCTGCTGATCCGCCGGCCCCGGCCCGTGGACGAGCAGGACCTTGCTTG
>NZ_JBSFJL010000085.1:0-2679 GCF_053598035.1 Streptomyces sp. NPDC001204 | reverse complement strand
GGCTCACCCAGCCACCACGAATTCGACAGAGACCTCAGCCGGGCAGTCTGACCAAAGCCCCCCACCCCCTGCACACACCACCAACAGCAGCACAGTCCGCAGCCTCACGAAGCCCGTCTCCGCCCAGCCCACTCCCGCCCAACCCAGTGGGGATGATCGGTCCGGTACCGCACACGCGGTACCTTCGCGGCTCCCGCAGCGTGCGCGGTAGCCGGATGCGGCATCGGCGGCAGCGCGAATTGCCTACGCCCGCCGGACGACCAGTTGTAGGTCTGGCAGACATGATCGGACGACGTCCAGTCGTAGGAGGAGCCGCTCATGTCAGTCCGATTTGTTCTTGCTGCGCCGGCGTCCGCGCATGACTCGGTCCAGTCGGCAGCCGTTTACAGCCTGACCACCGGACGACTCGTGGGTGGCACGGCCGCACTGGTGGCGCTGGCCGGCGTGGTCATCGGGCTGGCTCTGGCCCGCTCCGCCGGTCGCATCGGCACCGGTAACAGGCGAAGCAGGGCCCTCGTGGCCATGATCGCGGGGCTGTTCGGCATGGTCGTCGGCACGCTGAACCTGGCCGTCGCCGATGGTGGTCCCGGCACCGGCAACGGAGTGGTCGGTGGCGCCCTGGCCCTGGTGCTGGGGCTGATCGCCGCAGTCCTCGGCCAGCTGGCCCTGGCCCGCTCCCGCCGCACAGGCTGACCGGGGAATCGAACTGATCGGCGATCCGCCTGTCAGGTGCCAACTGCGCCGCAGCGCCTTCAGCTCGAAGCTCCGGCCGCCGTCCCGGCTGCCTTGGAAACCGCAGGGCGCGATCGGCACGGCCCTGCCCGGACCGATCCCGAGGTTCTCCGCCGCCGCGTTCGTCGAGAACGATCCAAGCCGGGCCCGCGTCGGCGGAGGTGTTCCCCAGTTGGGGACCGCGCGAACGCCCGCGACCGTGGTTCGCAGGGGAGGGCCCATCGGCGGTGCGGACTCTCAACGCATGCACAGTGGAAACAGGAGAGGGCCCGGATTCCGGGCCCTCTCCATCTCGTAGCGGGGACAGGATTTGAACCTGCGACCTCTGGGTTATGAGCCCAGCGAGCTACCGAGCTGCTCCACCCCGCGTCGTCGGTACGATCACTATACATATACGTCTGACTAAAGCTGGCATCGAGGGCGGCCGCCGATGATGGTCGGCGCGTACAGGGGGAGCTCAATGCACCCGCAACGCTGATCGCGGTTGATGTCAACGCTGACGGGCACCGCGAGAACCTCGGCCTGGACGTCGCCACCGCCGAGGACGGTGCCGGCTTGTCGGCCTTCCTGCGCCCGCTCACCTCCCGCCCGCGGCCTGTCCCATGTCCGGCTCGTCGTCTCCGACGCCCACGCCCGCATGGTCGACGCGTCGACGCCGTGCTGCCCAGCGCGTCCTGGCAGTGCTGCCGCACGCACACGCCCGCAATCTGCTGAGCCAGCTCCGAAATCGGCTCAGCCGTGAGTGCCCACCCTGCTGCGGACCGCCTCCGAACAGCCCGACACCGACGAGGTGAAGGCCCAGATGCCCCACACCCTGGTCACGCTGGGGGCCAAGTTCCCCATAGCCTCCGCCCGCTTGGACGTCGCCCAGCAAGTCCTGCCGGGCGGCTGCCGCTCCGCCGGCCACCGGCGCAGTGGAAGCGCGCCTGCGCCTCCGTCTTCACCCTCGCTCGCCGCGGGCCGCCCAGTGCGCGCCATCCCCCGTCCTGGTCATGATCGTCTGTCTCATCCTGGCGTTTTCCTGCCTCCGTTCTTGGTCACTGCTGGCGCCGCGGTCCTGTTCTTCGGGGCCGTGGTGTACGGCTCCCGGCGTGGCTCGGCGCAGCCGTGTACCTCACTGGTTAGCTAATGGCAAGACAGGTACTCGGTCGCGAAGAGGCGGACATGACTGACGTCAATGAAGTAAACAAGCAGATCATTGCTCAGTTCCGGGCGCAGGGCGGCACTGTAGGAGGCTTCTTCGAGGGCAAACGCCTGTTGCTCCTGCACACGGTCGGCCGCCGTACCGGCCAGAAACGGGTGAACCCCCTGGTGTACGCGGCCGACGGTAACTGTTTCCTCGTCTGCGGCACCGCACGCGGCGCGGAAAGAGATCCAGCGTGGGTGGGCAACGTCGCCGCCATGCCCAAGGTGACCATCGAGGTGGGGGAACAGATCCTCGAAACGACCCCTACCGTTGTCACGCATACGTCGCCCGATTGGGAACGTCTCTACGGAATCTGGTCGGCGGGCTGGCCCGACAGCGCGCAGTACGAGACCAGGACTTCGCGCAAGTTCCCCATCGTGAAACTGAAGCCCGACACATCAGACAACGATCTGCCTGAATGAGTGTCAGTTCACGGATCGAACCAGGCTACGGTGCTTTCGTCGGGTGATCGCTACGCCAGGTTCTCCTCGAACGTGGTGTCACTCGCTAGAAGTCGATGCGGGCTTGGAGGTCGTCGACGATGTAGCGGACGTCGGCGAGCTTGTCAGGTGTTGTCACGGCTGGGCGACACCCCCCACCACTCCGTCCCGCGGCCGAAGGGCAGGCCTTGATCAGGCTGCCCCTCGGGGGCTCCACCCCGCAGTCTGAACCGTTCCGGGTTCGGTAGGGACTCGATCGTTTGAGAGGATCGAGTTATGGCACGTCCTTCCCAGTACCCGCTTGAGCTGCGCCGTCGTGCG
>NZ_JBSFJL010000084.1:0-2761 GCF_053598035.1 Streptomyces sp. NPDC001204 | reverse complement strand
ACGACGCGCACAGCGACGCTGTGGGACGGGGCAACGTTTCAAACCAGGTCAGCGGCAGTGGAGCGTAAAGCCCGGAACGCGGGTCACCATCTCGGCTCGCAGCTACACAGTTACCCAAGTCTGCTCGTACCGCGTCGTCCTGGAGCCGAAGGACCCCAAGGGCAGGACCGCACTGGCCGCCGCCCCCAAGTCGTGTGATACCGACGGCGGTTCTGTGGACGAGGGTCTGCGCCTCACTACAAACCCCACAGTTCTCGCAGCAGCAGCCAAGGCCTCCCCCGCCGAGAGCCAGACACTCGCCCCACTCAACAACGGCGGCGTACAGCGCTTCCCGACTGGTCTGTTCCTCACCGTCTCGTACGTCGACACCGCCGCGGGAACCGCCGGCATCGGCACGAACTGCGCCGCGATGCCGGTCGCGGTGGACAAGCCCCCCAGGTTGGCGACACGGTGGAGTTCGCGGGGGTGATGTTGGAGGTGTCGGACCTCGCCAAGAAGGGCGTGTGGTTGAGACAGGCATGCAAGCAGGACAGGAGGGCCGCGCCGCAGTCCGTGCTGCGTTCCATCTCTTCACCTCCCTAGCCCGCGTCGAGCACTGCTCGAGCCCGTCACGGCGGCGTGCCTGGGTTGTCTGCAGTGTCCAACGAGCCATCGCCGAGCCTCTTCGGGCTCGACCCCGCCGGGTTCGATGGTTCCTCTACAGTCGTGTCGTTCCCTGATGCACAGGTCGCGATAGGAGTCAGGTATGGCGTTCGGCAGGAGCAGCAAGGCGAAGGCAGCGGAAGAGCCCCTTGTGGAGCCTGTCGCATGGCAGAGCGTCTGGAGGTTCGTCGTGGGGTCGGTGGAACGGCCTCTGTCACCCAAGCGGTCCCAGGCGGTGTCGGGCAGGCCCGCCGTTCGTGTGCCCATGGGCTCCAAGGATCTGCCGGTTCTGGCACCATGCGCGTTTTTGGGATCGTCATCCCTAACCCATCTTCCGTCACGTCCCGACTTCACGCTGTACGAAGATCCCGACGCGCAGCGCCTTCTTTGCTTCGTCGAGGAGCCGCAGGAGGTGGACGGCGAGCGGCACTACGTCGTCCGAGACCCACAAGGGCAGGCAATCGGCACCCTCCGGCGGATCCCTCCGAAGCGGCCCTTCAAGCACACCTGGCGTATCGACCAGCCGGGACACCCGGAGATGGTCGGACGCAACGAGTGGGCCAGTGGCGGCGCGAAGAACATTGCCGGGCGGGCGGCGGGTCGCTTCGTCAACGGCCTCGTCGATGACCTCTTGAATCCCGGCGATGGTGACACACCGAGCAAGGGCCGCTCCATGGAGTGGCGGGCCGGTGACGAGGTTGTGATGATCTCGGAGGGCAGCGCGGAAGTCCGGGTACGGAAGGACTGGGTAGACCGTCGACTGGCCTTCGCCTTCGCTCTGGTGGGCGACAAGTGAGCATTGCGTGCACATCGCTGTCCGCGTCGCTTTCCTGATCCGTGACATGACAAGCGCACGTAGGGTATGAGGCCCACCCGCGGCCACTCCGGTACCAGCGGGACAGAGAACTTGAGGGGGACAGAACGTGAGGGTCGTCAATCCGGAAGACGTGGAGCAACTCGCCAAGCTTCTGGACGGTCGGGGCGGCCTTCAGGACAAGCTCGACGAAGCCTTCACCAGGGCCTCCCTGCTAGGCGTATCCAGCAAGTTGTCCTCGCTCAAGCCGCTACGGGGCTGGGTTGCCGATACCGCGCCGGACCTTCGCAAGCGTGCGGCGATCGCCCGGCTGGAAAGCGGAGACCCAGAAGCCGGATTGCGCTGGGCTGGTTTCAGCACTAAGGACATTGAGAGGTACCTCAAGGATCACAAGGACAAGGGCCTTTCCCCCGGCGATATTCTTCTCGCCAACTCCGTTGCTGCCAGCGACGATCCAAACGCCGATGTCTTCAAGCGAAAGCCCCATGAGTCCCTGGACGACTGGGTCTTGCGGATCAAGACGCACGCGCTGGAGCAGATCCCCGGGCTCAAGCCTCACGCCGCGACGATCATGAGCGTGATCGACCTCTACGGCGAGTGGAAGTCGACCACCAAAACCATGGCCACCGTGACAATTCAGGGAACGGCTCTGACCAAGGTTCTTCTTTTCAATTCTCTCGCGCAAGGGTCGCTGCGGACCTGGAAGACCCGCATCGGAGTCGCGCTCAGAGGATCGAACAACGGGCTGCTGCGCTGGTCCGGAACAAAGCTGATCAAGATTACCCCCAAGGTGCGTTCCCTCGGCGCACCCGGCAGTTGGTTTCCCAGCAAACTCAGCCAATGGGCCCAAAAGATCCCGGGCACCAAGGGCAGGATCATCGATTGGACGGGCGGCGCCTACGACGCGGTCCGGGGCCTGAGGATCATGGACTCCCCGATCTGGAAAGGGGTTTCGGTCAACAGGGCTATCAACTTCTTTGTGGGCTCTGACGAGTTGGCCAAGAAGTTCGGTGCGCTTACCCACTCCGGTCAGGCTGTGACGCGTGCAGGTAATGCGAATCTCCTGACAGTCACAAGCAAGGCGTTCGCAGAGTCACGCGGAGCCGGCCTCAGCCGTACGGCCGCGCTCACCAAGGGACTCTCGACCGCGGGTAAAGTCTCCGGACTCCTGCGAGGGGCGGGCATCGCCGGGAGCGCGGCCTCGACGGTGTGGAGTACCGCCAACGTCATTTCGCAGGGCAACCCGGTCGATGCCTTCAAACGCAAGGGAGCCGGCTATGTCGCCGACGTAGCAGAGGTCGGCTT
>NZ_JBSFJL010000083.1:0-2920 GCF_053598035.1 Streptomyces sp. NPDC001204 | reverse complement strand
GCGCCGGTTCCCACGGCGAGGCCGATGGTGATCGGGTTGGGGGCGATCATGGCCGCGGTCATGGATGCGTTGAAGCCGACCTCTGCTACGTCGGCCACGTAACCCGCACCGTTGCGCTTGAAGGCCTCTACCGGGTTACCCTGCGAAATGACGTTGGCAGCGCTGAGCCCTGTCGAGGCGACGCCGCCGACGATACCGGCGCCTCGGAGAAATCCGGCCGTCTTCGCTGCGGCACCGAGCCCGGTGCGGAATGCGCCTGCACCGCGCGCGGCATTTGGCAGCGAGTTGGTGAATCGCTGTGCGTTTGAAGCTTTGGTGAAAACCTTGATGAGGCTGGCGTTGCCAGCTCGCATTACGGCTTGACTTGAGTGAGTGAAACCGCCATAAACTTGCGCCAGTTCGTCTGATCCAACCAAAAAGTTAATGGCTTTATTGACGGTCAGGCCCCTCCACAGAGGCGTATCCATGATCGGCAGGCGGCGGGCTGCGTTGTAAGCGGCGCCAGTCCAGTCGCCGACGGGCCCTCGGAGGAGCGGGACCTTCCGTGCCCATGAACTGAGGGCGCTGGGAAACCAACTGCCGGGTGCGCTGAGCGAGCGAAGCCTGGGAGTCCACTCGACGATCCCGTTACCGGCCCACTTCAGTGCACCGTTGTTAGTGCCTCGGAGCGCAACTCCAATACGGTTCTTCCAGGTTGTGAGCGCACCCTGTTTGAGGGAGTTTCCCAGCAGTACCCTGGTCAGTGAAGTGCCCTGGATAGTGACGGTGGCGGTGGCCTTCGTGACTGACGTCCAATCGCCGTAATAACCGATAATTGTTGCAATGGTCCCTTCATGGGGCTGCAACCCGGGTATCTGCGCGATTGCGTGGGCCTTCATGCGTTCGATCCAGTCGTTGAGCGACTCGTCAGGCGTTCTCTTGAAGGAGTAGGCTTTCGGGTCGTCACTGGCCGCAACGGAGTTCGCGAGTAGGATTTCGTCCGGAGAGAGTCCCTTTCCGCCGTGCTTATCGAGGTACTTCTGCAGCTCACTCGCGCTGAATCCTGCCCAACGTACCCCTGCCTCGGGATCGCCGTCCTCCAGGCGCGCGATTGTGGCCCGCTTGCGCAGGTCGGGTGCTGCGTCTTTGACCCAGCCGCGCATCGGCTTCAGAGAGGTGAGATGACTGGTGACGCCGAGTCGTGAGGCTCGCGTGAAGGCCTCGTCGAGTTTGTCTTGTATGCCGCCTCGTCCATCCAGGAGTTTGGCGAGCTGGTCCAGATCGTCCGGATTGACAGTCCTCACGCTTTTTTCCCCTCAAAAGTGCGGCACGCATTTTGATCCTATTTCTCACTGTCGGCTCAGGATAGTCATCGCGCGCGGACTTGTCGTTCGTCCCGTAAGACAACCCGCTGATCGGGATGGTGCCCTACTTGGCTCTCCTCGGAATGGAGACGAACGCCAGACGATCGTCAAATGGGTGCCCGTGCGGAGGGGGACATTTCATCCGTTGCGTACCAAGGCATATGCGAACACGAGTCGCCGGTCGATCCACCCGGCCCTGAGCAGGAATGACCGGTGCCCCTGAGACGTCATCACCAACTCATCATTGGCCCGCCACTCCAGAGGCCTCTGCGGAGAGGAATGGTCACCTCCCTCAGCTCCGAGGTCGGCCACACCTTGGACAACACTCGTGAACAACTTCCCGGCTCCCCGTTGAACGATTCCCTTGGTACCGCCCTTCGCCCACTCGTGGCAGCTCACGATGGCGGGCCGTCCGGGCTGCTCGATGTACCACTCCGGCTTCAGAGCCCGCCTGAGAGCGGCGGCTGTGTGAATCGAGCCGATGACACGACCGTCGCCATCGTGGACCTGGAAGTGGCGTTCTCCGCCTCTGTCTTCCGGTGCGGCGAGGTAGCAGAGAACCTGCTGTCCTTCGGGGTCCTCGAACAAGCGGAGGTCTCCGGGCGTGGACGTTGACGACTGGGATTCTGGCGGAAAGAACGCGCACGGTGCGAAGACGCGGTGCATGCCACCGCCGCTTGGGACACGGAAGGCACGCGGCCCGTGGACGGCGTTCTTCCGATCACCCCCGGCCGGACGTTCCTCGGTCCCGATCGCGAACTCCCACGCATCCACCCAGCCGACGGGCTGCACGCGCGGCTCTTCGATCTTCTTGCCCCTGCCGAACGCCATACCTGACTCCTATCGCGACCTGTGCATCAGGGAACGACACGACTGTAGAGGAACCATCGAACCCGGCGGGGTCGAGCCCGAAGAGGCTCGGCGATGGCTCGTTGGACACTGCAGACAACCCAGGCACGCCGCCGTGACAGGCTCGAGCAGTGCTCGACGCGGGCTAGGGAGGTGAAGAGATGGAACGCAGCACGGACTGCGGCGCGGCCCTCCTGTCCTGCTTGCATGCCTGTCTCAACCACACGCCCTTCTTGGCGAGGTCCGACACCTCCAACATCACCCCCGCGAACTCCACCGTGTCGCCAACCTGGGGGCCTTGTCCACCGCGACCGGCATCGCGGCGCAGTTCGCGCCGATGCCGGCGGTTCCCGCGGCGGTGTCGACGTACGAGACGGTGAGGAACAGACCAGTCGGGAAGCGCTGTACGCCGCCGTTGTTGAGTGGGGGCGAGTGTCTGGCTCTCGGCGGGGGAGGCCTTGGCTGCTGCTGCGAGAACTGTGTGGTTTGTAGTGAGGCGCAGACCCTCGTCCACAGAACCGCCGTCGGTATCACACGACTTGGGGGCGGCGGCCAGTGCGGTTCTGTCCTTGGGGTCCTTCGGCTCCAGGACGACGCGGTACGAGCAGACTTGGGTAACTGTGTAGCTGCGAACCGAGATGGTGACCCGCGTTCCGGGCTTTACGCTCCACTGCCGCTGACCTGGTTTGAAACGTTGCCCCGTCCCACAGCGTCGCTGTGCGCGTCGT
>NZ_JBSFJL010000082.1:0-3029 GCF_053598035.1 Streptomyces sp. NPDC001204 | reverse complement strand
CGCCGCCCCCGCCGCCCCCTGCGGGGCCCCCGCCCGCCCCCCCCCCCCCCCGCGCCCGCGCCGGGGGGGGGGGGGGCCGGGGCGCCCCCGCCCCCCCCCCCCCCCCCCCGGGGCCCTTGCGGGAGCCGATTCGAGCGGCTCCTCGGGGTGCCTCGTCATATTCGGTCTGGGGTCAGCCCTCGTCGCCACCGCTCCCGGCGGCGTGCATCTTCCGTTCGTGGCGGCGCTCGCCGCCGGCCCTGGCTTCCCGGACCCCGTCGCGGGCAAGGCCGATGCCCTCGCGGCCCAGGTCGGCCGCCGACCTGATGGCCGAGGCGCCCGCGGCGGCGGTTGTGCCTACGGCGCCGGCTACGGCGGCGAGGGCGCCGAACTCGGCAGTCATGGCGCCGCCCGTGGCTCGCCCAGCGGGCTTGACGGGCCCGGCCTGGGCGGGTGTCCCGGCCTTGACGTTGGCGGCAGCGGCTGCGCGGGCGGCGGTCGAGTTGGCGGCGCCGACGGCGGCGAGAAAGCCCCTCGACCTCGGTCCCGTCGTGCCACTGCCAGCTGGTCAGGTCGGGGCCGACGACCAGGTCTACGGTGAGGTCGAAGGTGTCGACCCCATCGCCGGTCCGAGCGGTGGGGGTGCTCGAAGTTCACGTACCAGTTCCGCAGCCCGCCGATGGTGTAGAAGGCGTTGACGCTGAACCACGCCGTCGGCGGCTTCCACAGCAGCAGCTCGGTCTCCTGCCATACCGCGGCCGCCAGCTCCCACACGCCACTCGCCATCGCGTCGAACGCCTCGGTGCGCACCGCACGGTCGCCGTCCGCACGGGCCTTGACGTACAGGGCGGGCCAGCGGGTCTCGGCTCCCGGCGGACAGGCAGCCACCAGGGCCTCGCTCGTGTCGGCGGACGACACGCAATGCGTGCTCACTCCACACGCGGCCAGAGCGGTGCACGTCGCATCGTACGACCGTCTGGTCCCGTCTCGAAGCTGCGCACCCGCTCCTCCTTCGCCGCGGTCGGGCTGTTCGGCTCGCGGTGTCCAGCCCAGCGCTGACGGGACGGCTGGGCAAGCCCTCGAGGTGGGCCCGCAGCTGCGAGTAGCGGCGCGCTTCACTCATCTGCATCGGTGATGTGTTCACTCGCCGGGTTCCTCCTCGGGTGTCGGAGCGGTCCGCAGCCGGTCGGCCACGGCGGCATAGGTGTCAAGGTTGATCACGATCCGCTCGGCCGGACTCCCGCCGGCGGCCTGGCCCCGCAGCCGCTCGGCCTCAGCGAGCGCCTCGGGCGACAGCGGGCGGCGGGTCTTGGTCTTGCGCGAGGACCGCCCGCTCCAGCGCAATCACATGACCCGCGTCGCGGGCCGTCCGCCCGGCCCCGCGCGACGCGAGCCGGTGCCGGGCGACGGCGGCCTTCCCCGCCGTGGCGATGTGCAGGTAGTCCTCGCCGAGCCGCTGCCGGACGGTGACCCGCATCCCCGACATCCCGGGCGAGACCGAGTAGAGGTTGCCCTCGAAGGACACCAGGGCCTGCGGGCTGACGGTCCGCACGACCTCCAACTCGGCCGGAACGGCGCGTGGGCAGCTCAAGCAGCGGCTCGGTCGTGGCGAGGTCGGCAACGGTCACCTTGACGCCGTCGACGCTGCGGCGCCGCTCGTCCATCCGGACGGCGAGCTTGTCGACGCCAGACCGGCCCTGCTTGACGCTGAGACCGTCGGGGACCGTGCGCCACCAGCGTTGCGCCGCCGCGTGGTTGGCCTTCTCCACCACGCCCCTGCGGCTTTTTCCCCCGCGGCGGGCAGATCGCCACCTGGACGCCGTAGAGCTTCGCGACCCCCGCGAACGTCGGGGTGACCTGGCCGCTGGAGGGGTAACAGACGGTCGCCATCCGGTCGAACCGCCACCGTCTGGCGGTGCCGCCGAGCTTGCGCAGCACCTGGTCGAGGACCTAGACCAGGTGCGGGAAGTCCTCCGACTCCGCCAGCACCGCCCGCCACCGGCCCGAATGCGCGAGCGCCCCGACCAGCAGGTGCGCGTGTCCGCCGATGCCCCAGCCCGCGGGTGGATCGGGCAGCTCGACCCAGTCGAACTGGACCTCCTCGCCCGGCGGGTGATCGATCACCGCGCGGTCCCGGCCCTGCGACGCATGGCAGGGCTCGCAGTACGGCCGGACCTCGTAGCGACGAAGCGCCCCGGTGAACGTCGAATAGGCGCCGCGGTAGCCGAGTTGGACCACCTCGTCGAACAGGGTGGATGCCCACAAGTGCGGGTCGTCCGCCAGGCGTTGACGGCAGTAGTCCAAGAAGGGAACGAACATATCTGGAGCCTGGCGGCGCTGCCGCGGGGCGCGCTCGCCGTTCAGGTAGGCACGGATCGTCTTACGGTCGCGTCCCAGGTGTCTGGCGATCGCGGAGATCGTCCAGCCCTGGCGACGCAGCGCGTGCGCGTCCACGTCTTCCTCCCACGTGAGCACCCAACCTCCCGAAGAGGCCCGACCCGTTGCCCACGCAGGCTTGCCGTCGCACCCACCACACCGAGATCGCACGAAGGGTGGGGAAATCAACTCAGCAGGTTTGCCCCACTCCTCAGCACCGGGTCGGGAATTTCAAATAGCGCCATCAACGCGTAGCACGTACGTCTGCGTCTTGGCTCTCAGATCGGTGGCTTCCTCCGGGGGTCTTCTCCGGCAGCCCTTGCGAGGTATTTCCGCGTGTTGTGGCGACGGCGGGAGTTCGTGATCGTCGCGGTCGTGGCCGCGGTGACCGCCGTCGCCGTCATGCCGGGCAGCCACACTCCGGGCCTCGGGTTTTCCCCAGTTCGGAGGGGAAGAGGGCCATACCAACGGTTGACCTGTTTCCCGGATGGTCTGGCAGGCGTCGAAACAACGAGGCTGAATGCGCACGGATCCACCGAGCAAATGCGTACGGATCCACCGAGCAAAAAAGGAACTCTTTGTGTTCAGCTTCAAGCCACTGCGCCGCCATACCGCCCGCACCGCTGCCGTCGGCGTTCTCGCAGCTGCGGCCTGCGCCACTGTCATGGCCGGCA
>NZ_JBSFJL010000081.1:0-3198 GCF_053598035.1 Streptomyces sp. NPDC001204 | reverse complement strand
ACACAGTGGACGCGAGCAACTGAGGACAAGCCCTCGGCCTATTAGTACCGGTCACCTCCACACCTCACGGTGCTTCCAGATCCGGCCTATCAACCCAGTCGTCTACTGGGAGCCTTACCCCATCAAGTGGGTGGGAGTCCTCATCTCGAAGCAGGCTTCCCGCTTAGATGCTTTCAGCGGTTATCCCTCCCGAACGTAGCCAACCAGCCATGCCCTTGGCAGAACAACTGGCACACCAGAGGTTCGTCCGTCCCGGTCCTCTCGTACTAGGGACAGCCCTTCTCAAGACTCCTACGCGCACAGCGGATAGGGACCGAACTGTCTCACGACGTTCTAAACCCAGCTCGCGTACCGCTTTAATGGGCGAACAGCCCAACCCTTGGGACCGACTCCAGCCCCAGGATGCGACGAGCCGACATCGAGGTGCCAAACCATCCCGTCGATATGGACTCTTGGGGAAGATCAGCCTGTTATCCCCGGGGTACCTTTTATCCGTTGAGCGACGGCGCTTCCACAAGCCACCGCCGGATCACTAGTCCCGACTTTCGTCCCTGCTCGACCCGTCGGTCTCACAGTCAAGCTCCCTTGTGCACTTACACTCAACACCTGATTGCCAACCAGGCTGAGGGAACCTTTGGGCGCCTCCGTTACCCTTTAGGAGGCAACCGCCCCAGTTAAACTACCCATCAGACACTGTCCCTGATCCGGATCACGGACCCAGGTTAGACATCCAGCACGACCAGACTGGTATTTCAACGACGACTCCACAACCACTGGCGTGGCCGCTTCAAAGTCTCCCAGCTATCCTACACAAGCCGAACCGAACACCAATATCAAACTGTAGTAAAGGTCCCGGGGTCTTTCCGTCCTGCTGCGCGAAACGAGCATCTTTACTCGTAGTGCAATTTCACCGGGCCTATGGTTGAGACAGTCGAGAAGTCGTTACGCCATTCGTGCAGGTCGGAACTTACCCGACAAGGAATTTCGCTACCTTAGGATGGTTATAGTTACCACCGCCGTTTACTGGCGCTTAAGTTCTCAGCTTCGCCCACCCGAAAGTGAGCTAACCGGTCCCCTTAACGTTCCAGCACCGGGCAGGCGTCAGTCCGTATACATCGCCTTACGGCTTCGCACGGACCTGTGTTTTTAGTAAACAGTCGCTTCTCGCTGGTCTCTGCGGCCACCCCCAGCTCACACTGCAAGAGTGATCACCAGGCGTGGCCCCCCTTCTCCCGAAGTTACGGGGGCATTTTGCCGAGTTCCTTAACCATAGTTCACCCGAACGCCTCGGTATTCTCTACCTGACCACCTGAGTCGGTTTAGGGTACGGGCCGCCATGAAACTCGCTAGAGGCTTTTCTCGACAGCATAGGATCATCCACTTCACCACAATCGGCTCGGCATCAGGTCTCAGACTATTGCCAGGCGGATTTACCTACCTGACGTCCTACACCCTTACCCCGGGACAACCACCGCCCGGGATGGACTACCTTCCTGCGTCACCCCATCACTCACCTACTAACCGCTTGGTTCAGCGGCTCCACCACTCCCCCTCACTCCGAAGAGATCAGGGGCGGCTTCACGGCCTTAGCATCACGATGCTCGATGTTTGACGCTTCACAGCGGGTACCGGAATATCAACCGGTTATCCATCGACTACGCCTGTCGGCCTCGCCTTAGGTCCCGACTTACCCTGGGCAGATCAGCTTGACCCAGGAACCCTTAGTCAATCGGCGCACACGTTTCTCACGTGTGAATCGCTACTCATGCCTGCATTCTCACTCGTCAACCGTCCACGACTACCTTCCAGTGCCGCTTCACCCGGCAGACGACGCTCCCCTACCCATCACAGCACCCGTTGGGGCTAACACTGCAATGACACGACTTCGGCGGTACGCTTGAGCCCCGCTACATTGTCGGCGCGGAATCACTAGACCAGTGAGCTATTACGCACTCTTTCAAGGGTGGCTGCTTCTAAGCCAACCTCCTGGTTGTCTGTGCGACTCCACATCCTTTCCCACTTAGCGTACGCTTAGGGGCCTTAGTCGATGCTCTGGGCTGTTTCCCTCTCGACCATGGAGCTTATCCCCCACAGTCTCACTGCCGCGCTCTCACTTACCGGCATTCGGAGTTTGGCTAAGGTCAGTAACCCGGTAGGGCCCATCGCCTATCCAGTGCTCTACCTCCGGCAAGAAACACACGACGCTGCACCTAAATGCATTTCGGGGAGAACCAGCTATCACGGAGTTTGATTGGCCTTTCACCCCTAACCACAGGTCATCCCCCAGGTTTTCAACCCTGGTGGGTTCGGTCCTCCACGAAGTCTTACCTCCGCTTCAACCTGCCCATGGCTAGATCACTCCGCTTCGGGTCTTGAGCGTGCTACTCAAACGCCCTATTCGGACTCGCTTTCGCTACGGCTTCCCCACACGGGTTAACCTCGCAACACACCGCAAACTCGCAGGCTCATTCTTCAAAAGGCACGCAGTCACGAGACGAGGACAAGTCCTCGTCCGACGCTCCCACGGCTTGTAGGCACACGGTTTCAGGTACTATTTCACTCCCCTCCCGGGGTACTTTTCACCATTCCCTCACGGTACTATCCGCTATCGGTCACCAGGGAATATTTAGGCTTAGCGGGTGGTCCCGCCAGATTCACACGGGATTTCTCGGGCCCCGTGCTACTTGGGTGTCTCTCAAACGAGCCGCTGACGTTTCGACTACGGGGGTCTTACCCTCTACGCCGGACCTTTCGCATGTCCTTCGCCTACATCAACGGTTTCTGACTCGTCCTACGGCCGGCAGACCGTAGAAGAGAGATCCCACAACCCCGCATGCGCAACCCCTGCCGGGTCTCACACGCATACGGTTTGGCCTCATCCGGTTTCGCTCGCCACTACTCCCGGAATCACGGTTGTTTTCTCTTCCTGCGGGTACTGAGATGTTTCACTTCCCCGCGTTCCCTCCACTTGCCCTATGTGTTCAGACAAGGGTGACAGCCCATGACGACTGCCGGGTTTCCCCATTCGGAAACCCCCGGATCAAAGCCTGGTTGACGACTCCCCGGGGACTATCGTGGCCTCCCACGTCCTTCATCGGTTCCTGGTGCCAAGGCATCCACCGTGCGCCCTTAAAAACTTGGCCACAGATGCTCGCGTCCACTGTGCAGTTCTCAAACAACGACCAACCACCCGTCACA
>NZ_JBSFJL010000080.1:0-3367 GCF_053598035.1 Streptomyces sp. NPDC001204 | reverse complement strand
GTGGGCGCGAGTCCGGTCTCCCGGGCCAGCCGGGCGAGCGGCCAGCCCGCCACGGCGAGGGCCTGCAGACGGCGGACGGATCCGGCGGCGGCCGTCGTCTCGGGGAGGTTCTCCTTCATGCGGCCACCTCGTGACGTGAGATCTCGCCGCCGGTGATGGCTTCGACCAGGGCGGAGACGATGACCTCCGCGCAGTTCGGCGTGACCGCGTTGCCGTACTGGCGGACCTTCTCCCGCTTCGTGCCGAGCACGGTGTACGTGTCGCCAAAGCTCATGGCTCGGCCGATCTCGTGGGGCTCCAACATCCGGAAGAGGACGTCCTCGATGGCGACGTCGCCCTGGACGAGGGCGTACCGGTCGCGGGTCGACAGCGTGCCGACCGGTTCGTGGACCGTCTTCGCGGTGCCGGTCCCGTAGTACGGGACGAGCAAGTGCTCCCAGGTGACGAGCGACTGGTGGCCAGCCGTCGTCATGGTGCGGAGGTACTCGGCGGCGCTGGTGCAGTGCTCGCCGCCGTCACCCTTCGACCCGTTGTTCCGCATGACCATCGCGGGCACGTCCGGCGTGACGAGGCCGTGATGGTTGCCGTTGGCGGACACCGTTCCCACCGGTTCGCCGATCGAGCGGCCGCGCAGCTGGTCGCCGCCGCCGCGCATGGTGACCATGAACGGGAGCCAGGCGAGGCCGGTCTCGTTGCGGGCGGTCTGGGTGCGGAGCGGATCGTTCGCAGACCGGGGCTCCTTGCCGTCGCGGCCCTCGACGGGGATGAGCAGCGGCGGGATGGCCAGGCCGTCGTTCTCTCGGGTCGTGCGGCACGCCATCGGGTCCAGGATGCTCGACGGATCGTTGCGCCAGGTCCCTCCCGCCGGGACCATGAACGGCTCGTAGGCGACCGCCTTGGTGGGCGTCGTCGTCTGGGTGGTGAGCGGTGCGTCGACGGGCCAGGTGCGCACGCCGGGCCTGCGCTCGAAGGTGTTGCCCGCGGCTTCCAGGGTGATCGGCCGGGCGAACTTGTCGAGGCCGGCCTGGACACGGGCGAGGGTCTTCGGCGCGAGCGGGTGGAATCCGAGGGACTGCGTCTTGGCCTTGTCCGCGAAGAACTCCTTGAGCGGCTTGTCGCCGATGCGCTGGCCAGGCAGGGTCCAGTCGATGGCGACGGCGGCGGGCAACGTCGCGGGCTCCACCACCTGGTTGCGGCAGGCGACGTTCGGGCACCGGTACACGTACTGCTGGCGGTAGCGGCCCATGTCCCGGCCGGGCTGCTTGAACCGCTGCACGGCCTGCACCCACTGGTCACAGCCGGTGCACCAGGCGCGCGGGCGGAGCCACTTGTCCCAGTCGGGGGTGCGGCCGAGGGACTCGTGCCAGTAGGCGACGTACAGGCGGTCGCGGGACTGCGGTGCCTGGTGGACGGTGCGCGGGTCTGCGTGCATGGAGTTGAGGGCGATGATGCGGGTCCGGTAGCCGAGCTTGTGGAGCTCGCCGAGCCAACGGTCCCACTGGTCCCAGGCGCGGACGTCGATGACGTTCTCGACGACGCCGGCCTTGACCAGGCCGCCCCGCTCCTGCACGCCGCGCAGGTACATGGGGACTTCCTCCATGAGTGCGCGGGACCGCTCGACTTCCTCGCTCGGGCCGAAGCCGCCGAAGAGGTCGCCCTGCATGGAGGCGTCGAAGTCGCGCTTCTTGCCGCGCGCGTTCGACCACTGCGGGCACTCGGGGCTGGCCCAGAAGATGTCGGTGACGGGCCACGTGTCGACCGGCGCCTCGCGGATGTCGCCGCGGTAGTGGTCGACAGTGGGGAAGTTCGCGGCGTGCGACTCGATCGCCCGCTCCCAGTGGTTCGCGGCGCGCTCCATCCGGACGCCGGGAATCGAGTGCATGCCCTGGCTGCTGCCGCCTGCGCCACAGAACCAGTCCATGACGGTGAGCGCGTCGGTGTCGTGGCGGTACATCAGGAGTCCTCCCCCGTCTGCTCGTCGCGGACGGCGGCGCGCAGCCGATCGAGGCCGGCCTGCGTCATGGGGTCGATGTACTCCGGGATGGACCACAGGAGTTCGCACTCGTCTTGGAGAGCGAAGGCGCTGCCGGGCTCGGTCTCGCGGGCGGGCGGGTTGTGCAGCAGGATCGCGTTGGCGACGATGCGGTCCCGTTCCAGGGGCTGGCGCAGGGCGCGGCGTACCTGGAGGACGCAGAACACCGCGCCGACGACGACCACGGCGATGATGGCGAGCAGCTTCTCTGTGCTCATGCCGCCCTCCCCTCGCGGTACTCGGCGGTGCCCGTCCACGTGCGGCAGATCGAGGAGTGCACGGTGGCCCGCTTCGACTTCGCGTAGCCGCGTGCCTCGATGACCCCGGCCGCGGCGGCGCGGAGGAACGCGGGCCCCCACCGGTTCGGGCTGTTGGGCTCGTCGACCAGGCCCTCGGCGATGAGGTCGGCGGCCTGGAACTCGGTGCCGCGGCGGGCCATCAGCTCGATGGCGGCGGCGCACGCGTCGCCCCACTCGATCGGCGTGTTCGCCTGGGCGAGGGCCATGCCGTCCGCCTTCGCCGCTTCACCGGCGGCCGGGTTGACGGTGCCCGTGACAGGCAGGGAGAACTGCAGCTGCTCGGTCACGACTGCCCCCCGAACTTGCGCGAGAGGGCGGCGCCGGCCATCGCGGCCAGCTGCTCGTCGTCGGCGGCGAAAATGGCGTGCGGCACGGTGACCGCGTCGTGCAGGTCGCGTGCCCAGCGGGCGTCGCCGAGAGCGGTGTGCGCGACGTCCGGCGTGGGCATCGGCACCTGGGCGATCTCGGAGACCTGGTGGGTCTTCCACGGCCAGCCGATCGCGGTGGCGACCTTGCCGTACCAGGTGGCGTCGCAGTCCCGGGCGGTCCACTCGCTGGCCCGCCCGTACAACCAGCCTGCCGCGAGGGTGACGACGTCGACGGTCCGGTAGTGCCACGGTTTCGCGTCGTCGTAGTAGCGGACGAACAGGTTGCGGATCATGTCGGCGTCGAACGACGGGTTCGAGCCGACGAGCACGGCACCGTCGAGCAGGTCGTGCAGTTGGGCAGCCGCGAGGTGCGGGTCATCCCACTTCCAGTCGGTGGCGGCCGTGCGCTCGTGGTATCGGTTGATCCGGAGGGACTCGGGGTCGGCACCGGTGATGTCCGGCTTGATCCGGAAGACGTGCTCCTCGTCGACGCCGTCACACCGGTGGATGACGGCGATCTCCCACGCCTCGTGCAGGAACGGGTCCAGTCCGGTGGACTCGACGTCGGCGAACGCCAGGAGCTTCGGCGGCTTGATGGGGCGAGTGATGCGCATGGTGCTCCCTCTCGGGGTGTGAGGTGCCGGGCCCCGCCCGCCGGGGGGAAGTCG
>NZ_JBSFJL010000079.1:0-3501 GCF_053598035.1 Streptomyces sp. NPDC001204 | reverse complement strand
TCGCGTTCCACGGACGCGCCGAACAGTTGCGGGAACGTCACCGGCAGCACGTCATCGCGCGCCGTGTCGTTCCACTCCACCAGCACCCGATGCCGTTCCTCGGGGGACAGCAGTTCCGCGGTGTCGACAGCCCGGTCCGGGTCGGCCGCGAACTGACCGATCAACCCGACCAGCCAGTCCATCCAGCGCACCATCTCGGCGCGCTCGAACAGCTCGCTCCGGTACTCGAACTTCAGCAGCAGTTCCCTGGTCGGAACGGCGATCAGCGAGATCGGGTAGTGGTTCGCGTCCCGCGCCTCCAGGCCGGTGATCCGCTGGCCCTCGGTGGGCTTGCCGAGCGTGCCGGTGTCCATCGGGTAGTTCTCGGTGACGGTGAGGGTGTCGAAGAGCTGGTCGACACCCTGGGCACGCAGGATGTCCGGAAGCCCGAGGTACTGGTGGCCCATCAGCTCGGTCTGCCGGCTCTGAAGATGGCCAAGGAGTTCCGCCCACGACTCGCCGGGCCGCACCCGGACGCGTACCGGCAGGGTGTTGATGAACAGGCCGACCATGTTCTCGACACCGGCGATCTCCGGCGGACGGCCGGAGACCGTGCCGCCGAAGACGACGTCGTCGCGCCCGGTCAGCCGTCCCAGCAGAACACCCCAGGTCGCCTGGACCACGGTGTTGAGCGTGACGCCGCAGCGCCGGGCCGCCGCGTTCAGCGCGGTGGTCAGCTCCTCGGGCACGCGGAACAGCAGCTCGTCCGGCACGGTCGCCCGGCGGCCGGAGTCCTCAGCCGCGATCAGCGTCGGCTCGCTCACGCCTTCGAGGACCCGCTGCCACGCGGCGAGCGCGCTCGCGCGGTCCTGCCGGCCGAGCCAGGACAGGTACTCCCGGTAGGGAGTGGGCGCGGGCAGGACACCGCCCGCGTACAGCACGAACAGATCGCGCATCACCAGCGGCGCGGACCAGCCGTCCAGCAGGATGTGATGCGTGGTGAGGACGAACCGGCAGCGGTTCTCGCCCAGTTGGACGAGAGTGAACCGGAACAGCGGCGGCCGTTCCACCTCGAACCGGTCCACTCGGTCGGCGGCCATGAACGCGGCCAGCTCGGCGTCCCGCTCCTCGGCTGCCAGTCCGCTGAGGTCCACCTCCCGCCACGGCAGCTCCACCCCGCGCCGCACCACCTGCACGGGTCGGTCCAGGCCCTGCTGCCGGAACGCGGCCCGCAGGTTGGCGTGCCGGTGCAGCAAACCGGCCGCGGCCTCGCGGAGCCTGGGGGCGTCCAGGCCGCCCTCGACGTCCACGGCGATCTGGATGTTGTAGACGTCGGGGGAGTTCTCGTCGAACTGGGCGTGGAAGAGCAGGCCCTCCTGCAAGGGAGTGAGCGGCAGTACGTCTTCGAGCTCCTCCGGGTCGGCCGCCTCCACCATGTCGATCTGGGCCTGGGTCAGCGGCACCAGCGGGAGGTCGGAGGGGCTGTGGCCACCGGCCGAGGGGCGCGCCACATGGGCGACCAGAGCGCCGAGCGCCTCGAACCAGGTCTCGGCGAGCTCGCGCACCTCCTCCTCGGTGAACAGCGCGTCCGCCCAGGACCAGACGGCGATCAGCCGGGGGCCGTCCGCGCGGTCCTGGGTCTGCGCGTTCAGGTCGATGCTGTGGCTCAGCGGTACGTCGGTGTCGCCGCCACCGCCGAGTCCGCCGGACTCCGGGGCCGGGCTCCACTCCTCCGGCGTGGCCTGCGTCGCCTCCTCCGCGATGGCGAACCGGCCCAGGTAGTTGAAACCGATCTGCGGCTTGGGCAGGCCCGCGAGCATCATGCTGGTCTGCGGGTTGAGGTAGCGCAGCAGGCCGTACCCGATGCCGTTCTCCGGCAGCCTGCGCAACTGCTCCTTGACCTCCTTCAGGGCCCGTCCGGCCGAGGGACCCCCGGCGCAGAACTCGCTCCAGTCCAGCGGGCCCGGGTCGACCCGGACCGGGAAGAGGCTGGTCAGCCAGCCGACGGTGCGGTGCAGGTCGACGCCGTCGACGATCTCCTCGCGGCCGTGGCCCTCGAGGTCGATCAGCACGCCCGTGTGGTCGCCGCGACCGTGGGTCTGCCGCCACCGCGCCACCGCCGCGCCGAACGCGGTGAGCAGGACGTCGTTGACCCGGGCGTGGAACGCGGCCGGCACGGTGGTCAGCAGCGCCGCGGTCAGGTCGGTGGGCAGGACCAGCGACATCGTGCGCGCGGTCGCGGTGATGTCCCGTCGCGGGTCGAGCGGTTGGGGGGTCAGCAGCGGGTCGGACTCGCCGAGCACGTCCAGCCAGGTCTCCAGCTCCCCGACCCGCTCGGCGTCCTGCGCGGCCTCGGTCAGCCGCTGGGCCCAGGTGCGCAGCGAGGTGCCCACCGGCGCCAGTTCCGGTGTCCGGCCGGCCGCCACCTCGGCCCAGGCCTGGGCCAGGTCGGGCAGCAGGATCCGCCAGGAGACACCGTCCACGACCAGGTGGTGCACGACCAGCAGCAGCCGGCCGGGAGCGGAGGGCCCCGCGTCGAACCACACCGCCTGCACCATCGCGCCGGTCTCCGGGTCGAGCCGGTCCCAGGCCGCCTGGACGTGCTCACCGATACGGGTGTTGGTCTCCTCGCGGCCCAGACCGGTGACGTCCACCCGGTGGACGCAGTCGGCGGCGCGCAGTTCACCGCGGGGCGGTATGTCCAGGTTCCAGATCAGCCCGCCGGTGCGGCGCAGCCGCATCCGCAGCGCGTCATGGTGGTCGAGCACCGTCTGGAGGGCGGTTTCCAGGCGCTTCAGGCCGAGTTCGGCCGGGACGACCACCATCATGGTCTGGTTGAAGCGCCGGATCGGGCCGCCACGCTCCCGCATCCAGTGGATGATCGGGAGCAGCGGCACGGAGCCGACGCCGTCGGTGTCCCCGCGGCTGGCGGAGGACGTCCCGACGCCGCCGGCGGCAGCCGCGAGCCGGGCGACGGTCTTGTGCTCGAACACGTCCCGCGCGGTGAACTCGACGCCGGCCGCGCGCGCTCGGCTGACCAGCTTGATGGAGACGATGCTGTCGCCGCCGAGGTCGAAGAAGCTGTCGTCGATCCCGGCCTCGGACAGGCCGAGCACCTCGGCGAACAGCCCGCACAGGATCCTCTCGGTCTCGTCACGCGGCTCCCGGCTGCCCTCTGAGGAGGTGAACTCGGGGGCGGGCAGGGCCTTGCGATCCAGCTTGCCGTGTGGGGTGAGCGGCAGCTTGTCGAGCACGACGAACGCGGCGGGCATCATGTGGTCGGGCAGGGTGGCGCTCACGAGTTCCCGCAGCCGTGCGGTGTCGATCCCGGAGCCGGAGGCGGGCACCAGGTAGGCGACGAGCTGCTTGCGGTGCTCGTCGTCCTCCCGCGCGTTCACCACCGCCTGGGCTACGGCGGGGTCCTCGGCGAGTACGGTCTCGATCTCGCCGAGTTCGATGCGGAAGCCGCGGATCTTGACTTGTTCGTCGGCGCGTCCGGTGAACTCCAGGGTGCCGTCGGGG
>NZ_JBSFJL010000078.1:0-3685 GCF_053598035.1 Streptomyces sp. NPDC001204 | reverse complement strand
GGTGCGGTAGTGGTGCGCCTGTGCCGGGGAAGCGGTGAGTCGGTTCGAAGCGGCGTTTGACAACGGTGTCCTCGCTCCACACCCGTGCCGATCAGCGGGGTAAGACGCCGAGGCCTGACGCCACTAGGGCGTGTATCGAAAGTACTTCCGGAGCGGTTGTCGGGTCGCTCCGCTACGGTGCGGCCATGGCGAACTACGTGCTGGTTGCAGGTGCGCGGCTCGGATCGTGGGCGTGGGACGAGGTGGTGCCGCGTCTGCGAGCGGCCGGCCACGGCGTCTACCCGCTGACGCTGTCCGGTCTCGCCGAGAAGCAAGGTGTGCCAGCCGGGCAGCAGACCCACGTGCAGGACATCGTTGACGAGGTCGAGCGTCAGGATCTGCGCGACGTCGTCCTGGTATGTCACCCCATCGAGTCAACGTTCTCCACGGTCAAGCTGCGGACCAAGGTCACCCGTGGGGCCGGCAGTCCAGCCGCCGCTCTGGCGATGGTGTTCAAGCTCGTCGAGTCCGCCCAGACACGCTGGCGCGATCACCGGCGCCCATCTGGTCCCCCTGGTCCGCACCGGCGCCCGGTTCGAGAACGGCATCCTGGTCGAGCAACAGGAGCAGGCCGCGTGAAAACGGGGAAGGACTACGGAGACTGCCAGATCTACCTGCGAGGCGGCAATCGCGAGTCTGTGACCGCGCTCGTCGCGGCAACTCTCGGAGCCCCGTCGACGATCACTACACGATCCGATCAGGTCGGATGGTCTTCGAGATCCGGCCCAACCCGGACGACGGGCTGGCCGAAGACTTCATCGGATGGCCGTTCACGATCGAGGCGGAAGCCGACGACCCCGGCCCCGTCCTCGTCGAAGCAGTGTCACGCGTACTCAAAGCAGTCTGGAACCGCGGCCTCGACGCCGTTGCCGCCTGCGACTTCGAGGACGAGCTCCCAGACCTCGGCGGACTCCCGCGCTATCGCTGAACCACGCCGAATCCACAGGTCCTGACTATTCCTCTCGCGGGCACCGTTCCCTCCCATGGGGCCACACCGCCCCGGCCGGGAATTCCAAGAGGTAAGCACCGACTGACGTCGTGTCGGACACTGTGCGCCGACGCCGACCTTCCCGAACTGCAGCGCCTAGCCACAACCGTCGAGACATGGTGGCCAGAGATCCTTGCGTTCCTGCACACTGGGATCACCAACGCTGGCTCCGAAGGCACCAACCGGGTCATCAAGACCATCGCCCGCGACGCCTACGGCTTCCGCAACCCCGGCAACCAGCGCTTACGCACCCGCTGCGCGACCACTCGTCGAGCCCGTGGACACCTTGATGCCCGCTAATTTCGTTGAGCCCGCACCCTGCAATCGTGTTGGCTAGCGGCACCGAACTGTCAGTACCGCAGGTGTCCGCTTGGCTGTAGCAGGGAGTTAAACGTGCAGGACATTGTTGTCGACCCCGTTGCCCACAATCGGGCAGCCTGGGACAAGTGTGTCCAAGAGGGCAATCAGTGGTCGAGGCCGGTGAGTGCTGAGGATGTCGAGCGCGCCCGCATGGGCGACTGGTCGATTGTTCTCATCGGGCGTGAGCCAGTCGACCGCTCCTGGCTGCCGACGGACCTGACCGGCAAGGACGTGTTGTGCCTGGCCTCCGGCGGTGGCCAGCAGGGTCCGATCCTCGCCGCCGCAGGGGCGCGGGTCACCGTATTCGACAACTCACCCCGCCAGCTCGGCCAGGACCAGATGGTGGCGGCGCGCGACGGACTCGAGCTGCGCACCGTCCTGGGCGACATGCGCGACCTCAGCGCCTTCGGCGACGCAACATTCGACGTCGTATTCCATCCGGTCTCCAACCTATTCGTACCAGACTTGGCACCGGTGTGGCGTGAGTGCTTCCGCGTACTGCGACCGGGCGGAACTCTGCTCGTGGGCTTCCTCAACCCTGATGTGTACTTGTTCGACCACGAGGCGCTCGACGAGCGCGGCGAGCTGATCGTCGTGCACAAGCTGCCCTACAGCGATGTCACGCAGTACTCCGCCGAGGAACGCGCCACGAAGTTCGGCGCGGATGCCCCTCTTGAATACAGCCACACCCTCACCGACCAGATCGGCGGGCAACTCGCCGCGGGGTTCGTCCTCACCGGCTTCGCGGAAGCGCCGCACCAATCCAACGCATCCGCTCAATACATGTCGAACTATTTTGCGACGCTGGCGGTCAAGCCGGGCTGACCCAGCCGTGGGGCCGGCCGAGACGGCCGTGTCTCCGAATGGCCAAGTGGAGCGCTGTGCCAGCCCGACCCCCACTAACTTCGCTGAGCCGGTATGACCGGATGGCGGTACGCCCCGCCGGCCTGCCTCGCAGCGCAGAACTTGTGCTGGACCATGCTTCTGAAGATGGTCATCCGATGCCGGAAAATACTCAGGCAAAGCATATTCTGGAGCACTACGGCTGCCACTGGTAGGCCGTTGGACGACTGCGTGCTGACCACGCACGCTGGCTTCGATTTGCATGACAGTCCGTCGGCGGAGAGACGACCTAGCGACCGTCGCTCCGCACGCGTACGCGCGGGTAGAAACCGATAGGCAACCTGATCATTTCCACCGGCAAAGACACGACCGTTGCCCCGTCCGCCCAGGCATCGCCGAGCTTGTCGGCCGTCACGGACGGGTCGCGGCCTTTGAGGTGTCCGGCAGGGCTGGTGGGCAGGAACGCCGGCGGTCATCCAGGACCTTGCCTGGATCGTGCACCTGCACGAGAACAAGACTCCCGACGCGGACTGGTTCGAGATCGCCGTCATCCACCACACCGACTGCGGTTCGGGATTGCTCGCCGACGACGATCTGCGCGTCGGCTTCGCCGCCCGCGGCGGCTGGGACGAACAGACCTCCTTGGAGATGGCCGTCCTGGAGCCGTCTAAGACGGTCCAGAAGGACATCGCTAAGCTGCGCGCGGCACCCGTGCTCGCGCCGGCCATCGGCAACATCAAGATCGGCGGCTACGCGTACGACCTCGGGACCGGGAAGATCACCACCGTCGTGCAGCCCGGCTGAGCAGCACACGGTCGGCCCCGGCAGTCCCGGCCGGCGACGAGATGGAAGCAACTGTGCCCAACAGACGCAGTTTCCAGCCGTCCGGCTCCCCCCGGCCCGCACCGGGGGCGCACCCATCCGCACGGCGGTGCGGCTACCGGTGCGCACCGGGTGCGGAGTGCACCGCGGGAGCTTCCCCCAGCCGACAGGCCGGCGGAGGAGCCGAGCTGTCCGGCCGGGACGGTGACGCTGGCCGGCTTGCCGGAGGCGACGAAGTCGGAGACGACCAGGCCCTCGCCGAGGGGGGTGGTGATGGGGGTGTTGGTGGCGGCGTCGTAGATCTGGAAGGTGCCGTTGACCTTGTCGCCGTCGGGATCGGTGAAGGTGTCACGCAGGGTGGGGGTGGTGGTGTTCACCGCCCACACGCCGGCGTAGGACTTGAAGGGTGCGCCGGCCTGTCGGTCGGTGCCGTCCGAGGGACGGTAGTTGTAGGTGACGGACAGCTTGGGCTGGTTGGCCGTGTTGTTCGCGGAGTTGACGCGCTTCCACGCTTTGACGTCGTCGGTGGCGGCGCGAAGTGAACCGTTCCGGGTTTGATCGAGACTCTAGGGTGTGACTGTGACCTGGGGTTTCGTGGTTTCGAGGTAGTAGTTGGTCTCGTATTCGGCGGGT
>NZ_JBSFJL010000077.1:0-3751 GCF_053598035.1 Streptomyces sp. NPDC001204 | reverse complement strand
AGCCACGTGATCATTCTGACGGTCCGGTACCGCCCAGCGCAGCAATACAGTGACGCCTCATCACAGGGCGAACGTTGCCTGATGCGGCACTAGGGGGCTGGCGTGGAGACGGGTGCGTGGCACGAGCGTGCGCTGAATGGCGAGGATGGCGGCGTCATCGCCGAGAGCCCCGTCGGCGTGGGCAAGAAGATCCTTTTCGACGCACTGCACAAGTGTCTTGGGGTTGTTCTGGGTCCACTGGGCGACCCGCTCTTGCAGCGGGTAGAAGGCTCGGCTGCGGTCGCGGGCTTCCATAACGCCGTCGGTGTAGAGGAGCAGGGTGTCACCGGGGTGGAACGAGAAGGTATGCGTGTCGTAGGTCTCCGGCCCCAGCCCCGACATGCCCAGTGGGGGCGCCGGGTGTGAGCTCGCCACGGGTTTCACGTGACCACGCCTGATCAGCAAGGGCGGCGGGTGTCCGCAGTGAATGACCCGCGAGACGGGGCTGTGATCGGGAATCTCCAGCAGTAGCGCGGTGATGAAGTGTTCCTGTGCCTCCTCGTCCGCCTGCGGGAATCCGGTGAGGTAGCGGCAGACGCTGCGGTCCAGGGCCTCCGCGAGGGCGGGCAGTGTGGCGTGGTGGTGGGCGGCCTCCTGGAATGAGCCGAGCAGCGTGGCCGCCTCTCCGATCGCGGCCAGTCCCTTTCCCCGCACATCGCCGACGATCACACGCGTACGGTCACCTGTACGCGCCACCGCGTACAGGTCGCCACCGGTGCATGCCTCCTTCTCGGCCGCCAGGTATGAAGATGCGAGGTGCAGCGGACCGAGCCGGTCAGGCAACGGGCGCAGCAGGGCTCTTTGGGCAGCCTCGGAGACGGACCGCACCTGGGCCAGTTCCGCCGTCCGCCGGTCGCGAACCAAGCACACGATCACGGCGAAGACCGACAGGATCGTGAGCGCGATGATCTGCGAGATGTGGTTGGTGGTGGCCACCCCGCCCTGGAGTACAGCGAGGAGGACCTGGGCACCCACCGCCAGTACCCCGATCAGTCCAGTCAGTCGGTAGCCGCCGAACGAGGCGGTGATGGCAGGGGCTACGACGAGCAGCGGGCCAAGGTGGACGGATTCCGGGGATCGGAGGTCCGCCAGGATGATCGCGACGATCAGTACAAGCGGAATCGCCACCAGCGCATGACTCGACTGCCACAGCTGCCGTAGATGGGCGAGGCGCTGCCCAAGGCTCATCCTTCCAATGTGCACCATCCGCTCGGAAACCATCCCGGACGGCATGCTGCTCGTCCTGCTACAGGGGGTACGGATCTTGGGGAAGGCGTCGAACGATCCCTCCCGGGTGCGGGACGCGGCTGAACAGGCTCTATCCCTGCTGGACTGGCACACACCCACCAAAACCACCGGCCCTCGGGCACGGCGCAGCGATGCGGCGCATCGCTGCGCCATGTCTCCACGGCTGCGGCACCTTCGCCGGCTTGGGCGTGGCCTCCCCCCTGGCCTCCGACGCGGTGCGGCGTGCCGAACTGCCCCGGCAGTGGCCAAGCGTGACCACCTACTACCAAATCCCATGGTCCAGCCCCAGCAGTGGCTGGGCGGCATCCCCCTTGAGCGGTAATCACCCGCCGCCTGGCTTTTCTCCAGCCTCCTTCTCTCCGAGTCATCCAGGAAGAAGTACCGCTCCAACTCCGTACGAGACGGCGCCTCGTAGAACGACCCGTACCGGGCTGCCTGCTCATCCGACAAGAACTCGACCGCCACCAGGTCCCTCCGTAGATCGACAACATCGACCCGCGAAGGCTTCGCCGCACGATCAGCCCAGTCAAAGAGCCAATCAAGGCCGCGAGGGCTTAGCGCACGATCTGAGATGGACGTTCAACCCTCGGCCCCGGGTGTGGGCGGCAATACGCCCTTGGCCGCGTTGATCACTGTGTTGCGCTGACAGTGGCGCCGCTCGTACTCCAGGACCTGCCGGACCAGACCGTCGGAGACGTCGTGCAGGTGAATCTTGATGCGTTCCGGGTCCATCACGTCGTAGCCGGCCCAGGGCTCGGCTTCCCGCAGGTCCGCGATGGCGCTCAGTACCCGGTGGCGGGCGGCGTGGACACGTTCGTAGCCGTCGAGCACGGTCAGTTCTGCCTGGGACAGGCTGCGCAGGCGCTGCTGGACCTCGGGGATGCCGAGCCGGCTGTAGCGGGGGAGGGGAAGGTCCTCCTCGCGGATGACCGCGCCTTGCAGTTCCTCCTCGGCCAAGGGGGTAGCGGCCGGCATCTTTCGCAAGTTGCCCGCACCGGTGTGTGCCCGCAGGCAGGCCACGGCTTCGCGCACTGTGCGCATGACCGCGCCCAGCAGTCCTTCATCGGCTCGGGCCGGTGGGGGACGGCGGTCGCTCCCGACAATCACCGCGGCCCTGGCCCGCCGGGCGAGATTCTCCTCGAGAACCTCCAGCAGCTGCTCGTTCTGGTGACGCAGTACGGCGAGCAGGTCGGCAGTCTCCGGATCGTGCAGTTGCTCGGCGATATCGCTGCCCACCTGGCAGGTCGCCAGGGCCCGGGCTGCGGCCGCGTACTCGTCCTCTGTGCTCTTCAGCAGCCGGTGCTCATGAGCCGACTGTTGACCACGTACCTGCTCCGCCACGGCCGACGCCCCCACCTCCAGCGGCAGCATGGTCGCCCGCACGACGGTGCGGGTCGCCAACTGCATGAACCGTCCGGCGGCGGACAGCATCCCGGGACGAGGGCGCATCTCCCGTACGCGGTCCTCAATGCGTTCGAGGTGGCTTTGAGCCTCGGCGGCCTGGCGTTGGAGTGCCCGCCGGTCGACACCTGGCCGTGTGAAGGCCACATCCGTCCTGAACCGGTCGACGACCGCGGCGTGAGCCTCACGAGCGTCTTCCAACGCCGGTATCAACACATCCGTCGTCGCTGCCATGAACTGCTCCTGGTGGGGCCCAGTACGGCGTCGCCGCCGCACTTCGGGGCACCCCATGCACCACCGGAACCGGGCAACCCGACCCATCCTGCTGAAGGCTGTCGGAAGTCGCCCGGCGGACGACTACGCGTGGATTTCGCGGCCGCCATGCTCTTCCCCGGGCGCGCGCAACGGGCACCGCCCCTGGTTGTGCACTTGGGTGAACCGACCGACAAGATCACCGCGATGCTTGGGCCTCGGGGCGGCCCGGGACATCGAGAGGCCCTGCAACCCTGGCTCTTGCCGCCGGGAGTAGCCCGCACAGGCGCCCTCCGCCCCAGCGTTAGCCAGGCCTGAATGAGCCCTCCACCTACCATGCTGCTCCTGTCGTGCCGGGTGGGCGAGGTGAGAGTCGAAACTGATCCAACGGCCGCCCAACACGTTGTCCGACGTCCCCGACTACGCGCAGGAGGTGATCTTCATGCTCATCCATGCCCTGGCCAAGGACCGACAGACACAGGCTCCGGACCTGGTTGCGGCGTTCGGTGAGTGGCATCGGCTTGTGTACGGAATCCATGCGAGGTGATCTAAAGATGGACGGCGGCTGCGCGCGGTGACGTCGGCGCCGTCGTCCGCTGCCCCCACTAGCAACTCGTGCTGCCGCGCCACCGACGACTCGCCTGGTCGACGCCGTCGCAGTTCGACGGGTGCGTGTGGTGGCATTCCGAACGCGGAGTCGCGCAGGTGCTTACCTCAGTGCGTTGTGGCAAAGGGAGTCCCTGTTCGGTGAGCAGGGGCTTCTTCGTGTGCGGGGCATGACCGTGGTGGGGTAGGGGCAGGCAGCGGACGG
>NZ_JBSFJL010000076.1:0-3769 GCF_053598035.1 Streptomyces sp. NPDC001204 | reverse complement strand
GCGTTACCGAGCATGCAGCAGGCCAGACCGAGCAGAGGCCGGCTGTGCCGCCGGACGAGAACAGCGAAGGCGTCCTCGTCCCCCTCGGCAGCCCACACAGCCAGCAGTCGATCCGGCAGGTCGCCTCCCAGAGGTGAAGAACCGGTCCGTTCGATCATGCCGCTCCTGCTCATGGTTCAGGACAATCGCATACCCACCCCCTTACATGTGATGCACATCACATCGAACGCTCGTGAGAAGTCTGCCGCCCCGCATGTCCAACCTTTCGACGGGCACCACGCCGGTGTCCGACCGACCGATCGAGGCGACCGCCATGACGGACAACATCACCAGCGTCGGGGCGGACCGCCGACCCGATGCGGGCGTGAGCGCGCTGAAGGGCCGTACCGGAGCCGGAGCTCCGGCCGAGACCCGGGGGAAGACCACCATCGCGGACGGCGTAGTGGCCAAGATCGCGGGCATGGCCGCCCGCGAGGTACCGGGCATCCACAACCTCGGGGCGGGCATGGCCCGCGCCTTCGGCGCCATGCGGGAACGCGTCCCCGGCGGAGGCGGCAGCGTCACACAAGGGGTGAAGGTCGAGGTCGGCGAGCGGCAGGCCGCCGTGGACCTGGACGTCGTCGTCGAGTACGGCGTCTCCATCGTCGACGTCGCCGGCGACGTGCGCACCAACGTGATCAGCGCTGTGGAGCGGATGACGGGACTGGAGGTCGTCGAGGTGAACATCGCCGTCGACGACGTCCACCTTCCCGACGAGGAGGAAGAGTCCGAAACGGACGAGGGCCGCGTTAGGTGATCCGCCGTGACCACCGCCGCGTCCCGGCGTAAGCGGCTGATCACGCGGATGACGCTCGCGAGACGGGTGAGTGCATCATGAACACAGCGACCACGGGCCTCGCGGCGGGGATGGCCCTGGGCTTCGCCGGTTACTTCGGCGGCTTCTGGGCATTTCTGCTGGTTCTGGTCCTGGGGGCGGCGGGGCTGATCGTCGGCCTCGTCGCCCAGGGCGACCTCGACCTCCACGCACGGAGGCGACGGTGAGGACCCTGCCCGGCGCCCCACCTCCCGGCGAAGGATCCGGCCCATCGGCGCGGGCCGCCGGCCTGCCGCCTCCGGCCGAACGGGGCGCCACCGTCATCCCGGACAGGGTGGTCGCCCGTATCGCCACCCAAGCCGCACGCACGGCCCAGTCCCGTCGCGCCGCCCTCCCGCCCGGCCCGAGCGGACCGGCGGCACCCAGCGCCTCCGCCGCAGTCCGGAGCGGATCGGTGCGCCTCCACCTGACCATGGAACTGCCCTACCCCACCGACATCCCCCATGTCTGCGAGCGGATCCAGCAGGACGTCGCCGAACAGGTGGCTCAGCTGACCGGCTTGCGGGTGGGAGAGGTCACCCTCACCGTCCGACGGCTGGTGGCCACCTCCGGCGCGAACCGGGGGCGGGTCCTGTGACCAGCCACCCGGCCCGCACCACCGGGCCCACCACGCAGGAAGGAGGACCGGAATGACACCCGACCCGGACCCTCCCGCCCGCGACTCCGCGCCATCCCCGCGCCGTGCAGCGGTCCCGATGACGAAAGAGCCCCAGGAGCCGAGGGAGCCCACAGAGCCCGGTCCGCCCGAACACCACACGCCTTCGCCGAACCTGACTGCCGGCGAGCGCGACAGAGGGCACCGGACCCACCGTCCGTGGTCCGCGCGCCGCATTCCGGCCGCGCTGGTCGCCTCGGTGACCCTCGTGGCGGCGGTCGGAGCGCTGGCCGACGTCGTCGCCGTACGGGCGGGACGCCCCGCGGCAGCCTGGCGACGGCACCTGACCGACGCCCTGGCCACCCGCCCCGTGGACGACGTGTGGATGCTCACGGGAGCCGCCGTGGCCGCCGCCGTCGGCATCTGGCTGATCGTCCTGGCCCTCACCCCTGGCCTACGCCACTGGCTGCCCCTGCGCTCCCCCGCGCCCGGGCTGCGCGCCTCCCTGGACCGCGATGGCACCGCCGCTCTGCTGCGCGACGCCGCCATGCGAGTACCCGGGGTCAGCAAGGCCCGCATCCGGGTGCGCCGCCACCGCGTCAAAGCCCGCGCCGACGTCCGCTTCCGCGACCCTCAACAGGTGAAGGACGACCTCACCGCCGTCCTCGACGAGGAGCGCCACCGGCTCACCCTCGCCCGCCCTCCCCGCATCGTCGTACGGGTGCGGCAACGCACCAACTGACCGGAGAACCCAGACCCGGAGCCACACCATGACGCCGCGACCCGTACTCAACCGCAGTCTGCTGGCCCTTGCCGGACTGGTCCTGCTCGGCGGCGGCCTGCTGATCCTCTTCGCCGGGTTCGGCGTCTACCGGCGACACGATCTGGTCCCGCCCGTCGGCTGGCCCCTGACCACCCCGGACGACGTCCTGCTCGGCTCCGCCGACCGGGCTCGCTGGAGCAGCCAGGGCTGGTGGTGGTGGCCCGCCGTCATCGCCGCCCTCGCCCTCGTCGCCCTGCTCGCCCTGGGGTGGCTGCTCGCCGAACTGCGCCGACGCCACCCCGGAGCGCTGTCCGTCGGCGGCACACCCCCGCAGGAAGGCGTCGAACTGCGCGACCGAGCGCTCAGCGACGCGATCGCCGCCGAAGCCGGTGCCCTGCCGGGGGTTGAGCATGCGGCCGTACGCATCACTGGCCGGCCTGCCGATCCGCGCACCCGCGTCAGGCTCACCCTCACCCCTCAGAGGGCACCCGGCGCCGCCCTCGATGCCCTCTGCGAAGGCCCGCTCCGAACCGCCCACCGGTCCACTGGCATCCCTGACATACCCACGGAGGTCCGCCTACAGGTCGCCCGCCACAAACCACACCGCGCAGAGTAAGGAGGAGACGGACCATTCCCGTGTCCACGCCCTTGCGGTCTTTCGCAGTTCACAGCGGAAGCGGCACTGCCCCCCAAGGAAGAAATCATGATCATCCTGGGCATCATTCTGCTCGTCGTCGGCTTCGTCACCGGGATAGCCATCCTGTGGACCATCGGGATCATCCTGGCGGTCGTCGGAGCCATCCTGTGGGTCCTCGGCGCGATGGGGCACGCCGTCGCAGGACGACGCCACTACTGGTGAACCCCGTCCACGGCGGTCCGGGCTGGACCCTGTCCTGGTCCAACGCCGGACACCCACCACTACTCCCCCGCACCTCCGACGCGCGCGCCACCCCTCACGGAACGCGACGTCCTCCAGCACCAAGGCTTCTGACGTTCCACCGCACCGAGCACCGGCTCGAAAGCCCCTCCGCTCGCCCCTGCTGCTCTATACCGGCGGGCTCATCGAGCGTCCCGACCACAGCATCGACGCCGCCATCACGACACCAAAGCAGGGTCTCAACTCCGGCGTTGTGCAAGGCGCCCCCAGACTGCGCAGCGTGTGTTCTGACGGACCAGGACCCGGGGCAAGGCGTGCAGAGGAGCCAGGATCCGGTCTCCGGCCACGAGCGGTTCCGATTCGGACGGGCCACAGAGCCAGCCCACTCACGGCGGGTGGCCGCGCGGATATCCGCCCCAGCACGGGGACGAACTGCGGGCTGTCCGCGGCCTGTCCCGCGGTCAACACGAACGCCAGCGGGCGGCACTTCCGGTCGGCGGCCAGGTGGACCTTGCTGGTCTGCCCGCCCCGCGGCCGGCCTTCCTCGTGCCGGGCCGGGCGGCGTCCTAGTGCCGCATCAGGCAACGTTCGCCCTGTGATGAGGCGTCACTGTATTGCTGCGCTGGGCGGTACCGGACCGTCAGAATGATCACGTGGCTG
>NZ_JBSFJL010000075.1:0-3850 GCF_053598035.1 Streptomyces sp. NPDC001204 | reverse complement strand
GACCCCGCCATGCCCAACATCCGACGGCAGCCCCGCGCCCCCCGGCACATGGATCACCCCAGATCAGCCGACGCCAACCGAAACAGCGAGGCTAGCCGTCCTCGGGCAGGTGGAAGTAGACGGTCCCCGAGCGCCAAGGGCCGTGCTCGGTCATCTCCGATTCGATGACGACGTCCTGAATCTCGACAGGGCCCAGCGCCTCGATGGAATCGGCCAGCCTTCGCAGGAGCGCCGGGACGTTGTCACACCCCGGCCCAGCGGGGTTGGCCTGTGAGAAGTGGCGCACGGTCCAGTACTCCGGAGAGCTCGTCATGGGCTGATCGTAAGATCTGCCATCACCTGGTCACGGGCGACTGCCAGAAGCGGTGAAAGACCGTCCCCCGCCGGCCACAGTGCGGACCGGGGGGCCGGTTCGGGCCGCGGGGAAGGTCACTTGGTGGCGTTGACCACCAGTTCGGCGTGGACGTTGTGCGGCTGGGGGTCGTACTGGGCCTGCCGCGCGGAGGTGTGGAGCGTGACGGCGCCGGTGGCGTTCGGGATCACCGGTCGATGCGCAGTTCGAAGGGGAACTGGATCCGGTCCTCGGGGGTGGCCCAGTGCCGGAGTTCGCACGGTACGTGCCGGATCCCTCCGCCCGGCAGTTCTCCGGCGCCGAGACGACCGTGGTGCCCGTGGGCACCGCCAGGGTGATCGTGCCGACCGCGTCACCGCTGCCGATGTTGGCGAACCAGGCGGGACCCAGGTTGCGGAACCCGATCGTGGCAGTGACCTTTTGTACGGAGACCACCCCGTGACGACGACCCTGAGAACGTCCGCACAGAGTGATCGTTTCCGCTGTAGGACGGCCCGGTCATGGCAAAGGTTGTGCTGTGCAAGGGCGTTGGAATGGAGGCCCGTCGGCGAACGCGCGGAGCCCTACAGCCGTCCACGCCGTCGGGAAGGACAGGAAAAGCCGCGCTCCTGAACGCTCCGAGCAGCAGCCCTTGGAATTCCTGGGAGAAATCCATTCCCGTGCGCCACGGCACGCTTGTTCTCCGGCTCATGGGCGGCGTCAGCGAGAAAGCTCCACGATTCGGCGTCGAAATCCGTACTCGTACGGATCCGCCCGCCGGCGTGGGTGGCTGCCATGGCCCGTCAGCGCTCGCCTGCTCTGGCCGGAGGCGGAGCGTGACGGTCCGACGGCCCGGACGCAGCGCCAGACGCCCGGGACGCCGCCTGCGCGACAGTGATCTAAGTCACAGAGAAATGCGGGCGTCCTGAGCAACCATCCTCGTTCGCCCCTTTCATCCGTGGTGATTTCCTTCATGGGGAAGCGTGGTGCGAAAAAAGCACCCCTCACTCTTTACTTGGCCTATACACTCGCCCGGTATCCAGGCTGCCCTGTGTGTGCTTTTCGGCGGCCGTTTCTCCTTTGTCTCCGACCAAGAAAGGCCGTCCGTGAAATTTTGCCGCTCCCTCGCCGTGGCCGTCGCCGTCGCGGCATCCACGCACGTTGTGCTCTTCGCCGCCACTCCGGCTCTCGCCGCCGGGACCTCCGCGGCACAGACGCAGAACCGGCCGACGTACGCGGAACTGGTGAAGGCCGCCGCCGACGCGCAGAAGGCCTACGAGGAAGCCGTCATCGCCAAGGAGGAAGGGCAGAAGAAGCTCAAGGCCGCCCTGGACTCCCTGGACTCCGACACGCACCCGCTCAAGGCGGCCACGATCGCCGCGGACAAGGCGGCCAAGGAGGCGGCCGGCGCCAAGGAGGCGGCTGAGAAGGCCGTCGCGGACGCCGAGGCCAAGCTGGACGCGGCCCCGGGTGACGCCGAGAAGGCCGAGGCGCAGCAAGCCCTCGAAGCCGCCAAGGGCGATCTGGCGAAGGCGGTCGAGGCCAAGCAGGAGGCCGACGCCGCGGCCAAGGAGGCCCACACCGCGCTGGACGACGCCAGGGTGGCAGCCTTCCGGGAGTACAGCCTGGTCCAGGACGCTCCCACGAAGGCCCTCGAGGCCAAGAAGGCCGCCGAAGAAGCACTCGCCACCGCCAAGGAGTGCGTCCGTGAGGACGGGCTGACCTCGCTCGCGGTGGGGCTGCCGGCCAAGGTCGTCGCCGGGACCACCGTCGATTTCACCCTGCGCGTGACCAACGGAACCGAGCGCACGCTGACAGTGGACCCCCTGGTGTTCTTCCATGTGGCCGGCGAACAGCGCGGTGAGAAGAGCCACTTGGAGGTGGAATGGTCCAACGGCTCGGGCTGGCAGGCCCTCAACGGCGACGAACCCGAGTACATCGCGCACATCGACACCATGAAGCCGGGCGAGCAGAGCGACGTGAAGCTGCGGATGAAGGTCGACTCCGCGGCCCAGGCCGCCGACGCCTTCGCCCTGTTGGCCGGTGACGCCTCCGACGCGTACAACCCCTGCGTCCTGGGCCCGATGAAGCGCTACGACTTCGAACTGCTGCCCGCGGGCAGCAAGACCGGCCCGGCCGACGAAGCCGAGCCCGGCCGGCCCGGCGAGGACGATGACAAGCGGCCGGACGCTGCGAAGCCCGGCACGGACGCGGGTCCCTCGGCGCAGGGCGGCGCGTCCAAGGACGCGGTGCAGGTGACGGCCACCGAAACCGACGCCGACGGCAGCCTCGCCGCGACCGGTACGTCCTCCGCGATGACGCCGCTCGCTCTGGCGAGCGCCGTCACCGTCGCACTCGGCGCCGGAGCGGTTCTCGCCGTACGCCGCCGCAAGGCCGCAGACACCGTCTGACCGGTGGACGAAACGGAGGCCCTGTGGAGTACTCCACAGGGCCTCCGCACTCGGAACCGAGCCCGCGCGCCGGCTTCCGGGCCGTACCACTGGAGTGCCCGGCCGGCGACAGCGGCGATGCACCCGAAGCCCCCGTCACGCCACCGCACTCGTGGGAGCTAAGCCGCCTTGGGCTGCGCGCCACGCGTGCCCCGGGCGGGCTCCTGCACCTCCTCCAGCAGGAAGGTCTCGTCTTCCCCGAAGTCCGGGGCTTGGAAGGGGTTTGTCGCCGGGGGCGGCGATGCCGGAGTGGCGCGGCGGGATTGCCCTTCCAGGGCGGAGAACAGCGACGTCAGATCGATGAGAGGTCTCGCTTTCGTTGCAGGCCCCCGAAGGGGCCTGGCGTGCCGTGACCGGGCACAGCGGTCCTACAGCTTGGTCATCTTGGCGTACGGGCTCAAGATCCGCATTTGCGCCGAGCCGAAATCCACGAGCGCCGCGATCCCGTCCTCGATGCCGATCACTCGGCCGAGGCCGTACATGTCGTGTGTGACCTGGTCGCCCACGGCGAAGTGCTTGGGAGCGGGCGTGGCCGGGGGCTTGAAGGGGCTGGTAGGCAAATGACGCTTCGGTGCAGCAGGCTTTGTCATCGTCCCCAGTATGCGCCCAAGAACCGCGCTGGTGGCTGACTCCCAGGGGCGGGAGTAGCTGATCGCTGGGCTCCACTCCAGCAAGAGCCGAGCCCGCCGACCGGTCGGCAGACGGGTGGGGCCGGGCGGTTCGGCCTCCTCCGAGGCCGAACCGCCCGTAGTCTTCGTGGTGTCTACGGCGTCACATAGCGGGCGCCACACACTGGAGGCAATACCTCGTGCTGATCGCTCAGCGTCCGTCACTGACCGAAGAGGTCGTCGACGAGTTCCGCTCCCGGTTCGTGATCGAGCCGCTGGAGCCGGGCTTCGGCTACACCCTCGGCAACTCCCTCCGTCGCACCCTCCTGTCGTCGATCCCCGGTTCTGCTGTCACCAGCATCCGCGTCGACGGCGTCCTGCACGAGTTCACCACCGTGCCGGGCGTCAAGGAGGACGTCACCGACCTGATCCTCAACATCAAGCAGCTGGTCGTCTCCTCG
>NZ_JBSFJL010000074.1:0-3972 GCF_053598035.1 Streptomyces sp. NPDC001204 | reverse complement strand
CGGCGGCTGCCGGAATACCGTCACGATGCGGAGTTCTCCACCTGGATGTACCGCATCACCGTCAACCGTTGCCTGAACTCGCGACGCCGCCGACCGCTACCCCTTCCATTGGACGCCGTCGCCGAGCCCGCGACGGGCGGCGAGTGGAGTTCGCCCGCCCGAGCCGCAGAGGAGGACGCAGAAACGGCCGCTTTGACGTGCGCGCTCGGCGAGCTGGACGCCGGACAGCGTGTCTGCTGGATCCTGCGGGAGCTGCAGGGTCTGCCCTACAAGGAGATCGCCGTCGTGACACAGACCAGTGAGCAGACGGTGCGCGGCAGACTGTTCAGGGCACGCCGGTCCCTGAAGGAGGCGATGGCCCCATGGCGCTAGACGACCCGCACGCGCGGCCTTCCGAACCGCCCGGAGACGACGGGCCTCCCGATCACCCGGCCATCGATGACGCGGCTCCGCTCGCCGGTGACGAGGTACTGACCTGCGGCCGCCTGCTCAGCCAGGTCTGGGAACAGGCGCAGGACGCGACGCCGACTGCGGATCCGCACACCATGTCATGTCCCCAGTGCCGCGAGGCCGTCGAGGGGCTGGCCAGGCTGAACGCGGCCACGCGGGCGCTGCGTGCCAAGGGCCCTCCCGGCCTGCAGGCGCTGACCGACCGCGTCATGAGCATCGTCAGGGCCGAGGTCCGGCTGGGGCGGCTGCTGCCACTGGCCGACACGATGCTGGATCTGCTGATCGCCGAGAGCGCCGCGGCGAAAGTGCTGCGGCATGCCGCGGACACGGTCCCCGGGGCGAGGGCCGTGTCCTGCCGGCTCGCGCCCGCAGGCGCCACCGGCGTGCAGGTGACCATGACCCTGGCCGCCGTCCTCGACCGCCCGCTGCCCGACAGGGTCGATCAAGTACGCGAGGCGATCGTCGATGCCGCCGGACACGCCCTGGGGATGGACGTGACGGCCGTCGACATCATCGTGGTCGACGTACTGGAGCCGCCCTTGCCCCTCGGTCCTGCGGGCTCCGGTCAGACCGCAGGCGGTGGTGCCTGATGGCTGCCACCGGAACGCCGCCTCCCCTCAGCGTCGCGGCCGCAGCGGCCCTCGCGGTTCCCGGCGTGGCCGGCCTGCAACCCCGCCTCGCCCACCGCCTCGCGGCAGCGGCCTCGCCCACATGGCCGGAGACAACAGCTCAACATGCCCCCGAGGCAGGTGTCCGCATCGACCGGATGCCCGACGGCTCGGGATGGCACATCGAGGTGCGCTGCGTCCTGACTGAAGGCCACAGAGTGGTGGACACCGCCCGAGATGTCCACGACCAGGTACGGGCCGCTGTCCTCTCCTACCTCGCCGCACACGACGCCCCGGTAGCGGTCACCGTGACGGTCACAGTCACGGTCACCCGCATCGCCGCCCGGGACCACACGGTCTGAGCGCCGCACGCGACGGCCGGCGACGAGGCCAGACTGCTGCGTCTAGATCTAAAACGACGGGCGTTATTGACAGGTGGGTCTCCTACGGGCCGCAGCCGGGAAGTTGCCTCGCTGCAGGCCACCGAGAGGCGCAAGGGCATACCGGCTGCCCGCGTAGGCCAACGGGATTTGCCGGACATGGTCCTCGATGTACAGGATCACGACGGCGAGAGCGACCGATGGGCACGATCTGAGCACGAGGCATGTCGGCTGTAGGGCGGCTCACTGCGCGTCGGATGTTTGCAAAGGGAGAAGACGGCAGCCGCTGCTGTGCGGCGCAGCTCCTCGATGACGTCAATCTGATTGCGTGCGCGGTCCAGCGGATTCCTTGGTTGTGGCTCATCGAGACCAGGTTCCGCCTGTGCACCGCGGCCGGACAGCTCGTCACCACCGGCCGCCGTCGGGTGCTCCACCTTGCCGGCTGCTGGCCATGGACCGTCTGCATCACGGCCGCCCTCGACCGGCTCGCCCAACTCCCGAACCCAAGATGACCAGCTGATTTCCCGTCCCAACGACAGGACCACCCGACCCTGAGAAGTGGAACCCGGCGCCCACCCGACGCGACACTCGGGCCCCGGCATCCCCAACATCAGCCACATAAAGCGGAATGGCCCGCCGACTCCGTTGGCAGACCGTCACGAAAGTTTGAGGCTAGAAGTCAACGAAGTCACCGCGACGTGGTCACGACGGGGGACAGCACTCGCGAGCTGACGGCAACCGCGGCAGAGATTGGGGAACTCCCGCTTCCGCGCGCGGGTTTTGTACGGTGTGAGCCGGTCGGCGAGGCCGAACGGTCAGGCGATCCCGATGCCGCGTACCAGCAGCAACGTCACGTCCACCACCGCCACTGCGACCGCTGCCGCGAACGCCGCTCGCTCCCAGCGGCGTCCCAGCACCGTCCCCGCCACCGCGACCAGGCCGGCCACCACGAGTGCCACCACTCCCCATCTGCCGGGTGGTCCGGCGGGCCCCAGCGTCAGAACCGCGGACGCGGTCGCCAGCGGTACCGGCAGCAGCAGCCGCGCGCCGTCCGGGCCCAGCCGGTGCGGAAATCCCCGTACGCCCGTCGCCAGATCCCCGCGGATGTCCGGCAGCACGTCGCCCAGATGGGCACCGACCCCCAGTAGCGCCCCGGCGGTGACAACCCACCAGGCCGGCCAGGGCTGCCCTGGGAGCCCCAGCGCCACGAACGCCGGGAGCGCGGCGAAACCCACCGCGTACGGTGCCCAGGACCAAGCTGTCGCCTTGAGCCACAGGTTGTACGCCCACGCCGCCGCCACTCCAGCCAGGTGAACGACGCCCGCCCACAGGCCACATGCGAACGACAACGGCACGCACAGCGCCAGCGCGGCATACGCGGCCACCCACACCTGCGTCGCGCCCACCGCGCCGTCGACGACGGGTTTGCCACGGCGGCCGGCGGCGATGTCCCGGCGCGCGTCGAACGCGTCGTTGCACCAGCCGACGGACAACTGCCCGCTCAGAACGGCGGCGGTGGCCAGGACACAACGTGCGGCGCCCTGGCCGGCGGTCACGGCCAGGGCTGCCATCAACGCGGTGACCGCCACTACAGGCCCGGGGTGGCACGACCCGGCCAGGCCACCCAACCGGCCGGCCCACATCGCGGCCACACCGCCGGCCGTCGACTGCTCAGGAGTGCCCACCCGGCCGATCGTAGGAGTCCCGGCCCCGACATGCGTGGAGCACGCGCCCCGGGACGAACGGCCGGACGGGCGATCCATGGTGCCGGAGCCCGGGTTCGGGGAACACGTGCAGAGCAACTCACCCCAGTCGACAGCCGGACGGGAACCTCATGACGCGGATCGCCGCCGTTCACGGTGCCCTCGCACCGCACCGTCGCACCCAGTCCGAGATCACCGACATGGTGGCCCGCACCTGCCTGCCCGAGGGCACCGACCGCCGGGTCCTGGACCGGCTGCACCGCAGTGCGAAGGTCCGCTCGCGCCACATGACGCTGCCGCTGGAACGGTACGAGGAACTGGACGGATTCGGCGCCGCCAACGACGTCTTCATCGCCGCCGCCACCGGTCTGGGCGCCAAGGCAGTGAGAGCCGTACTGCAGATGGCTGGTCTGTCCGCAGCCGACGTCGATCTGCTGATCTTCACCTCCGTCACCGGCATCGCCGTTCCCTCGATCGATGCACGGGTGGCCGGCCGCCTCGGACTGCGGCCGGACGTCACAAGACTGCCCCTCTTCGGCCTGGGCTGCGTCGGTGGCGCTGCAGGCCTGGCCCGTATGCACGACTACCTGCTGGGCCGGCCCGACCACGTGGCAGTACTGCTGTCGGTCGAACTGTGCTCGCTCACCTTCCAGCGCAACGACGCCTCCGTGGCCAACCTGGTCGCCACCGGGTTGTTCGGCGACGGCGCCGCCGCGGTCGTCGCCTGCGGCGCGGGCCGCCCGGACGCGACCGTCGGCCCGACGATCGTGGACACCCGCAGCCACCTGTATCCGGACACCGGGCGCGTCATGGGCTGGGACATCAGGAGCT
>NZ_JBSFJL010000073.1:0-4181 GCF_053598035.1 Streptomyces sp. NPDC001204 | reverse complement strand
CGGTCAGACCCCCACCCTGCGCATACCGCATAGGAACGGCATACCGCAGGGATCACCACCCGTCACCACCCGACGCTAAGCCGAAAAGCTCAGTAGGCGGCCGATCAGGTCCGCTTCACCGGGGTGTGGGTCTGGGGCGGTGCTGGCCGTCAGGCCGTCGTCGTCCTGGCCCACACCGTCACCGCGCCGGGCACCAGCTGGCACATCATGCGCGCCTCGGCCACCGAGACCCGAGCGCTGGCGCCCGTACGGGCTCCGGACTGGGTCGCCAACCGTTCCCGGGGAGAGCACGAGTAGACGGTAGGTCTCCGACTCCCTTACTGGCGTTCGACTCACTAGAGGACTTCGACAGCGCAAGGCCCGGACCAGGCGTCCGGGCCTTCGTCGTGACCCGGAATCTTTTTTCCCGGTCGCTGCTGTCCGGGTCCCGGCCTCTGGCCCTAAGGGGTGAAGGAGCCGTGCCCGCCAGGACGAGACGCAAGCACTTGAGTCCTGTCACTGTCCCGTCCGCCATGTCGAACTCACGCCAGAGGCAGTACCGATGACCACCCGCCAGACACCCGGGGCAACACCCGCACCGATCGCCGCTACGCTGAACACGCCCACCCTGGGCCGGGCCGAAGCCCCACAGGGACGCTCTCCAGAGAGCCGCAGCAGGACCGCCGACCGCGAGGCGCGCGCCACCCCCACGCGGACGACACCACCACAGGTGTCCGCCGTCTCTGTTCCTCCGCCTCGTAGGAGACTCCCGATGTCTCGGGACCCGCACCCGCACTCCCCCATACCCGCCCGACCCGAACCGCCCGGCCCGGCCGGCGCAGGAACGCCGGCGGAGACCCCGCTGCTGTCGGTGCACGCCGCCGTGGTGTTCCTGGCGGCCGTCATCATCGGCCTCGTCATGGGTGGCCTCATGTTCCTCCACAACAAGTCCGTGCCCGCGGCCGTCGCAGCGGGCCTGGTGGCCGCTGGAGGCAGGGTTCCCGTGCTGCACAAGCTGATTGGCTGACCGGTGGTGGGCCGGGCGCAGCATGTGCACCCGGCCCACCACCTCCGTCAGGCGGCGTGGAACCCGTGGGCCCGGCCGCCGCGCCACTCCACCCACTGCGGGTCGTCCAGGATGGCCTCGGGTTCGGCGACACCGGCGCCCTCGAGGAACACGACCAGGTCGTGGTCGCTGTAGGCGGTGCCGAGGATCTCGTCCTGGCCGTGGCTGTGCACGGTGACTCTCCGGCCGCCCGAATGGGAGGGCCGGTGCACGACGATCGGTGCGCTGGTCACGCTTCTCAGCGTGCCCCGGGCCGTGCTGGTGGGCGAGTCGGACCGGAGCAGTCAGGGAGTGTCACCGGACCAGTTCCAGCGGTTCCGCTCGCCGGGCCGCGGGTCGTACAGGGCCCGGCCGCCGGCGCCGAACTGCCCGAGCTCGGTCGTCAGCGCGACGCCGGTCTGGATCTCGTCCGCTGTCCAGCCGGTGATGTCGAGCAGCAGCCCGTCGAGCGGGCCGCCGACCAGTTCGGCGTAGTCGCGGTGCGGGAGCGGGCCCTGGTGGTCGTGGTCGGCGCCGTAGACCCGGCCGCGCAGCAACTCCTCATCCCTGTCCATAGGTAAGAACTCTCGAACCTGATACAACATCAGCTGCCATGCGATAAAGCCCCATGACAGCGATCCCACCCCTCAATCTCTCACTTCATGACAGCGGCCCACCCACTCACAAACAACCGCGGGCGGCCTTCCAGCGTTCGGCCAGCTCATCCTTCCAGCCCTTCGGCGGGGGCCACGGCACGCCCCAAGCGGCGAGCTGGTCTCGCTTCCAACCGCCAGCGGGCGTGCGAGCGGCTTCGATCTCTTCGGGTGAGGGGAGGTACGTCATAGATGGTGAGCGCTCCGTGTTCAAGAGTTGTCCCGCAATGCGGTGACGGAAGACCGACAGGTCAGATGCCTTGCTCAGAGGGAGCCACCCCTCGGGCATGGGAGAGCTCGCAAGCGAGGGATGCGGAGCGCCGACGGGCGCGTAGTACATCTCGGCACGTTCTTCCCACACGGTCGACTTCAAGGCGACCTGCTCGTCGAACACTTCCTGTCGAAGTTTCAGCATCCCGGCCTCGTTCAGTGCCCGGACAAAATTAAGGAGCTCGATTGTGCCGACCATCGCCCAGGCCACCAGGGGCACAGCGGCGCGAAACCGATCGCGCAGTCCGAAGGTGTCGCCTTCCTTGCGTCGCTCTGGATCGTGATGCACCACGTCTCCGTAGATCCAGGCCATGGCCAGCCCATGCGCATCGAGGTCACGCTCTTCGCCCGTGGACGTGTCAGCGACCATGACCCAATAGCCAGATTCGTCGCGCGTGGAGGGGCTTACCCGTGTCCGCCACTCAGCGCGTGCGGCCCGTATCCACGCCGCATCTTGTGGCACTGCTCGACAGGTGTAGCCCAGAGCCGAGAGCGCCTTCATGTGAAAACAGTCCTCCTGCTCCAGCAGAATTGGCCTGATACGCGCTGCCGCAGACTCGACCACTTCCTCGGGCGGGAGCTCGTACGAGATCCGGACCTCGCCGCGGTCGACACGGACGTTGATGCTCATGCGGGTCAGCTCGACAAGGGCGTCCCAGTCGGCGGCCAGCGAATGCTCCTCCACCCTGCGGGCCCTCAACACGAAAGCTTCCAGCAAGCGCTGGTGCTTCTCGTCAAGAGTTTCCGTCTGCCCGCGGCTCACGCTTCCCCCCTCGCATCGATCGCTTCCAGCATGACGTGCCTTCTCCGTCGTATCCATCCAATTCGCCGGGCTGGTCCTTGCCAGAAGGAGAAGCGCGGCTGGTCGGGAGGCGTACCCAGCTCAGCGGCGCAGGCGCGAGAGCCAGCCGGTGGCCTTCTGCTCCGGCACGGCCGGCTCCTGCTCCTGGCGCGCCGCGTCCGGCCAGGCTTCCTCCCAGTCGGTCCCGTGTCGCTGGTCGCAGTCCCCGCACAGGGTCGGACGGGCCTTCGGAGGGAGGCGTCTCAGCCGGTGCACTCCACCGCCTGCCACCGCTCTTACGTGAATGCTGCCTTGCACTCGGTGCAGCGAGGACGGCGGGCGTAGCGCATGAGGGCATGCTGTATGGATCTCCAGGGCCTCAGCTCTTGCCGGCCCCGCTCAAGAACAACTCTTCGAACCGCTGATACTCGCGGCGCAGGCTGCCCTTCCCTGTGTAGGTGGCGTGCGTTGCAAGGAAGAGACGCGGTCCCGCCCAAGCACCGTTCGACCACAACTGGATCAACCATGCCGGAGCTGTGCCGATGTCCTGGGACAGTTCAACCCACACCGCCGTGTCGGCAGCATGCTCGCCGTGAGCCATCGACGAGCCGCTCGTCCAGGCGTACCCCTCGATGCCGATACGGCGCTCAAGGTTCTCGCTGAGCCAGTCAATCGAAAGGGGTGTGATCTCGGGGGTGCGACGGCCCCTCTTCACAGGCCAGCCCCGGTCCTTGGCGTAAGCCAAGATGTCGCTGATGTCCTTCGCGGGATCGCGGTTGGTCCCGTGCGCGTCATCCACGTCGCCGTCGTTCTCAACGAGCTGGTCGGCATCGGTATCGCCGCCGAGCATTTCCCTGAGACGGATACCTGCCGAGAGTCGTGCGAGGCGACGCGTCAGGGCACGTTGCAGGCGCTCGTCAGTGCTGATGGTCGGGTCGATTACCGCTGTGGCCCACAGGCACGCCTCGAAGACGCCACGCGCGACCGAGACCGCGCCCATCAGCGATTTCTCTGCACGAAGCAGGACGGCGAAACCCCGAAGCTGATCGGCGGCGCTGAGGATGTTGACCGCTGATTCATACCGGAGAACCGTTGCGGCTGGTTCGGCGCGGTCACCGAGCATGACGTCCGGGACCTTCATGTCCTCTCGCGCCGGGCTCTTACGCTCCGATTTCCAAGGCTTGAGGCCCAGTTGCGTGAAACCGTCGGCTATTTCGTCGACCGCTGCCGCAAGCGCGTCGCGACGCGCATGTGCCTCCTGTCTGCCTTGGCGCAACTGGACGAGGATATCCATCGCCCACGCCTCGCCGTCCCTGCTCGTATCGCCTTCGCTTGTCACACGCCACACCCTGCCAGATGCAGGGTTCCTTGCATGATCGAGGTCTGTCCGGGTTCATCCGGTGAGGCCGAGGGCTGTCAGGGGTCTGCGACAGTCGCGGGCGGTGTGGCGTAG
>NZ_JBSFJL010000072.1:0-5157 GCF_053598035.1 Streptomyces sp. NPDC001204 | reverse complement strand
GTTCGACTTCACCGAACCCAGCAGCAGCGGCTGCTCCGCATCACGGTCACGGCCGTAGGTCGCCAGCAACGCCTGCGCCTCGATCGGGTCACCCAGCGTCGTACCCGTACCGTGCGCCTCGACGACATCGACGTCACCCGCCGACAGCCCACCACTCGCCAGCGCCTGACGGATCACCCGCTGCTGCGAGGGACCGTTCGGAGCCGTCAGACCGTTGGAAGCACCGTCCTGGTTCACGGCCGAACCACGGACGACCGCGAGGATCGTGTGCCCGTTGCGGATCGCATCGGACTGCCGCTCAAGGACCAGCATGCCCACACCCTCGGACCAGCCGACACCGTCCGCCGAGTCCGAGAACGCCTTGCACCGGCCGTCGGGCGACAGACCCCGCTGGCGGGAGAACTCGATGAAGGTGCCCGGGGTGGAGATGACCGTCACGCCGCCGGCCAGGGCGAGCGAGCACTCGCCTGCCCGCAGCGCCTGGGCCGCGAGGTGCATCGCCACCAGCGACGACGAACAGGCGGTGTCGACCGTGACCGCCGGACCCTCGAAGCCCAAGGTGTACGAGACACGGCCGGAGGCCACGCTGCCCGCACTGCCCTGGCCCTGGAGGCCCTCGAACTCCTTGCCACCGAGGATGGAGCCGTAGTCGCTGTACATCACACCGGCGAACACACCGGTCGCGCTGCCCCGCAGGCCGACCGGGTCGATGCCGGCCCGCTCGATCGCCTCCCACGACGCCTCCAGCAGCAAGCGCTGCTGCGAGTCCGTCGCCAGCGCCTCACGCGGGCTCATCCCGAAGAAGTCGGCGTCGAATTCACCGGCGTTCTCCAGGAATCCGCCGGAGCGGGTGTAGGACGTGCCGAGGTGCTCGGGGTCCGGGTCGTAGACCGACTCGATGTCCCAGCCGCGGTTGGCCGGGAACTCGGTGATGGCGTCCGTGCCTTCGAGAACCAGTCGCCACAGGTCCTCGGGCGAGGCGACCCCGCCCGGGTAGCGGCAGGCCATGCCCACGATGACGATCGGGTCGTCGGTCGTGGACGGCATCAGCTTCACCGGGAGCGCCGACTCGGTCTCGGGACCGAAGAGTTCGTCGTGCAGATGGTTCGCGAGCGTTGCCGCGTTCGGGTAGTCGAAGACCAGTGTCGCGGTCAGGCGCAGTCCGGTGGCCGCGCTCAGCCGGTTACGGAGCTCGACCGCGGTGAGCGAGTCGAAGCCGACCTCCCGGAACTGGGCCGCCGCGTCGACCGACGCTGCGTCGGCGTGTCCGAGGACCAGGGCCGCCTGGGTGCGGACCAGGTCGAGGAGGGCCTCCCGGCGTTCCTCGGCCGTGAGCGCGGTCAGGCGTGCCACGAGCCCGTCGGCGGTGACGCTTCCGCCCGCGACCGTGCGCCGGGTGCGGGTCCGGACGAGACCGCGGAGTACCGCGGGCACCTCGCCCTGCGCGGCGAGCGCCGCCAGGTCGAGCCGGACCGGGACGACCAGGGCGGTGCCGGTGGTGTCCTCGGCGTCGGCCGCGAGCGCCGCGTCGAAGAGGGCGAAGCCCTGCTCGGCGGCGAGGGGCGGCATCCCGGCCCGCGCCAGCCGTTCGGCCTCGGTGTCCGAGAGGGTTTCCGTCATGCCGCCCGCCTGGTTCCAGGGGCCCCAGGCCAGCGACAGACCCGGCAGACCGGCTGCCCGGCGGTGCTCCATGAGCGCGTCCAGGAAGGCGTTGCCGGCCGCGTAGTTGGCCTGTCCCGCCCCGCCGAGGACGCCCGCCACGGACGAGAACACGACGAACGCGTCCAGGTCCAGACCGCGGGTGGCCTCGTGCAGGTTCCAGGCCGCGTCCGCCTTGGGGCGCAGCACCCGGGCGAGCCGCTCCCCGGTGAGGGAGCCGATCACACCGTCGTCGAGGACGCCCGCCGTGTGCACGACCGCGGTGAGCGGGTGCTCCGCCGGGATCCCGGCGACCAGGGCGTTCACGGCGTCCGGGTCGGCGACGTCGCAGGCCTGGACCGTCACATCGGCGCCGTGCGCGATGAGTTCGGCGACGAGTTCCGTGGTGCCGGGGGCGTCACCGCCACGCCTGCTGACCAGCAGCAGGTTGCGGACCCCGTAGGCGTCGACGAGGTGCCGGGCGAACTGGGCGCCGAGGCCGCCGGTGCCGCCAGTGATCAGGACCGTGCCGTCGGCCTGCCACGCGGTGGGCGCGGCGAGGGCGGCGGGACGGGCCGGCCGGGTGAGACGGGCGGCGTGCGGCCGGCCGTCGCGCAGCACGAGCTGCGGTTCGGCGGAGCCGAGCGCCGGGGCGAGTGCGGCGGCGGACTCGGGGGTCCCGTCCAGGTCGACGAGGCCGAGGGCGCCGGGGTTCTCGGTGTGGGCCGAACGGACCAGACCGTGGACGGCCGCGGCACCGACGTCCCGGGTGTCGACCACGCCACGCGTCACGAGGACGAGGCGGGCGCCGGCGAGCCGGTCGTCGGACAGCCGGCTCTGGACGACGTCCAGCGCGTCGGCGGTGAGCCGGTGTGCCGCGTCGGAGGCCGGCTCGTCGGCGTGCGAGGCGACACCGAGGACGACCACGTCCGGCGCGGGACGGTCCGCGGCGACCGTCGCGGCCACCAGGGCGGCGACGTCCGGATATGTCCGCACGGTCGTGCCGGCGCCGGTGAGCGCGGCGGCGAGCCCGAGCGGGTCGCCGTCCGTGCCCAGGAGCGCGACGGTCGCGGGGGCCGCCTCGGATCCCTGGGCGGGGGTCCACTCGATGCCGAAGAGCGCCTCACGCAGCAGCGCGTCGGTGCCCGTGGTGTCGAGTCCGGTGACGCTCCGGGTGACCAGGGAGCCCACCGAGACGACCGGCGTGCCGGACGGGTCCACGGCGCTGACGGACAGCGTCCGGTCACCGGTCGGCGTCAGCCGGACGCGGAGCACGGTGGCGCCGGAGGCGTGCAGCGAGACGTCCGTCCAGGAGAAGGGCAGTCCGGCGGTGCCGCCGTCGGCGGCCGGGGTCAGCAGCAGGGCGTGCAGCGCGGAGTCGAACAGGGCCGGGTGCAGACCGAAGCCGGCGACCGTGTTCTCGGTGCCCTCCGGCAGAGCCACCTCGGCGAACCACTCGTCGCCGCGGCGCCAGGCCGCGCGCAGACCCTGGAAGAGGGGTCCGTACGCGAATCCTGCCTCGGCGAACTCCTCGTAGCACCCGTCGGCGTCGACGGCCTCGGCGCCCTCGGGCGGCCACACGGTGGTGTCGAGGGCGGCGGGGGCCGGACCGCTGCCGGCGGGGGCCAGCACACCGGCGGCGTGCTGCGACCAGGCGGTGTCGCCGGTGCCCTCGGGACGTGCGTACACGCCCACGACGCGGCGGCCGACGGCGTCGGGTGCCTCGACGGCGACCTGGACCTGGACGGCGCCCCGCTCGGGCAGGACCAGCGGTGCGGTGATGGTCAGTTCCTCGACCCGGTCGCTGCCGACCTCGTCGCCGGCGCGGACGGCCATCTCCAGGAGGGCCGTGCCCGGCAGCAGGACGGTGCCGTCGACGGCGTGGTCGGCCAGCCAGGGGTGCGAGTGCAGTGCCAGACGTCCGGTGAACAGCACGCCCTCGCCCGCGGCGAGTTCGACGGCGGCGCCGAGCAGCGGGTGTTCGGCGGAGCCGAGACCGGCGGCGCGGACATCGCCGCCGCCGAGCGGGGCCGCGGGCCAGAACCACTGGTGCTGGAAGGCGTACGTCGGCAGTTCCGCGCGGCCCGCGCCGGTACCGGCGAACAAGGCGGACCAGTCGATCCGGAGCCCGCCGGTGTGCAGGCGGGCGAGCGCGGCGACCGCGGTGGTCTCCTCGTCACGGTCCCTGCGCAGGACCGGGATGGTGACGTTGTCGTCGCCGGTCAGCGACTCCTGGGCCATGGCGGAGAGCACTCCGTCCGGACCCAGCTCCAGGAACGTGGTCACCCCTTGCTCCTCGAGCGTGGCCACCCCGTCCGCGAATCGCACCGCCTCGCGGACGTGGCGCACCCAGTACTCGGGCGAGCACAGCTCCTCGGCCGTGGCCAGGGAACCCGTCAGGTTCGACACCACCGGGATCACCGGGGCGGCGTACGACAGCGTCTCGGCGACCGCCCGGAACTCGTCCAGCATCGGATCCATCAACGGCGAGTGGAAGGCGTGCGACACCCGCAGCATCGTCGCCTTGCGACCCTCCGCCTCGAACCGCGCCGCGACCTCCAGTACGGCACCTTCGGCACCCGAGACGACCACCGAGGTGGGTCCGTTGACGGCGGCGACCGACACTTCCTCGCTGAGGTACGGGGCGATCTCGTCCTCGGTGGCCTGGACGGCGACCATCGCGCCACCGGCCGGCAGCGCCTGCATCAGGCGACCACGAGCCGCCACCAAGCGGGCGGCGTCCTCCAGCGAGAACACCCCGGCGACGTGCGCGGCAGCGATCTCACCGATCGAGTGACCGGCCACGAAGTCCGGCGTGACTCCGAAGGACTCGACGAGGCGATAGAGGGCGACTTCGACAGCGAGCAGCGCGGGCTGGGTCCACCCGGTCTCATTCAGCAGACCGGCGTCCTCACCCCACATCACCTCCCGCAGCGAACCACCCAACTCACCATCCAGGACAGCCAGTACGGCATCCAGAACCTCCGCGAACACCGGGAACCGGCCATACAACTCACGACCCATCCCGAGCCGCTGCGCCCCCTGACCCGAGAACAGCGCCGCCGAGCGACCGGTGCGGGCCGGGCCGGACACGGCCGCGGGGTCGGGCTCGCCCACCGCGAGGGCCGCCAAGGCGCGGGCCGCGGCGTCCACGTCGGTGGCGAGGACGACCGCGCGGTGCTCGAACAGCGACCGGGCGGTGACGAGGGAGGAACCGACGTCCAGGAGCGGACGGTCGAGGTGTGCCTCCACCGAGGCGAGCAGCTTCGCCGCCTGGCTGCGCAGCGCCTCCGGCGTCTTGCCGGACAGCACCCACGGCACCACCACGGGCTCCACCACGTCCGACTTCGGCGCTGCCGAGCCACCGACCACGGTCCCCTGGATCACCTTGTCGGGCTGCTCCAGGATGACGTGGGCGTTGGTACCGCTGATGCCGAAGGAGGAGACGGCGGCACGGCGCGGGCGGCCGGTCTCGGGCCACGCGGTCTGCTCGGTGAGCAGTGCGACGGCGCCTTCGGT
>NZ_JBSFJL010000071.1:0-5929 GCF_053598035.1 Streptomyces sp. NPDC001204 | reverse complement strand
CTTGTCGAAGCACTCCAGGCGCTGCATACATCCCAGACGTCTTGATCGGCCCCTGCCTGGGCGGACCCAGCGGCCAACCCACGTGCCTATTAGGCCTACTCCACCCGCGCCAACCGCGCCTGCCTGCGCCGACGCCGGATCAGGGCCGTGATACCAGTATGGTCCACGGCGAGTCCGGCCAGCAGCCTCGCTGCGTCCTCATCTCCCGGTCGGCAGCAAGGCGTTGGACCGGGCATGCCTGCCGTCACGAACCGTCGGCGGTCAGCTGGGACCAGACGGCGTCCTCGCCGAGGTTCGCCGATCGCTCGGTGTGCCATGCGTGCGACCTCGGTCGCCCCGCCCGTGGCAGGTGTCACGGATCGCCATTGCGGAATCGCCCCCCATATATCGTCAAAACCCGTGACATGTATGGAAGTCGGGGACGCCCGGTGCATGTTTCGAACGCCCCCGATTCGCAATCCGCCACTGCGTTCCGGTCCTGCGCCACTGTCGACGGTGACCCGGGTGAAGATCAGCCGGGGAAGCGGACCGACTCCAGCACCCGGGCTGTCTCCGCGTGCCCCGTGTAGTCCAGGAACAGCACCCTGGAGACGGGCAGGTGCCACGCCTGGGGTGAGAAGCGGTAGCCGCTCGTGCAGGCGGCCGTCCAGCGGTCGTAGGCCGCTTTGCGGCTGCCCACCGGACGCAGGCCCGACTCGACCGGCGGCGACGACGTGCCGCTGGTGATGCCGTTGAATGAACCGTCCGCGAGGGTCGGGCGGACCGGACAGGGCTGAACGTCGGTGGCCGCGTACCAGCCGCCGGGCTGACGGGCCTCGTAGAGCCGCAGTTCGTTGCCGGCGATGGAGCCGGACTTGATGGCGATTCCGGCGCAGCCGAACGTCGTGGGCAGCCCGGCTCGGTATGCGGGCTGCACACAGGCGTCGCTGCCGTACTTCGTCAGTGTCCAGCCCGGAGGTATCTCGAACGTCAGCTGGGCGAAGGTGACACGGGGCCAGGCGGCGCGAGTGCGGGGCGCGGCTGTGTTCTCGACGATTGCTTGTTTCGGTGTAGGCGTGGACGTGGTGCGGGCCGGGGTGGGACTCGACGATGCGGGCACCGGGGAAGTCGTCGGCGAACTCGCCGATGCCTGAGGCGACATGGGACTCCCGGTCGACGGCTCCGCGCCGGCGACCGTGGGATTCGCCGACACGGCTCCCCCGTTGGCCGGACCGCACGCGCTCGCGGCGACAGCCACGGTCAGGCTCGCGGCCGCCAGCAGCAGGGGTCTGAGGCGCTTCTTCATTGAGGATCTCTTCATGGCACGCAGGAGTGTGCCATCCGTCTATCGACCCGCGTCTCACACGTGCATAACGAAAATCCCGCCTCCCCTGTGGCTCAGGAGAGAGGCGGCGGACCCGCGGGCCCGGATCGCACAGAAAGTGCGGCTTGGTGTCACATGACTGAACGCAGCGCCATCGCTCCGATCACCAACACCTCTCCGTCGCCGCCTTCATCGCCACTTCGAGCGCAAGGCCGAATACTTCCTCGCCTTCACCAGCCTCGCCTTCACCAGCTTCGCCTGCACCCTCATTTGCCTGCGCCCCCTGACTCGCTGATGTGCCGCTGCGACAGCTTGGCTGCCAGATCATGTCCGTACTCAACAGCGAGGTCCATGGGCGCTTGCCCGTCGGGCCCTGGGAGCTGCGGGTCGGCGCCGAAGGCCAGGAGCACTGCGGTCGTATGCACAGTCAGCGGGCCGCCCGTCTGCAAGGCACCATCACCTTCCGCGTCGATGGCGTGCGTCAGAAGCGTCATGTTGCCGCATACCTCATCGGGGTCGACCCCCGGACCAGCAGCTGAGCCAGAGTCTCTGCGTCCTCGTTCTCCACTGCCTCGTGAGCCGGTGTCCAGATACTCTCCACGGTGGCATTCAACCGTTGCCGCCACCAGTCTGGCCAGCACCTGCCCCGACCCTGATCGCCGATTGAGAGGAGTTGTGAGGCGTGGCATGCCGCCGCACCATGGGTGTGCCGGGCGCGCTCGCCGACCCGATGCCCATGTACAGGGAGACCGGTCGCAGCGGCTATTCCGTGACTGGACTCCTTCGCCATCCGTACGAGCCCTGGTCGGCGAACTACGCGCATCACGAGCACTCCTACACCGGCAACCACAGCTACGTGCTGCAAGCCCTGTTACCGAAGACGCCCGACGCGCGGGCGCTGCACCGCTTGGGCGACCCGTGGGGCTGTTCAGGGTGATGCCGGCGTCAGCCTGTGAGGGCGGGCAACGAGCTGTCCGGTCCTCGTTCACCAATCCCGGGTGGCGATCAGTTTCTCTACATCCGCGTCCGTGAACCCGTAGGCCGACGCGACAAACCAGAAGTCCTCAGCGATCTCCTCCCGCGCAACCGTCTCGATCTCACTTCCGGCTGCCTCGAACTCCGCCTCCAGCAGGTTGAACTCCTCCGTCGCGGCCTGGGTGAGCGCGTACAGGGCAGCCAGATCCGTCGGCTGCTCAGCCTCGACCCGCTCGCACAGGCGCAACAGGATCGCCCTGCCCTTGTCAACGACGTGATCGGGGAAGTACGGGTCCGTGTACAACTGCCTCAGAAACGCGTGTCCCGCTGCCTGTTGATTTGTGATCGGCATAGCGCCTCCATCCCTGTAGAGGTACTGATCTGCCGATCATGCACCGGACCCCTGACAAGACGCCGTCGCCCTGGTAGGCGCGGCACGGGCGTAGGGCCCGTTTGCGTTCCGCGAAGAGCTGTTCGGCCTCACCATCGTCGTAGGAGGCAAGGGTGATCCCGCGAGTGCCTCGCTGTGCGGTGACAGCCGTGGAGGGCCGTTCGGCTTCCGAAGTCTTGGCATTTTCATCCGACGTCGGACGGCGGGTCAAAGTCACCGCGCCGAGCAGTGCCAGGAACGCACGTGGGTGGCCCGGCCATCATATTGGAGTGAGCCCCCGGCATGGGTGTGCGTAGGCTGGCGGGCGTGGATCCAGCTGACTTCTACACCGGCATCGTCGCGGAACTCTACCGACCGCTGAAGTCCGTCTCCCAGGATCCTGAGCCGTACGCTGCCCTCATTCGGCAAGTCAGCGTACCGGCATTGGAGTTGGGATGCGGGGACGGCGATCCCCTACTGGAACTGCGCCGACGCGGCCTGGAGGTCGAGGGCGTCGACTCCTCCGCGGACATGCTGGAGCGCCTGCGGCGCCGGGCGGATGAGCAAGGCCTCCCCGTCACCGTGTTTCACCAGCGCATGGAGGCCTTGAACCTGCCCCGCCGCTATCGGGCGATCTTCCTCGCCGGGCCGACCTTCACCCTGCTCCCGGACGACGCCACCGCGCTGGCCGCGCTGCGCGGCATCCGCGCTCATTTGGCGGACGACGGCGCCGCCCTGGTGCCCCTGTTCACCCCCGTACCGACCCCGGCCGAACAGATCGGCCACGTGCGCACGGCCGCCGCACCCGACGGCGCCGAGCTTCGGGTGTCCGTCGTCGCCGAACAACGCGATGACACAAGCCGGACGCAGACGATGCTTCTGCGCTACGAACGCCACCACGGCTCCGACAGGAGTGTCGTGGAGCGCCCCTGGGTCTTGCATTGGTATTCCCGCGATGAGTTCGAGGAACTGGCTACGACCGCCGGCCTGGCCGTGACCGCGGTCACCGATCCGCACGGAAGACCTGCCCACGCCGATGCCACCGACCTGCACTTCCGGCTCCAAGTCGCCGCCTGATCGTCTCCGCTCGGGTCACCCGGGTCCTCTTGACGCTTGGTCAGTGACGGGTGAGCAGACTGAGGTCGAGCAGGCTCTGTCCGCCGACGGTGACGGCGTCCTCGGTGGAACGCGGACCCGGGCCCAGCCGGTTGCGGGCCCGGGCGGCGTCGACGTGGCGTACGACGCCGAGGTTGCCGCTCACCTCGCGCAGCGCCGGGCCGAGGAGGCCCGCGCGCCCGCACCACGAAGCTGAGCAGGCGCCGCTCGGGTACCACACTCGCCTTCTCGCCCAGGCGCGCGCAATGCCGCTCCCACGGCCCGCCCCGGTTGCCTTGCTGCGCGACCTCCTCACGAGCCTCCCTATGCGTCCCAGAGCTCTCCCAGGGCCAGCAGTTCGCCCCGGTACTCGATCCGGTCGGCCCACTGAGCGGGCCAGGCGTCCGCGCCGAGCCAGGCGCCCGCGAAGGCGCCGGTAAGGCAGGCGATCGAGTCCGAGTCGCCGGAGGAGCAGGCGGCTCGGCGCAGGGCGGTGACGGGCTCATCGGGGAAGAGCAGGAAACACAACAGGCCCGTGGCGAGGGCCTCTTCGGCGACCCAGCCCGCACCGGTGGGCAGGCACGGGTCGGTCTCCGGTGAGACGGTGCGCACAGTCTCCTGGAGCCGGTCCAGGATCTTCAGGCACTCGTCCCAACCGCGCGCGATGAAGTGCTCGGGGGTCGGATCCTGGGAGCGGGTCCACAGGTCACCGAGCCAGGTGTGGTGGTAGCGGGTGCGGTTGTCGTAGGCGTACGACCGCAGTCGGCCGACGAGCCCTACGGGGTCGGCGCCCTGGGCGAGCAGGTGCACTGCGCGGGCGGTGAGGTCCGAGGCTGCCAGGGCCGTCGGGTGGCCATGGGTGAGCGCGGACTGCAACTGGGCGGCACCGGCGCGCTGTTCGTCGCTGAGCCTGGGCGCGAGCCCTATGGGGGCCACACGCATGTTGGCGCCGCAGCCCTTGGAGCCGATTTGGCTGGCCTCCTGCCAGACCCGTCCCTCCGCCTTCAGTAGACAGCAGGCGGTCATGCAGGTCCTACCCGGGGCACGGTTGTTCTCCGGCGACTGGTACCAGTCGACGAACTCCTCGCGCAGCGGCCGCTCCAGACGCTTCGGAGTGAGCGTGCCGCGGTCCATGGCGGTCCTGAGTGCATGCCCGAGCGCGAGAGTCATCTGCGTGTCGTCCGAGACGAACGCGCGCTTCGGCAGCTCCATCTCCCGCCAGGGACCGCACTTGGCGAGGATCGAGGGCACGTCGTTGAACTCGGTCGGGAAGCCGAGGGCGTCCCCGAGGGCGAGCCCGATCAGTGCTCCGGTCGCGGCGCGCTTGCTCACCGTCGTCGTGGTCATTCAGGAAGCCCCTTCCCCCGCTTATCGTCAAGACGACCATAAGCATGCCAAGGGGCTCCTCACAAGCTCACGGGACGGACCGTTGGGGAGGAGGGGACTTCTCAGTCGTTGAGCAAGAAGCCCAGCGCTTTCTGGAGATCGGCAGGCTCGTGGTAGTGCACACCGGTCATCCCGAGAGTGATGGCGGCCTCAATGTTCTCCAGCCGGTCGTCCACAAACAGGCAGCGGCTAGCAGCGGATCCTGCCCGCCGGGCCGCGATCTCATAGATCTCACGGTCCGGCTTGGCCACCCCCACCCGAGCGCTGCTGACAACGTGGTCCGCGAGATCAGCCAACCCCATCGACTCAAGGTCGCGCTCCACCTCCAGAGCCGCGTTGGTCACGAGGACCACGGGCATGTGTCTCCGCGCCCGGTGCAGCAGGGTCACCACCGCGTCGTCGACCCGGAACGGAGCATCGGCAAGCGCCATGCCCAGCTGACGGGCACCCGTCTGTGGCACCTGGCCTGAAAGCGCCGACGTGATGGAGTCCACCCACTGCTCTTTGGTGATCCGGCCGAGGAGAAGCGGCAGGTCCACTTCAGGGGCGAAGGCCAGCCTCGCCGTAGTGCCCTCGGCCAGTCCCGCAGCACGTTCCAACTCAGCCAGTGGAGCCATGTCATAGAAGCGAATCACGTTGTCGAGGTCACACAGGACCGCGTCAAAGGGTCTGCTGGACATCTCGGAAGCCGTCACCTCTCATGACTAGCCTCGCTGTTTCGGTTGGCGTCGGCTGATCTGGGGTGATCCATGTGCCGGGGGGCGCGGGGCTGCCGTCGGATGTTGGGCATGGCGGGGTCC
>NZ_JBSFJL010000070.1:0-6579 GCF_053598035.1 Streptomyces sp. NPDC001204 | reverse complement strand
GACACGGGCCGCGGAGGGCGCAGCGCCGGGCGGCGGACCCCAACGACCCAGGAGCACCCATGCACCGTGCAACGTCCCTACTCCTCGCCGCGCTCCTGGCCGCCGCGCTCGTCGCGTGCAGCAGCCACGACACCGACCCGACGCCCACCAAATCACCGACCACGACCAGGCCGCCGCTCACCCCCACCCCGAGCCCCACCGAGCCGGCACCCAGCCCGAGCGGCAGCGACGACCCCGCCGACGCCACCCCGAGCCCCTCCGGCCTCTGACCCCCGAACGGGTCACAGGACGGCCACACGGCGAACGCAGGCCTCCACAAGAGCGGATGATGCCCCCTCAGCATCCGCAGCCCTTGGGGGGACCATGGCCACCTACCACGAGGTACAGACAGCCGTCCGCGTCGAGAAGCTCAGGCTCTGGTTCGCCTGGGTGACAGGCAACTTCATCCTGCTGGCCACCGCCCGAGCCACCCAGGACATCCACATCGTCAGCGTCATCACCCAGCTGCTCCTCGCCGCAGGGTTCCTCGCGCTCACCGTCGCGCTCTTCCGCATGACCGGCGCCCTCAACCGCAAGGCAGCAGCCGCCCGCAAGGACGTCCTCGGCGACGCGTAGACGGAGGGGGCGCCCGTGGCCGACGACATACGCCAAGGGCGCCCCTACCGCCGGCTCGTTGCCGCACAGAAGGCGCTCCGCCTCCCCTGCTGGATCTGCGGCCACAACATCCCCGCGAACGTCGACGGCCGCACGCACCCGCTGGCCTTCACCCTCGACCACCTCGTGCCGCTCAGCCGCGGTGGCTCTCTCCTCGACCCCGCCAACGCCCGCTCAGCCCACCGCCGCTGCAACTCGGCGCGGGGCAACCGCACCGCACCGCCCCGGAAGTACACCCGCTCCTCGCGGAGGTGGTGACGCCCCGTGCTCCACGTCATCACCGGCCCGCCGGCCGCTGGTAAGTCCAGCTGGATCGAGGCGCACGCCAAGGCCGTGGACATCGTCATCGACCTCGACCGCATCACGGTCGCCCTCACCGGACCTGGCGCTCCGCACTGGAACCACGCCCCGCTGATCCAGCGAGTGGCACAGCGCGCTCGGTACGCGGCCATCGACGAAGCGACGCAGCACCTCGACAAGCTCGACGTGTACCTGATCCACACCATGCCCAGCCCCAAGGCCATGGCCAAGTACAAGCGGCTCAAGGCCCGCATCGTCGTCGTCGACCCGGGGCGGGACGTCGTCATGCAGCGCATCGAGACGATGCGAGCGCCCGAGATGGCACGCGTCGCGACCCGTTGGTACAACGCCCGCAAGCACCTCCCGCGCGCGGCCATGCCGCAGGCGTCTCGGGCATGGTGACCACGCGTCACCACGACCGCCGCGGGCCTCGGCCGGACCCGAGTGGATCACCCCGGCGCCCGGTTCGATCATGATCGGGGCGGTCGGCCGCCCACTTTTTGAGCAGAGGGGCGGGCGACCCAAACGCCCTTCCCGACCACTTTTTTGCGCGACAAGATCCAAAGCCTATTCACGCGAACTGAGTTGGGTCACATTAGTGGCGTCACCCTCTGTGACATGACCCTCTGTGACCTCCCGCTATTCACGCGAACTGGGTTCGAGTGAATTAGTGGCGGCCGTGTCCGCGTCAACTCGGAGGGGTGGGCGTGAGCCTCGTCGACAAGATCACTCACGAGCTGGAGGACCTGCACGCCGACGAGACCTCGCCCGGCATGGCGGCCATCGCCCTCGACCTCGCGCAGGCCATGGCGAGCACGGACGCCCCGACCGCCAAGGCCGTCGTCGCCGACAAGCTCCGCACGATCATGGCCGACCTGCGGAAGCTCGCGCCCGTCGAGGTGAAGGGGGACGCGGTCGATGACGTTGGTCGTAAGCGAGCAGAGCGTCGAGCCGCCCTCCGCAAGCAAGCAGCCGGTGACTGACGGCCCCGTCTACGGCAGCCAGCGCCCCCGGGTGTTCACCGTGCCCGGCGTCGCCCTGTCGAGCGCGGGCGAGGAGGCCGTCGAGCTGGCGGCCCGCGCGGGCCTGGTCCTCGACCCGTGGCAGCAGCACGTCCTCGACGAGGGCATGGGCGAGAAGGCGGACGGCAGTTGGGCCGCTCCGGAGGTCGCCGTCAACGTTCCGAGGCAGAACGGCAAGGGCGGGATCATCGAGGCCCGCGAGTTGTGGGGCCTGTTCGTCGGCGGCGAGGAGTTGATCCTTCACTCGGCGCACGAGTTCAAGACGGCGAAGAACGCGTTCAAGCGCATCGAGCGTCTCGTGCGCGGGTGTCCTGACCTGCACAAACGTGTCAAGCGGTATTGGCAGACGACGGGCGAGGAGTCCATCGAGCTGCACTCCGGGCAGATGCTGCGGTTCATCGCCCGCTCCGGCGGCTCCGGCCGGGGCTTCACAGCGGACTGCATCGTGCTGGACGAGTGCATGATCCTCGGCGATGAGGCGATGGCGGCGCTGGCCCCCACGCTCGCGGCCGTCGAGAACCCCCAGACCTGGTACCTCGGGTCGACCGGCATCGGTCGTCAGTCCGTCCAGCTCGGGCGCCTGCGCCGCCGGGCCCTGGCCTCGGCCGAGACCGGCGTGCCGGATCCGGCGCTCGCCTACTTCGAGTGGTCGATCAACGAGCACCGTGACGAGTGCGCGCGCGGCTGCACGGAGCACGACGACGTCACGGACCCGGCGTCGATCCTCAAGGCCAACCCGGCGATTGGGTACCGGCTGACGCTGGAGAAGGCGGCGAACGAGCGGCTCATGATCGGCGACGACTTGTATGCGCAGGAGCGGCTCGGCGTGGGCGACTACCCGGCCGACGGTACGGACAACTGGCAGGTCATCGGCGAGGACGCCTGGCGGGCGCTGGCGGCCGCGGACTCTGCCCCCGAGGGCCAGGTGTCCTTCGCCATCGACATGACGCCGGAGCGTTCGCATGCGGCGATCGCCGTGGCGGGCGCCTGGCGGGGCGGCACGCACGTCGAGGTGGTCGACCACCGGCCCGGTACGGGCTGGCTCCTGGATCGGGCTGCAGAACTGCACGAGCGGTGGAAGCCGCGGTGCTGGGTCGTCGATGCCGGCGGCCCGGCCGGCTCCATCATCGAGCAGCTGCAGCAGCGCCTCGGTGTCGAGGTGGTGCAGCCGAAGGCCCGCGAGATGGCGTCGGCGTGCGGCCAGTTCTACGACGGGGTGGCGGAGCAGGCGGTCAGCCACCTCGACCAGGCGCCGCTGGCGACGGCTCTGGCGGGCGCGCAGAAGCGGCCGCTGGGGGACGCGTGGGCGTGGGCCCGGCGCGGTGTGAACGTCGACATCAGTCCGCTGGTCGCGGCGACGCTCGCGAAGTGGGGGCTCGCCGCCGAGGCCGAGGAGCCGAAAGACATTCTGCTGAGCGTGTGGTGAGAAGGGTGACGACATGAGGTGGTGGCCCTTCCGCCGCACGGCGTTGAAGCGGGCGATCTCGTACCAGGACGTGTGGGGCTCGGGCGCGGACCCGGCGGTGCTGCGCGGCGGAAGCCAGGAGCGGGCCCTGCGGCTGGGGCCCGTGTACGCGGCCACACGGCTGCTCGCGGACTCGGTGGCATCCCTGCCGCTGAAGTCCTATCGGACGGACGGAGACGACCGCCTGCGGGCTCCCACGCCTCCGCTGTTCCGGCGCCCGGCCGCGACCGGTACCCGCTACGACTGGCTGCACCGGTGCATGACGTCGCTGACGCTGCGCGGCAACGCCTACGGCCTGGTCGTCGCGTGGGGGCCGGACGGCTGGCCGAGCCAGATCGAGTGGCTCCACCCGGACGACGTCCACATCGAGGACAACCTGGCTGCGGTCCCGGTCTGGTACTACAAGGGCCGCCGCCTGGAGGACGGGCAGCTGTTCCACATCCCGGCGTACACGGTGCCCGGGCAGATCCTCGGGCTGTCGCCGATCGCGTACTTCGCGACGACGACGGAGGCCGGCCTGCTGGCCAACCAGTTCGGCCGTGACTGGTTCGCGAACGGGTCGACGCCGAGCGCGGTCCTGGAGACGGACATGGTCGTCGACCGCGACGCGGCGACGATCCTCAAGGCCCGCTTCAAGGAGGCCGCTCAGGGGCGGGACGTGGTGGCGCTGGGCAACGGTGTGAAGTACCGGGCCATCTCGGTGCCGGCGAACGAGTCGCAGTTCCTGGAGACCATCAAGGCGACCGCCAACCAGATCGCCGCGATCTACGGGGTGCCGCCCGAGAAGGTCGGCGGCGAGACGGGCGGCAGCCTCACCTACGCCACGGTCGAGCAGAACAGCATCGACATGCTGACGTGGACGCTGCGCCCCTGGCTGGCCCGGCTGGAGGATGCGTTCTCGTGGCTGCGGCCGCCCACCGAGGAAGCCCGGTTCAACGTCGACGCGATGCTGCGGACCGACACCCTCACCCGGTACCAGTCGCACCGGATCTCCCGCGCGATCGGCCTGCACAACATCGACGAGCTGCGCCGCATTGAGGACGAGCCGCCCCTGCCCAACGGCATGGGGCAGGACTACTCGCCACTGGGCAAGGTGGCACCGGACGAAAGCGAGAAGAAGTGAACGGCGAGAGTGAGCGTCGGTTCACGCGCGGCCTCGTGGAGGTCCGGGCGGCCGGCGACAGCAGGACGATCGGCGGGTACGCGGCGAAGTTCAACACGCTGTCCCGCAACCTCGGCGGTTTCGTCGAGCGCATCGACCCCGGGTTCTTCGCGAAGTCCGAGGGCGACGGCTGGCCGCGCGTGATGGCCCGCTACAACCACGACAACATGGCGCTGCTCGGCACCTCGCGGGCGAAGACGCTGCGGCTGCAGACGGACGGCACGGGCCTTGACTACAGCGTCGACGTCCCGCAGTCCCGCGGCGACGTGTACGAGCTGGTGCAGCGCGGCGACATCACCGAGTCCAGCTTCGCGTTCTTCACGTTCGAGGACGACTGGGCGATGACGGACGACGGCTTTCCCGTGCGGACGCTGCTGTCCGGGCAGCTGGTCGACGTCGCCCCGGTCAACGACCCGGCGTACCTGGACACGTCCACGGGCCTGCGCTCCCTCGCACAGAAGGCGGGCGCCGAGCTGGCGGAAGTCCGGGCCGCGGCGGAGGCCGGCGAGCTGAAGCGGTTCCTCGGGGCTCCGGACCCCACGATCATCCCGCCGACCGGGCAGGGCGAACCCCACCCGGTCATGGCGGTACGGCGGCGGCGCGCCGAGCTCAACCAGCGCCGCACCTTCTGAGGCAGGGCGCACCCCACCTCGACACACCGTCCACCAGGCACCCGGGCCAACTCGCCGCGGGTGCCGTCGTCATGCCCAGGAGGGCAACGTGACTGCGTTCATCAAGGCGCTGCAGGAGCGGCGCGCCAGCGTGTGGGAGCAGACGAAGGAACTGCTCGACACGGCCGAGAAGGAGAAGCGCGATCTGACCGCGGAGGAAGAGGGCAAGTACCAGGCCTTCAACGCGGACCTCGACAAGATCGACGCCCGGGTGAAGGACCTGACCGAGGCCGAGCAGCGGACCAAGGACGCGGAGGCTGCTTTCTCCGGTCTGCTCGCCAAGCCGCAGGAGCCCGGCGCCCGCCAGGCGGAGGAGAAGGACTCCGAGCTGCGCCGGTGGGCGCGCGGCGAGCAGCGCGCGTTCGACGTCGCGAAGCCGGACGGGGTCGCCTTCCGTGACCTCGTCAAGGGCACCGCGAGCGCGGGCGGCAACACCGTGCCGACCACGTTCTACGGCAAGCTCATGGCCCACCTCATCGAGGTGTCCGGGATCATGATGGCCGGTCCGACCGTGCTGTCGACGTCGTCCGGCGAGTCCATCGAGATCCCGGTGACGACCGCGCACTCCAGCGCCGCGCTCACTGCGGAGGCCGCGGCCATCTCCGAGTCGGACCCGGCGTTCGCCAAGCGCACGCTCGGGGCGTACAAGTACGCCGTGCTGCTGCAGGCGTCCACCGAGCTGCTCACCGACACCGGTGTCGACCTGGAGGGCTACCTCGCCATGCAGGCCGGCCGGGCGCTGGGCAACGCGTTCGGCGTCCACGCCATCACCGGCGACGGCTCGTCCAAGCCGTCGGGTGTCATCACCACGGCGTCCGCGGGCGTCACCGGCGGCACCGGCGTGGTCGGTGCGTTCACCGCCGACAACCTGATCGACCTGTACTACTCGGTCATCGCCCCGTACCGGAACAGCACCTCGTGTGGCTGGCTGATGCGGGACTCCACGCTCGGTGCCGCGCGCAAGCTGAAGGACGGACAGGGCCAGTACCTGTGGCAGCCGTCCCTGCAGCTCGGCGCCCCGGACACGCTTCTCAGCAAGCCGGTGAACACCGATCCGAACGTGGCCGCTCCGGCGCTCAACGCGAAGTCCGTGGCCTTCGGCGACTTCTCGCAGTACTTCGTCCGCATGGCGGGCGGGGTGCGCTTCGAGCGCTCCGACGACTACGCGTTCAACTCCGACCTGGTGACCTTCCGCGGCATCATCCGCGCGGACGGCCTCCTCGTCGACCAGACCGGCGCGGTGAAGGTCTTCGCCGGCGCAGCGTCCTGATCCATCCGCACCCAGGGCGGCCGCCATCCGGCGGC
>NZ_JBSFJL010000069.1:0-7560 GCF_053598035.1 Streptomyces sp. NPDC001204 | reverse complement strand
TCCGATCGGAGGAAGGAGAGCATGAGCGAAACCACCTGGTCGGGGAACTGGTCGTGCGGGTAGTGCCCGGCGCCCTCGATCATCTCAAGCCGGCCTAGGCCGGACGGCAGGGCATCGACGATCGCCGACCCCTCGGCGTGCGGGTCGGCCCAGTCGGGGTCGAGCGTGCCCATCACGACCAGGACCGGGCAGCGGACGTTGCCGAGTTGCGCGCCGGCGTCGGTCGGGGCGCTGCGGCCCATGCCCTGCAGGGCCTTCATCCGGCCCGGCTCGCGCAGCAGGGAGTCGATGCGGTCGAGCCGTTCGACCCAGGCGGCCGGCTTCACCCCGGTGTAGGCCACGTCGAGGTACGAACGCCAGAGCGGCACGCTGCCGAACACGCCCGCGCCGAGCAGCCGCAGCATGCCCCGCCGGAAGCGCTTCACCCGCAGGTCGCCGAGGCGGATCGACTGCTTGCGGGTGAACGGCGCCAACTCGACAACCGCGGTGATCAGCGAGGGCTCCTGCGCTGCGGCGATGGTGGCGGCACCGCCGGAGATCGAGTGGCCGACGAGCACGGCCGGGCCGCCCAGGTGGCGGATCACGGCGAGCAGGTCGTCGGCGATGGCGGTGCGGCTCCAGGCCGGCCAGCCGACGCTGGACTCGCCGCAGCCGCGCAGATCGACCGCGGCGACCCGATAGCCCGCCGCCACCAGCTGCGGGATCACAGCACGGTACGCGGAACGGCTGTCGCCCATGCCGTGCGCGAGAACGATCAGCGGGCCGGACCCCGCCACCTCGTAGGCGATCGTGCCGCCGCCGGCGGCAAGGTACTCGGTCATGGCATCCTCCAGCTTGGCTAACCCTGTTAGCCATAAGCTAATCTCATTAGCCAACCTTGTCAACGACGAAACCTCGGCACGCTGGAAGAAGCGACGAAGGGCTGTGGAAGGGGGACAGCCCCGGACCGGCTGCAGGTGTCCACCGCAGCGTCCCGATCGCCGTCCTGGGCGCAACCGAGGATCACGGCGTTCGCTTCCGTCGGATCCTCGCCGTCGACAACGGCCCAGTTGTACGGAGTAGTTGCGCTGTCCCGGCAGGATGGTGACGCGGCTGGCTGGTGTGTGGCCGCTGATGCCGGTGTGGAGTCGATGGGTTGTACCAGTCCAGCCGGCCGGGGAACGCTGCCAGTCGCTCCGCTTCTGAGGTGTAGGGCCAGGTGCGGGCCCATTCGTCGAGCAGGATGCGGTGGAAGCGTCCGGCTTTGCCGTTGGCCTGAGGCCGTCACGGCCGTGTCCAGCGCGGGCTGATGCCAAGTATCCGAGAGTCCTGCACGCTGTGCGGGCCCACCGGCTCACAGACCACAGCCCACAGCCCACAGCCCACAGCCCACAGCCCACAGCCAGGCTTCCCGCTGTTCATCTACGGCAGGACGCCCCGCCCGACCAGCCCTGAGGGGATCGGGCCAACTGGCCCGGCTCCGGCCGCTGCTCGTCCAGTTGTCCGCGAACTCCCCCGGAAGTGTCCGTGATCGGTAACGGACGCATCCCGTGGCCGCCGCCCCTCGTCCTGGCAAGTGGTCGGAAGGCGACCAAGGATCGGCGAGGAACTGCGGGAAAGCGGGGCGGACATGGCACGGCACGGTGGCGGGCGGGGCTGGTACGGCAAGGTGACCGGGGCGGCCCTCGGAGTGACGGTACTGGCCGCCGGTGCCTCGGTGTGGACCGCGCAGGCCGGTGACGTAGTCGGCTCGTCGCCTCAGGCGGCCGCGTCGGCCACGCCGGGCAGTGACGTCAAGCCAGTGGATGTGACCATCGCGCACGCCTCGGACAAGGGGGAACACGGCGTCAACATCACCATCGACGACGGCCCCGACCCCGTGTGGACCCCTCAGGTGCTCGACGTGCTGCGGGAGTACGGCGTGAAAGCCACGTTCTGCATGGTGGGAACGCAGGCGCAGGCCCACCCGGACCTCGTGAAGAAGGTGGTCGCGGCCGGACACCGGCTGTGCGACCACACGGTGTCGCACGACACCACCATGGACACCAAGTCCCAGGCCTACCAGTCTCAGCAGATTCTCGACGCCGAGCGCATGATCACCGAGGCTTCCGGGGGCGTACGGCCGATGTACTACCGGGCACCCGGCGGGGCCTTCACCCCCTACAGCCGCAACCTGGCGGCCTCACGGGGCATGCGCCCGCTGGGCTGGAACGTGGACTCCAAGGACTTCGAGCGGCCGGGCACGGACGCCATGGTCGCCACCGTCGAGCGGGAGCTGCCCAACGGGCCGACACTCCTCTTCCACGACGCGGGCGGCGACCGCTCCCAGACCGTCGAGACCCTGCGCCGAATCCTCCCCTCGCTCAAGGAGCAGGGCTACTCCTTCGGCTTCCCGGTGCGCTGAGCCCCGCCCTGGCCTGCCACGGCGTTCGAGGTCCCGGCCCTCGACTACACCTTGATCTCGACGTGCTCCCTATCGGTGACCTCCACGCCCAGGCCGTGCGCGCGGCGGTTGTTCGCCCGGAAGTACATCTGCGCGAGGCCCTCAGTCGCGAGCCGTTGGAGGCGGCGTTCGATGGCACCCTGCTCCCTGGCCGTGACAGCCGGTCGGCGTAGACGGGCGGCAGGATCTGGGGATGTAGGGGAGACCGGCCCGCGCCGTGGTTCTGCAGCCCGGTGTTGCCGGGAGGTGCCGGCACTTTTCGCGCCCGTCACGCACGCCCTTCTTGCCTGGCAACGCGTGGATCCGCTCCAAGGTGCACCGGTGCCTGCCGCGGCGGAGGCTGGAGACATGGATGTGCCGACGCAGGCGGTGTGGACGGGCTGGATCACGTTCGGCCTGGTCAGCTTGCGGGTGCAGTTGTTCCCGGCCCCACGACGGCACGGCGTGGATCTGCACGAGGTGCTCGTCGCGGGCGGCTCCCGCATCCAACACCGGCGCGTATGCCAGGCCGGGGGCCGCGAGGTCGACAACCGCGAGATCACGAAAGGGCACAAAACCCCCGACGGGCACTCGGTGGTGCTCGAAGAAGCAGATCTCCAGGCCCTGCCGCTGCCCGGCAAGCACGTCATCGACGTCCTCGGTTTCACCCCCGTCGACGGCCTGGACCCGGTCCTGGTCTCGCGCGCCTACTACGCCGCACCGCACGGGCAGGCCGGGCAGCGTGCCGCCCAAGGAGGTCTGGAGCGGTTCGATCACGTGCAGGAGGTGGGCCCGTGACCGGGGCAACCGGCAGGGTGGCATTGGTGACAGGGGCCAGCAGCGGAATCGGTGCGGCCACCGCGCGCCTGCTGGCCGTGCGAGGGATGCGCGTGGTGGTCAACTACCTCCGCAGCGGCACGGCGGCCGAGGAGGTCGTGGACGACATCGAGGCCGCAGGCGGCCAGGCCATGGCCGTGCAGGCCGACGTGCGCGAGGCAGCGACGGTCGCGAGCATGATCGAGCAGGTCGAGGCGGCGTGGGGCGGCATCGACGTGCTCGTGCACAACGCGCTCACCCCGTATGTGATCAAGCCGTTCCAGGACATGACGTGGGAAGAACTGGGCGGGAAGGTCGACGGCGAGATGCGTGCGGCGTTCGCGGTCACCAAAGCCGTCCTGCCCGCCATGACCGAACAGGGCTGGGGACGCATCATCTATCTCGGTACCGGCCTCAGCCGCCGCCCCAGGGCGGGCATGATCGCACTGGGCACGGCCAAGGCCGCACTGGCGCAGTTCGCCCGGTACCTCGCCCAGGAACTGGGCCCGCGGGGCATCACGGTCAACGTAGTCGAGCCCGGCCCGGTGGAGGACACCCGCATGGCGGAGGCGCTCGATGAGGAACTCAAGCGGCGGCAGGTGGCCGCCACCCCCCTGGGCCGCCTGGCACGCCCAGGCGACGTCGCCCAAGCAGTCGCCTTCTACGCCGGCGAGGACAACGCCTTCATGACCGGCACCACGGCCGCGGTCAACGGCGGGATGTCCATGTACTGACGCCCCGCTGTCCGCCCCGCACCAGGCCATTCCGCCCCCCACCGGCCGAAGAGCGGACCGCGTCCGGCACACGCCACCTCAGCACCACGGGACACAGCACCGCGCTCGCCGGAGGCACAAGCACATGGCGGTGACACGATCAAGGAAAAGACGTTCATGTACACGATAGATCTCGCGTACGTCGGGCGGGGCCTGCACGAGGAGCTGGTCGCCTACATCGCCGACCAGCATGACTACTACGCCGACGAGGGCGTCCACGTCGCGCTGCGCGACGGCTGCTCCTGGGACGAGGAGCGGCTCCGCCACGGCGCCACCATAGGGCTGGGCCGGGCACTGCTGTCCCGACTGACCCAGAACACCCCCTGGGTCGCACTCACTGTCAACACCCACCGCCCGCTGTTCTGGTTCCTCGCCCGCCCCGGCCTGACCTCCCTGGCCGATTTGGCCGGCCGACGGCTGGCCGTGCACGCCCCCCATACCGCACCCGGGTGCTTCGCCCGCATCGTGCTGCGCCAGGCCGGCCTCGACCCGGACCGGGACATCAACACCATCGTCCGCCCGCCCGGCGACTACGGCATGGATCTGCGCCGGCTGCACGACGGCAAGATCGACGCGGCCTTGGTCGGCAGCACCATGGCACCGGAGGCGGTGGCCGCCGACCTCGGCTGGCAGGTGCTGGCCTGGGTCGGCGACCACCTCCGGATCCCCACCGTAGGCGTGGCCGTCGATCCCACCCACATCCACCCGGACGACCCCGCGGTCCAGGCCGTCGTACGAGCCCACCGGCGCGCCCTGAAAGTGATCCACAACGAACCCGACACCACGGTGCGGTACATGCAGACGTTCCTCGGCCGACACACCGCAAACGAAGTCCGAGCTCACTACGAGACGTTCATCGCACCGTATTTCACCACCGACGGCCAAGCCGACCTCACCATCGGCGCCACCGCGATCACCGCGGTCACCGCTGAACTCGACGTCCCCGCCACCGTCACCGCACCCGAGTTCTACCGCACCGCAACCACCTCACCCTAGGGGCTCATGGAGAAGCAAGGTGTTGCTTCGCGTGAGTCAGCTCGTTGTTGTGATTCGAGCGTCTCTCATGAGGTTCGTGGTCAACTCGCCACGGGACCGCGGCCCACGCGGCTCACGCTGGTGGAACCTGACGAGCGGGGCGGTCCGGTGTCGGCGCTGCGTTGGACGGTGAAGTCGACCAGGACCCTAGCGACCGCGCTCACCCGTCAGGGGCATAGGGTGAGCGCGGACACGGCCACCTCCGTCAGCTCGTCGTCAGTCCATCCCGAGACGACCTCGCCGACATAGTCCTACAGAGCGATCAAGTCGCGTATCCCGATTGGCGGTCGAGTCGTCGCGGGGCTCCGGGCGGCCATGTTCTCTGAGCCATCCGATCGGCTCCTCCATGACAGCCATACCCGGAGCCCCTGGGCCCACCGATCTTACGAATGACCAGCGGAAACCCACGCTTGAAAGGTAGGACTCCATGATCGCGGACGTCCGTACCTGCTGTGTACCGAACCCCGCCCAACATGACGAGACGTCAGCAACCGGGCGTCAGACGACTACGCCGAAGTCCTGACCGAAGAGGGCGCGGTAGTACGCGACTTCCGGTTCGCGCTCCATCCAGATGCTGCCGGTGGGGTCTCCGTTGTTGCGTTGTCGGACCATCCGGTTGGTTTCCGCTGCGCTCTTCGAGATGCACGACGAATGGATCGCCTTCCCTCGCCGCCACCTCCCCGAAGGCGATATGGGCGATATTTACCGCAAACTCTCTTTTGGTTCCTCCGCGCTACCCAACGCACCGAAATGCGACCGCCAGTTGATCCCCAACACCATGACGAGGGACACTACCTGGCGGATGCGTGTTCCCGACCGAGTGGCACTCGCTTCGGCATCCTCCCGGGCAGGTCGTCGGAGGCCATTTACCCAAAGATTACTGGGCAGTTGACCTCAGGGTTTCGTGGTAGCGTCCTTGTCGGAGGGACAGTGCAACCTGAAAGGGAAATCGTGAACACGGAGAAGATCGCCGCTCGCCGCCTCTCGCTGGAAGAGGTGACGAAGCTCGGCGTGAAGGACAGGCTCTTCGTTTCCGCCGACACGGCAGAACTCAAGCTTCCCGACTGCTATGTCCCTGCTTTTCTGACCAGGTCCGGTGAGAATTTCGAGGGCGGCTCGATCACGGCGAGAACCGTATTCCAGGAAGAGGTCTCCTGCCTTCCCGACGACGAGAATGAAGCCGGAATCTACTTGGCCGACGAGAACGGCCCGGCGACCATCGAGGTCCTCCAGTCCGCCGGTGTCGTGCTGGACCTGGCACTTTTCGTCCCTGGTGGGGACAAGGGGGCCCTCACGGCCCTTTACGCTGCGGCCCGGCAGGCGTTCGGCGCCGACATCGTGCAGATCTGGCGCCAGGGACTCAAGGAGGTTCCCGACGTGAAGGTCGACATCTTCGAGGAGCAGATTCCCCGGGGGCGCAAGGGAAGCGACAGCCCCAAGCGTGACCGTCGCGCGATCGACACCTACCCCACCCGTGCGGACTTCATCGAGTTCTCCGCGGGGTGGAAGCCGGTCGTTGAGATTCACAGGCCGATTGTCGACAACACCCCGACCATCTGAGGCGGCGTTACCTCTCGGTCTCGGCCTGAGAGAACGCCGAGAACGCATGCGCCGGACCCGGTCGACCCCTTAGCCTCGCGCTTTCATGAAGCGGGCTGTCCGGCAGGTGGTCACACAAACAGAAAGAGCCTCTGACCAGCAAGAATGAGGATTGTCTAGGTCCTTGTTCCCGCTGAATCCAGAGGCACTTTCCAGGTGAAGAAGCCTACCGGCTCCCATCCCCATGTCCGCGTCCAGGGGGACGGCCGGGCCGTGGTCTCGCAGGCCGGTTCGGTCCTGCTGGTCGAAACCGTCCGCAAGAGTGGCCTTGACCAGGCCATATCCGCGGCCCTGGCCCCATGGCGGAAGCCCCGGGCCGTCCACGACGCCGGCAAGATACTCGTGGACCTCGCGCCGGCGGTCGCGCTCGGCGGGGACTGCCTCACCGACATCACCCTGCCGCGGTCCGAGCCGGCCGTGTGCGGGCCGGTCGCCTCCGATCCGACGGTCTCCCGCCTGATCGACACTCTCGCCTCCTCGGGGAGAGAAGGCGCTCACGGCGATCCGCGCCGCACGTTCCGAAGTCCGCCGACACGTCTGGGAATTGGCCGGTGACCAGGCTCCGAATGCCGGCGGGCAAGTGACCGTGGACCTGGACGGAGTGCTGGTCCTCGCCCACTCGGACAAGCAGGACGCGGCCCCGACCTGGAAGAAGACCTACGGCCACCACCCGCTGATGGGGTTCGTCGACCACGGCCCCGGAGGAACCGGCGAACCCGTCGCGGCCCTCCTCCGCCCCGCAACGCGGGCTCGAACACGGCCGCCGACCACATCACCGCCACCCGCCTCGCCCTGACCCAACTACCGAAGAAGTACCGGCGGGGCCGGCGGACGGACTCTTATCCGCTGTGATTCCGCGGGCGGGACCGACGAGTTCGTGGCCTGGCTCGCCCAACGCGGGCGGTGGCTGCCTACTCGGTCGGCATGGTGATCACC
>NZ_JBSFJL010000068.1:0-8443 GCF_053598035.1 Streptomyces sp. NPDC001204 | reverse complement strand
GGAGCCTCCCCGGCTCCTTCGCCGGGCGGCGGAGTGTGCACGACGAAGCCCCGGGGGCTCGGGGCTCCCGGGGCTTCGTGTGCGTCTGTTGGTGCCCGTGTGCGGGCATGGTTGTACACGCAGATCGTGACACTGCGTTGACCTGCGGGTCAAGCGATGTTGGGTGTGGCGCGTTGGGCGACGAGTTCGGCGACGTCGGTGGCGGCGTACCAGGGCTGTCGGGGGCTGCCGCCGCTGCGGGTGAGCTGGCCGCGCTGGACGAGCTTGCGGACGGCTGGCAGGCCGATGCCGAGGACGCGGGCGGCCTGGTGGGCGGTGAGGTGGCCAGGCCGGATCATCTGCGACTCCATGGCCTTATGGTGCGGCACGGCGGCCGGTCAGTGCGTCCAGTCTTCGGGGCCGCCGCCGCGCCACTCGATCCAGTCCGCGCGCACCACGGTCATCTCGTCGGCGTCCTGGAGGCCGGCGGTCTGGAGGAACGCGGCGACGTCGCGCACGGAGTAGGCGAGGCCGAGGATCGTCCCGTCGGCGCGCACGCGTCGGCCACCTTGCTCGTCGGGCGGGTAGACGATCACGGGTACGGGCATGAGGCCAGCCTCGCCCGCGAGGCGCCGGTGCGCATCCCGGCGGTGTCGGCTGCCAGGCATGCCCACGAGCCCGTTTCCGGGCCCGTTCGTGCCTCGCGCGGCGGGGCCCGAAACTCGAAACTCCCCAGGTGGGGGCCGATATCGGGGGCGAAACCGGTTTCGGATCAAGGTGAAACCACGGGCATGATCCGAAACCGGTTCAGCGGCCCTACTCGCCGTCTTCGGGGGCGGGCAGATCGGCGTACCGAAGGCCCTTGGCGCCGCCGCAGCACTCGCGGATGGTGAGCTGCCGGGTGGACACCTTGAACGGCTTCAGGGCCGCGCTCAGCGCCGTGGATGCCCCGGCTGCGTCCATGTCGGTCCACGGGCGGTACAGGTCGGACCGGTACGCGGCGAGGGCCTCGACGAGCCGGTGGGAGTGGACCGTCTCGACTCCGTCCGGCCAGATGGCGCGCAGGTGGTCGAGGACGGTCTCCACGTCCTGCTCCTCGACCCGGGCGCCGACCGCCTGTCCGGTGAGGGTGCCGGCGGCCGTGCGGAGCGCGAGGGCGCGCTTGCCGATGTCGTCGGCCTCGGTCTGCTTGATGAACGCGGCCCGGACGGTGAAGCCTTCGCGGCCGCGGGCGAGGATGCCGGTGCCCTGCTCGTCGATGCTGATGTCGGTGGCGCGGAGCCCGCGGTCGTAGGCGCCGGTGCCGAGCACGTTGTTGTTGGCGCGCCAGTCCATGACGGCGAGGCATAGGCGGGTACCGACGCTGCTGGACACGGAGGACGGCAGGGACGGTGCGTCGGGGTTCTGGGTGAGCAGGATGAGGATGATCCCGTAGGCGCGGCCCTTCTTGATGAGGCGGGTGGCCAGCGCGGCGGCCTCGTCCTTGTACTCGGCGTGCGTGAACAGCTCCTGCACCTCGTCGATGACGATGACGCGGGGCCCGAGCTGCTGCTCCGGGTAGCGCTCGGCGAGCTTGCGGGTGACGCGGCGGCCGTCGGGGACCTCGGAGGCGGGAAGGCCCTTGATGAACTTGGCGCGCCGCTGGTACTCGGCGAGGCCGGAGCGCATGCCGGCGAGGGCGGCCTCAAGGTCCGGGTCGTCGTCGCCGGACACGTAGCGGTGGCAGACGGGCTTGACCGCGTCGAGGTCGCCGGAGCCCTTGAGTTCGTAGATCCACAGCTCGGCGGTGGGGTCAAGGGCGACGCCGAGGACGATGGCGAGCGCGCAGGACGTCTTGCCCGAGCCGGGGATGCCTCCGACCAGCAGGTTCGAGTACATGAGGGTGATCTCGATGAGGTTGCCGCGCGGGTCGAAGCCGTAGGGCAGCGGCTCGTACACGTCGGCGGTGCCCTGCTTCATGAGCGGCCACAGCTTGCGGCCGGCCTTCGCCGGGTCGCGCTGGGCGACCCACAGGACCAGGCGGCCGGGGTGCGCGGTGCGGTCGACGGATGGCCACACGGTGCTGATGGGGCGGCGCATGGCCGCGGCGAGCGCGGCGCGCTTCTCCAGGACGGCGGTGGCCTCGACACCGGGCGGGAGGTCGACCTCGGCGCGCCAGCCCGGACCGTCGCGCATGACCTCGGAGGCGAACTCGGCGCCCTTCTTGCCCTTCTTGCCCTCGATGCCGATGGCGGCGAGAGCGTCGAGGACCTCGGTGGAGTCGAGGCGGCGCAGGATGTTGGTGGCCACGTAGCGGGTGACCAGCGGCTTCCCGTCGCTCTTCTTGCCGTTCAGGCCGACGAGGGTGGCGGCGGCGAGTGTCGCGGTGAGGGTCCAGCCGGGCGCCAGGAAGCAGCCGACGAGGGAGGTGATGCCGGTCGTGGTGGCGACGGCGATGGAGGCGACGCGGCGCGGGCGGACGCGGCGGGAGTGCTCACGGGACAGCGTGAGCCAGGCGTCGATGTCGGCGTTCGCGGCGGCGCGGGCCTCGACGGGGCGGGCCTCGGTGTCGGCGACCCAGCGACCCCAGCGCAGGACCATGCGCGCGAGGCCGCGGGGTGCGCGGGTGAGCAGGCGCAGGGCGTAGACGGGCAGGCGGATGGCGTGGAAGGCGGTGACGTGGCCGTAGTAGGACGCGGTCCAGCGGGCGGCGTTGACGAACTCGGCGGCGTTGCGCAGGAAGGTCGGGACGACGGGCGGGGCGTCGGCGAGGTACGCCTGCCGTTCGGCGACCCACGTGCCGGCGGCGGCCTGCTCGGCGGGCGGGTCGACGGGACGCAGGACGGCGTCCTGGACGACGTCGATGACCGTCTCGGTCAGGGTGTCTCGGGCGTCCTCGGTGAAGCGGTACGCGTCCTGCGCGTCCTGGGGGGCGTCCTTGTGGAGCTGGATCACGTTCTCGGTCATGCTGTTCGGGTCCTGCCTCTCGGTGAGGTGTGGGACGCCCGGGGACGGCGGCTGCTTGGCGGTAGGACGCCGTCCCCGGGGCGCAGCTATCGGAGTCGGCGCAGCTCGCGTTCGAGGCGGCGGCCGGCCTGCTCGTGGTCGTTCATGAGTCGTCGGGCGTCTGCCCGTTCCTTGCCGCTGCTGGTGCGCATGGTGACCTTGGCGCTCGCGGCGGCCCGGCGGCTCTCGGTGAGGCGGCGCTCCAGCTCGGCGACCTCGGCGCGTCCTCGCTCCTCGGCACGCTCGTCAATGCGCTCGACCTCGCGCTTCAGCCGGTCGTCGATGGTGTCCTGGTTGCGGTCCCCTGCGAGGGACTGCTTCGCGGCCTTTGCGACGAGCCAGATCTTCCGGCGTCGTTCGGCGGGGGTGTACGAGGCGGTCATGGTCAACGGCCCTTCTGGTAGTCGCGGTACATCGAGCGCAGGACGAGCAGGCAGACGGTGAGGGCGACGACGGCGAGGGCGAGCACGGCCGCGAGGATCGCGAACCCGAAGACGACGAAGGCGATGGCGACGGTGACGATCGTGAGGGCCAGGACGCCGAGGCATCCGCCCGCGATGTACGCGCCCCACGGGTGGGCCTTGATCGGCTGGAGCGGGCGTGCGGCCTGCTGCTCCAGCGGGGCGGGACCGTACTGGACGGGCGGGGCGTACATCGGATTGCCCGCGAGGTCGTAGCCGATCTGCTGTCGGAAGACGGGCTCGTTCATCGGAGCCACCTCCGGACGCGGCGGACGAGGTGGGGCCAGGCGACGACGCCGGCGGCGAACGCGAGGACGGGGGGCTGCGAGGCGACCGCGGTGGCGCCGAACAGGACGATGCCGAAGAGCGGCGGCCAGATGACGAGGAGCGCCAGGACGATGCCGAACAGGATGCGCATCATGCGGTCGCCTCCTGCCGCTGGAGCATGGTCTCCGGGTGGAACAGGTTGCGTCCCCGTGCGTCCTTGGAGTGGACGGTGAGGCGTCCCGAGGCGACCCAGGAGCGGACCGTGGAAGGGTCGATGCCGTACCGCTGGGCGACCTGCGCGGACGTCATGAGGGGCGGTTCGGGGTCCGGTCCGTCCTCGGCGTCCTGACCCGTCCCGGGCTCCAGTTCCCGCGTCCTGTCGGCGTCCTGCGCGTCCTGGCGTTCGAGGGTCACTGTCGGTACGGGGCGGGCGACGAGGGGCAGTGGGCGGACGCCGGGCGGGACCACCTCGACGGTGGGCGGGACGGCGAGGACGGTCGGGGACGCGGGCGCGTCCTCGGCGGCCAGGGCGTCCTGGTGTGCGTCCGGCGGGCTGGCCGCGAGGTGCAGCAGGTGACCGACGACGGCGGGCGGGACGAGGCTGGTGACCGCGATCAGGGCGGGCTGGTCGGCGATGACGTGCCCGGTGGTGATGAGGTGCGACACGACCTGGGCGGCCATGGCGAGGCCGAGGGCGAGGCACGCCCCGATGATCGCGGACCAGCGTCCCCGGTCACCGGTGCGGCGGGTGGAGGCGACAGCGGCGGCGATGCCCGCGTAGGCGGACAGCACGATCGGCATACCGAACGTGAACGGGTCCTCCCATCCGGCGGTCTCGGCGAGGTGGTACTCACCGGGCGCGCACATGAGGAGGGCGACGCCGAGGACGACGGGGCGTCCGCCGGCGGTGAGGCCGCGGACCCAGAACGGGGCGGCCGTGCGGGCGCCGGTGGGCGGGGCGGTCCGCCGGAAGGGGCGGACCAGCCACGCGCGGGCGCGGCGGATGCGGCTCACTTGCCCTCACCCCGCGCCGCGTTGGGGTCCTGCGTGGGGAAGGGGTTGGCGGCGAGGTGCTTGGTGAGGGCGCGGCCCTGGGCGGCGTAGAGGGGGTGGCGGAGCAGGGCGCAGGCCTTGCAGGTGCGGGCGGTGTGCTTCATCGGGCACCGCCGGCGGCCTTGAAGACGCGGAGGGCGGCGCCAGCGGGGGCGTCGGGCAGAGCGTAGGTGCGGCCTCCGTCGAGGGAGGCGAGGAGGATGCCCGCGTGGTACTCGCAGCCGTCCGCGCCGTGGTTGTCCTTGTCGAGGACGGTGACGGCGACCGGGCCTCGGCAGGGGGTCGGGTCGGTGGGGAAGGTGGCGGGGCAGCGGCGGCCGGACGGTTCGGCGGCGAGCAGCTGGCCGGGCGTGGTCCGGCGGTGCGCGGCTCTGGCGTAGTCCTGGGCGCAGAGCTGGTGCAGCTCGGCGATGCGGGCGGTCTTGGTGATGGTGCCGGTGACGCCGGCCTGTGTGGCGCGGAGGGTGAGTACGCGGCCGGGCAGGCGGCGGATGAATCCGGCGGCGATGAGGCGCCGGGGCGGGGTGCTGCCGTGGTGGGCAGCAGGCATGGGAAGATCCATGTCAGCCGTGCTCCTTGCTTGCTCAAGGGGTTCGGTCAGGCCCTGCCTTGGTGGTGACACACCTCGGTAGGGCCGTCTAGTTTCTGCTGGTCTAGGTGGCTAGCCACCACTCTACGCACACCCGTAGACGGGTGGCAATACACCATGCGAGGATTCGTCCATGCCCTCCGTGCACAAGAACCCCGCGAAGACATTCCGCCCGGACCCCGACCTGTACGAGCGGGCCAAGGACGCGGTCGCCGAGGTGCATTCGGACATGAACGGGCACCTGGTCGCGTTCCTCCGGTGGCTCACGCACGAGACGGATGAGCTTCCCCGGCGGCCGGCCCGGCCGGAGTAGGCGCGGGCGCCTTCGGCTGGTAGTGCAGGAGCAGCAGGAGATCCTGCTCGGTCCGGTAGCCGGTGCTGCACCTGCGGCAGGAGAGACGCGACTGCCCGGCCACGTGCATGATCTCCGCCCCGCACACGGTGCCCTCGTCATCGACGACAGCGATGCACCGGCCGATCTCCTTCGGCCGTGGGGGCGGGTCGCCGACGACGTTGCGGGCCTGGTTCTCCAGGGTGCGCACCTCGCGTGCCAGCTCGCCGACCGCCCCGTAGTGGGTGACGATCCAGTCCAGTTCCATGCCGAGCCATCGGGCGTCGGCCTCCAGCTGGGCGGGCGGGGGCGGCGCGTGGTGCGGCCACCGCTCGCGCTGGACGTCGACTCGCCACAGGTGCACCACCTCGGCCGCGCGGTTCCAGGTGACGGTGTCGAGCACGTCTTCGTCGAGCGGGGACTGGGGACCGGCCGCCCCGCGGGTGGCGACGATCTCCCCCCAGCCGGAGCGGCGGGGCACCAGGCACTCGCCGACCTCCGCGTACAGGGTGGGCAGGTCGGCGAGCCGCTTGGCGAGGGACCGGGTGTCCCACTCGCAGAGGTGGCGGCCGGTGGTGGGCGCGTCGCAGAGGCCGCAGTTCACAGGTAGCTCCCGGTCAGGGGTACGTCTCGGATCTTGTAGCTGCCGAACTCGTCGGCCTGGTCGTCGTCCTCGTCGTCGTCCCAGAGTTCGAGGGCGACGGGACCGGGGGCCGCGGGCGGCGGTGTCGCGCGTGGGTGGTTCGGCGGGTACTGGAGGCGGCGGCGGGGGCGAGGCGCCAGGAGGCCGACCAGGCGCCTGCGGCAGCGCGGTCCGAGGCGGAGCCGCTTCGACTCCTCGTCGGACAGGAGACGGCCGCACGCCATGCACGGGATGGCCTCGCTGGTCGCAGCGTCCCCGCCCGTCACGCTGCTGCCTCGGTACGCTGCGGCCGCTTCTCGTCGGGCCGACCGACCGCGTTGGCGAGGTCGGCCCAGTGCCGGTCCTGCTCCTGCGTTGTCCACAGGCTGTGCGCACCGCCGGGACGCTCGGGCCGGACGGGTACTTCCTCGAGGAGCAGGCGCTCAAGGGCGTTCATGCTTCACCACCCGGCGCCTTGTGGATCGCGAACCGTCCGTCGGGCTGGCGGATGAGCCAGTCCCCGAAGTGCGCGACGACGCGGCTGTTGCCGGTACCGACTCGGAGACCGACGACGGTGAGCTTGCCGTCGACTTCCTGCCAGTAGCCCTTGGCGTAGACACCGAGCCGGTCGACGTCGTGGTCGACGCTGCTGATGGTGCGGCGGGTGACGTGCCAGGTGCGTGCGCCAGCGGCCTCGGCCTCGACCAGAGGGCGGCAGTGTCCGCACTCGCCGCGGACGTCGGTGAGCTCACCGCGCGCGTCGACGTCGCGGCCGTCGACATCGCCGAGGAGGTGACCGCACCCGTTGCAAGCGCGCTTGAGCCTGACGATGCGGGTGACGGATTGACCGTCGTCTCCATGGGTGATCACGTCAGGCGTATCGGTGCGGGCGTTCATGCGAGGGTCACCTTCGCTTCCTGGATGCGGCGGTCGTGGGCGTCGGCCAGCGGCCGGCCGTTGTCGTGGCACGGCGTGCCCTGCAGCACGACGCACTCGGGGCAGGGGGCGACGGTCACCGCCCAGAGGCTGATGCGTGAGGGGTGCGGCTTCGGCAGCACGCGGCCGTTGACGCGGACGATGCACGACTGGTGGGCGCGGGCCCCGCAGTTCTCGTGCGGGCAGGGGACGGACCGGGCGGGGTGGGCGCGGGCGCGGAAGCCGTGGCGCAATGTCGCGGGCATCGGGGCGCCCTGATGCTTCGTCATGGGTCACGCCTCCCTGCCGAGGTGAAGCAGGGCGGCGAGGCCACGGACGGCGCCGGCCACGCCGACGACCAGCACGGCCAGGGCCGCGGTGAAGATGGCGGCGCCGACCAGGATCCAGATGCCGAGGGCGTCGAGCATGGTGCCAGCGGTGTCGATCGCGTCGAAGACCAGGAGCGTGGTCATCGGCTCGGCTTGTCGTCGAGGGCGGTCCGGGACAGGCCCACCGCGGTGGCGAGCAGCTGGGCGACCGACGACACGTAGTCGTCGTCGCTGGAGGCCAGCGCGGCCCGGAACAAGGCGACCGTCTGGGGCCTGTCGTCGTTCGCGTAGGCGACGAGGAACCGGCTGGCGAACACCCCGGCCGGGTCGGCCTTGCTCTGGTCCAGGATCTGCATGGCCCACATGTCGCCGCGGCTGGGGTCCGGAGACCGGTCCCCGTAGATCTTCTTGAGCGCAGCCGTGCCCACTTCTGCGAAGGCGCAGCAGGCGCCGTAGACGTCGGCCTGGTCACCCTCCTGCCCGATCGTCAGCATGGCCACGGTGGCGTGGTGCGAGTCGCCCTCCATGGCGGCACCGATGGTGCGCATCGTCAGTTCGTAGAGCCGTTGCTGGTTCATGCCGTGTGCCTCTCGGTCGTGGCGAGGTAGTCGGCGCAGCCAGCGCAGAGGCCGGCCGCTCCGTAGGGCAGGGGGATCCCGCAGTCGGGGTCGGTGCAGCGGGCGAGGGGTTCGGTGCGGACGGCGGCGAGGGGCGCGCCCGGCCTGCCTGCCTCACCCGTCGATGACTCGTCTTTCACGGCCTCGCCCGCGCGCTTCTGCAGCTGAGGTGAACGGCCAGCCATGTTGTGGTCGGGGAGGGGGTCCCTACCGGAGGTAGGGATGTACTGGTAGACCCCCGCTACGGACGCTGTCCGGACCGCGTCCACGGACGCTTTCCGGGGGCGTCCATGGA
>NZ_JBSFJL010000067.1:0-8637 GCF_053598035.1 Streptomyces sp. NPDC001204 | reverse complement strand
ACAGGCTTCAAGCCTGCCACGCCACCCCGCTCACCGGCCGCTTCGCGCCCGTGGACTACAGGGCGCGCCGCATCGCCCGGTGCGGGATGCCCGCGCACGTCAGTCTGGAGTCGATGCTGCGGGAGAGGTACCTGGAGACCGGGTCCCTGCACCAGGCCCTGCGCCGCCTGGGACTGCACCCGATCCTGGGCTCCTCCGTCCTGACCGCGCGCACAGCCGACGACTACGCACCCGAATTCGACGTCGACCCCACCACGCCGATGCTCGTCGAGACGCGCTCCACCGAGGACCAACACCCGCGGCTACGACCTGATCCGCATGCTCTCCCGGGACGGCAAGCCGACCGGTCTGGGTGACGCGTTCGCCCACTACGGGCGGATCTTCAAGACCCTGCGCCTGCTCCAGTTCGTGTCCGACGAGGGATACCGGCGCATGATCGGCGCCCAGCTCAACGTCACCGAGGCCCGCCACCGCCTCGCCCGGAAGATCTTCTTCGGGCAGCGCGGTGAACTGCGCCAGCACTACCGCGAGGGCATGGAGGACCAGCTCGGCGCGCTCGGCCCGGCCCTCAACAGCCTCTACATCGACGCCGCCGTCAAGCAGCTCGCCGCCGACGGCTTCCCCGTCACCGACGAGCTGCTCGCCCGCCACTCCCCGCTCCAGTACGACCACATCAACTTGCTCGGCCGCTACGCCTTCCCCCGGCCGACCGCGCCGAGCCTGCGTCAGCTGCGCGACCCGCACAGCCACGACGAGACCGAGGACGTCGAGGACGAGTAGCCGCGGGCCCGTACAGTCGAAGCGGCGGCCAGGGGTCAGCCGCCGCCTGTTCACTGCACTTCAGCGCGGGCTCAGGCGGGCTCCGTCCGGATACGAACTGCGGCCTTTGGGATGGCAGGAGACCGGATGCCGTCGGGGAGAACCTCGTCACCATCCACCCTGTCGAGGAAGACCCGCCCGAGCATTCCGGCGGCCCGTTGTGACCGACGGGTGCTGGCGCTACCGTGGCGTCCCCTGCTGCAATTCCCGTCGACTGTCATTGCGCAGTCTTCGAGCCGCCGTCGATGGGAATGGTCTGCCCGGTGATGGACTTTGCGCTGTCGGAGGCGAGGAAGAGCGCCAGTGCGGCGATGTCGCCGGCGTCGGTGAAGCGTTTGAGGGACTGGATGCTCAGGCGTCGGCGGTGACGTCCGCCAGGCTGCGTCCGCCGGCATCGGCCCGGCCCTGCAGGACCCGCTGGATGCGGTCGCCGGCGACAGCGCCCGGTGCGATGGCGTTGACGCGGATCCCGCCGTCCCCGAGTTCGATGGCGAGGGTCTCGGTGAGGCCGATCAGTCCGCGCTTGGTGGTCGCATAGGGGCTGCGGTTCGGGTAGCCGTAGCGTCCGCCGACGGAGGACATCATCAGTACAACGCCGGAGTCGGACTTCTTCAGGAAGGGGATGGATAGCCGGGTGACGTTGAAGGTGCCGGTGAGATTGAGGGCCAGCACCTTCTCCCACTGATCTGGGTCCATCTCTTCCACTGGTGCGGTGGGACCGGAGATGCCCGCGTTGTTGACCAGCACGTCGATGCCGCCGAGGGCGTGGGCCGCGGCCTCGACGAAGGCCTCGACCGAGGGCCGGTCGGACACGTCGCAGACTGTTCCGGTGATCATCGGATTGGCCTCGGTGATCTGTTCGAGGGCGCGTTCATCGATGTCGCAGATGTGCACCCGGTCGCCATTGGCCGCGAAGGCCCTGGCCGTCGCGAGGCCGATGCCGACGGCTCCCGCCGTCACGACGACTCGTCGTCCAGTGTTCATGAGGGTCCCTCCTCGGTCGTAGCGGCTGCGCTGCCCGGTTGCTCGCGCGGGGTCAGCCGGGTTCGGCGCGGCGCCAGGTGAGGGCCGAGTTGACGGTCTTGCCGCTCGACGTGATGGGGGATGCGGTGCTCAGGCGCAGCGTGTCGCCTTCGAGTTGCACGACGCGCGGTTGCGTCTGGCCGGTCCAGTTGGGGTACAGGGACAAGAACATGGAGTGTGTGAGGGTCTGCTTCTCCTCGTCGACGTGGAACGGTCCCGAGTAGGCGATGTAGGAGGTCGCTTCCGCCGTGTACTCCGCGGTCGTGCCGTCGAACCAGTCCCTGGAGGCGAAGCCGGGACGGTCGGGTTTGGACAGCTGCGCGGACATGTACCCGTCGGGGGTGTACATGATGATGCCCTGCGGTTCATGGCCCAGCGGCTCGAACGGCTCGGAACCGTCCACCGGGATCTCTCGGTACGACACCAGCTTCCAGGCGCCGATCAGCCGTTTACGCAGACTCTCAGCCATCACTGCCTCCATCGATCAGTGCGCCGTTCCGCTCCGACAGGCCAGCCGGCATCGCGTGTGGCGGCTGGACTCAACCCACCCGTGAAGATGATTTAGGGGCCGGCCGGAATCCGCTCGGCCCGTCGCGCCGTCCGGGTGCCGAGTACGGAAGGTTGGCACTCCCCTGCTCGGGGGTGACCCCACACCTGCTCAGTGGATCTCGCCACCCATACGGCACCTGATCCGCGAACGGACGTCACCGTCGCAGTCCGGCCGGCCAGTGACCGGGGAAGCTGCCTCGTATGCCATGCCCGGCGGGCACGTGGCGCCTTTGGCTGCTTCGATGGTGGAAGTGTGAAGGGAGACGTTGGTGTCTGTGGCCCGGGCGTTGTCGCCCGAGAGTGTGACGGAGCTGACCCGGGCGCTGGACCTGAGCGGGGTGTTCGCCAACGGCACGCTCGGCGGGGTGCTGGCCCGGGCCCGTCGTCTGGACCTGTTCGGCTTCCTGGTCATCGGCATCGTCTCCGGCCTGGGCGGCGGAATCCTCCGCGACACCCTGCTGCAGCACGGCACACCCGTGGCCCTGACCGACTACACCTATCTCACGGTCGCCACTGCCGGCACCCTGCTGGCTTTCGTAGCCGACCTGAGCCGCCACACGTCCGGTTGGGCCTTCAATCTCCTGGATGCCGCGGCGCTGAGCGTCTGGGCGGTCGCCGGGGCGCAGAAGACCCTCGCTGTCGGCCTGGGCTGGCTGCCGGCCGTGCTGCTGGGCACCATCACAGCGGTCGGCGGCGGGGCGATCCGGGACTTGTTGCTCGGGCGGACCCCTTCCATCTTCGGCGGCACACCGTTGTACGCGACCGTCGCGATCGTGGTGAGCGCGGTGATGGTCCTCTGCAGCCGGCTCGGCGCACCCGCCGTAGGCGTCCTGGCCGGAATCACGGTCGGTGTCTCGCTGCGGCTGGCCGCGTTCACCTGGGGCTGGAAGCTGCCGGGTAGCCGCGACTGGCGGCCGGGGCCGTCCAGGGACGGGGATCCGTGACATGAACGGGGCTGCGATCACCCGCGAGAAGGAGGAGTACACAGCCATGACGCTCAAGGACTCCGCGGATGCTGTCCTGGCCGGGCTCGGTGACATCCGGTCCGAGCTCGAAGAGGTCTACAAGGACTTGCACGCCCACCCCGAGTTGGGACATCAGGAGCACCGCACCGCGACCCGTGTGGCGGAACGCCTGAGCAACTGCGGCTACCAGGTGCACGAGGGGATCGGCGGCACCGGTGTGATCGGTGTGCTGGCCAACGGTGAGGGTCCGACCGTTTTGCTGCGGGCCGACATGGACGCCCTGCCGGTCCTTGAGGAGACCGGTCTGCCCTACGCCAGCACGGCCGAAGCCACGGACGCTTCCGGCCGCCGGGTGCCCGTGGCGCATGCCTGCGGTCACGACATGCACGTCACCTGTCTGCTGGGGGCCGCGCGGCTCATGGCCGCCGCGCCGGGGGCGTGGCAGGGCACGCTGGTGGCCTTGTTCCAGCCTGCCGAAGAGCCGGGGGACGGTGCTGACAGGATGCTCGCCGACGGGCTGACCGACCGTGTTCCCCGCCCGGACGTGGCATTCGCCCAGCATGTGCTTCCCTATCCGGCCGGGCAGGTCGGTACCCGCGCCGGATCCTTTCTCTCCGCGGCGGACAATGTGAAGATCACGGTCCATGGACGGGGCGCTCACGGCTCGGCACCGCAGGCCGCCATCGACCCGGTGGTGATCGCCTCGATGATCGTCGTCCGTCTCCAGACGATCGTCTCGCGCGAGCTGGCCGCCACCCAGCCGGTCGTGGTCACGGTGGGCTCCGTCCAGGCGGGCTCGAGCGGCAACGTGATCCCGGAGTCGGCCGAACTGCTGGTGAACGTGCGCACGTACGACGACGAGACCCGGCGGGCCGTCCTGGCCGCCGTGCGGCGCATCGTCGATGCCGAGTGTGACGCCTCCGGGGCGACTCGTGCGCCGCAGATCGAGGAGGGCACCCGCTTTCCGCCGACCGTCAACGACGACGTGGTGACCCGCGAGGTCTCCGACGCTTTCGCCGCGCTGTTCGGGGAGCGCGCGGTCACCATCGAGCTGCAGAGCGCCAGCGAGGACTTCAGCCGGACCCCGGACGCCTTCGGCGCCCCGTACACCTACTGGGCCCTGGGCTGTGTCGATCTGGACGCCTACCAGGCCGCCCGGCAACGCGGCACCGTGGCTCAGGAGATCCCGGTCAACCACAGCCCCCGCTTCGCACCAGTCCTGCAGCCCACACTGGACACCGGCGTCCAGGCCCTGGTCACAGCCGCACTCGCCCATCTCGGGAAACCGGGCCGTATGAGCCGATGAGCTTTCCGGCCGGTTCGCCTCTGATGCCGCAGCACAGAGCAATCGACCGCCTCGGCGGCAGTCTGCGCAGCTGGCGCGGCTGCGGTTCTCAGTGCCCTGCTTCGCACCTCCGTTAAGGAATGCGGGTGGGCGGCGGTGGACGCATGCGGTCACCTGGACGGATCTGCCAGCACGCGCTCCGCTCCCGGCCGTGGTTTCGTTCCTTGCGGAACTCCCTGTCCGTCCGAGCGCGCGATACGCAAGAACGCAAGACGCGTATTGAATCGAGGAACCGATGACTACGTACAGAGTCGGCTACTTCGTGGGAAGTCTGGCGACTCATTCCATCAACCGGACGCTCTCGAAAGCTCTGATCCGGCTGGCCCCATCTGATTTGGAATTCTTTGAGATCCCGATCAAGGAACTACCCCTCTACAGTTACGACTACGACAGCGACTACCCCGCCGAGGGCAAGGCACTCAAGGATGCCATCGCCTCCTCTGACGCCGTCCTATTCGTGACCCCTGAGTACAACCGATCCATTCCGGGCGCCCTTAAAAACGCCATCGACTGGGCCAGTCGCCCCTGGGGGAGCAACTCATTCGCGCACAAACCCTCCGCTGTGATCGGAGCGTCCCCCGGCACCCTCGGCACTGCCCTCGCCCAGCAGAGCCTGCGCGCTGTCCTGAGCTTCTGTGACTCGCCGCAAATGAATGCACCGGAGGCGTATGTCAGATTCAAGCCCGATGTTTTCACCAGTGATGGTGAAGTCGTCGACGAGCATACGGAACTTTTCCTCCGAGACTTCATGGAGGAATTCCGGGATCACGTGGTCCGGGTTCTCACTGTGCTCCCGCGAAAACCATGAAACATGCGGGTTTGGGTACGTCACCCTCAACGAGAAGCGACACGAAGGGGTTCATATGGGTCAGCCACGGATGAACGAAGAGCGCTTCTACCTGTATCCCATGAAACGTGTAGCTGCCGTTCTGGATAACGAAGAACGGTATACGGCCGCCTGTCATCAATTGGAACAAGCCGGGATCAATCTGTCCCACGTGAACGTGCTGAAGGGGCCGGAAGGGCAGCGACTCCTTGACAGCGAGGGAACCTCTCATGGCCTTTACAGCCGCTTCATGCGTGGGCTGCAGCATGGGGGTTACGAAGGTGAAACGGTAGCGGCTCACTCTGCTGCCTTGAGCCAGGGAAAATGGCTGATCTTCGTTCCGGTGCGGGGCAAGAACGAGGCCAGGCGGACGGTCGACATCCTCCGATCACACGGGGGCAGCGAAATTTTCCACTTCCGCCGATGGGCAGTGCAGTTCTTTCCACCGGCCCATCGATTGAAGCCGTAACGGACTACGATGCCTTAGCGCCCTGAACCCTGGTGTTCCCGGCGCCGGCAAAGGAGGCGGGCATGGGGCATGCGGCCGCCGGCCTGGACGATCTGACCGCCTTCCTTGCCCGTCTCACCGCCTTGCTGCTGCGTTCTTCCGGCGAGGGCGCCTACTCCATCGAGCGGGCTGTGGGCACCAGCGCTCACGCCTTCGGAGGCCAGGCGTCCGTAGTCCTCGTGCCCGAAGCGGCCGTGCTCTCGATCGCCGCGGCCGACGGCCGCATGCGTACGGTCTGCGTGCACGGCTTCCCGGAGGTAATCCGGCTGGACCAAGCCGCGGAACTCAAGCCCTTCCTGGCCGACGTAGAGGCGGGCAAGCTCAAGGTGGCCGAGGCCGACCGCAGGCTGGCGCGCATCGAGGCCGCACCGCCTCCGTACCCCTGGTGGCTCAAGTTCCTCGGCGTCCTGCTGTTCTCCCTGGGCTTCGCCCCGCTGGTCCAGCCCACCTGGTACGAGATCACCACCACAGCCGTCCTGGGAGCGATCGCCGCGGCGCTCGTGGTCGCCGCCGTTCACGCGCCGCGACTGTCCAAAGTCCTCCCCTTGGTGGTCTCAGCTGTCGTCTCCGTCGTCACCATCGAAGTGTTCACCGGCGATCCGGCACACGGCGGCCCGGTTCTGCTGATGCTCCCGGCGCTGTTCTACTTCGTTCCCGGTGACTTCCTGAGCGCATCGACCACCGAGCTGGCCGTCGGCCTCATCACCACTGGCGCGATCCGGCTCGTCTACTCCATATTTCTGCTCGTCCAGCTCTACCTCGGCGTCCTGCTGGGCCTATTCGTCACCGGTGCCCCCCTCAACGCTCTCTTCGACACCGCCGCCGGCGCCGACCTGCCCAAGTGGGCACTGATCCTGGGCGGGATCGCCTTCACCGCCGGCACGGTCCTGGCCTTCGCAATCCCCCACCGCTTCTTCGGGACTCTCCTTGTGCTGGTCTACGCCACCGTCGGGGTGCAGTCACTGTTCACCAAGCTGATCCGGGAGACCGGGGGCACATTCGTCGCTGCCGTGGTGCTGGCCGCCGCAGCCAATCTGCTGGACCGCAACCCCGCCCGCCCGCCTCGCTTGATCCTCATCCTTCCTGGCTTCTTCACCCTCACCGTCGGCTCGCTGGGCCTGCGCGGCCTGACCACACTGGCCGGCGGTTACGTCATCGAAGGCTTCCAAGACCTGCAGAAACTCATCACGATCGTCACCGCCATCGCCCTCGGACTGGTCGTCGGTATGGCACTCACGCATGCCCGCACCACAACGCGGCCCACCTCTCCCCATGCCCCCTCGATGCCTCAGCGACCACCCTGACCATGTCTCTGCCGCGCCGCTCACGGCAGCTCATGTGCAGACCGTGGACAGTGGCGCCTGCGCCCCGGCCAGCCGTGCGACTGTTCCACCGGTCGTCGTCGGCGCCCGCTGGACCTCGAAAACCGACGGTAATCCGCGACGACACCCAGATCGCCGTGGAGGCGCCGCCCTCGTTCGCCGGGCCCGCCGCCCGAGTCCTCACGGACAAACGCGGATGATCGTCTTCCCCTGACGTCGCTCGGTCGGGTTGAGGGCGGCGACGGCATCGTCGAGGGGCGCGACGTTGCCGATGTTCGTGCGCAGTCGTCCGTCCCGCACCCGCTGGACGATCTCTCCCAGTTGGGCACGATCGGACTCGACAACGAAGTCGATCGCCAGGCCGTGGGCGGGCCGCGCCTCAGGCGGCCCAACGACGGTTACCAGTGTTCCTCCAGCCCGGATCAGGCCTGCGGATCGCTTCTGGATGTCGCCGCCGATGACGTCGAAGACCAGGTCGACTTCGCCAACGTCTTCCAGGGTGTCGTTGTCGAGGTCGACGAACTCCATTGCGCCGAAGTCGAGTGCCTTCCGGCGGTCAGCGGCACGTCCGGTGCCGATGACGTGGGCGCCGAACTCACGGGCGAGCTGCGTCACCATCGTCCCGACTGCGCCGGCCGCGCCGTGCGCGAGGACGCTCTGTCCCGACTGGAGGTGGCCGTGCTGGAACAGTCCCTGCCACGCGGTGAGGCCTGAGATCGGAAGGCTAGCGCCCACGGTGAAGTCCACGTCGCCCGGCAGCGGCGCGAGGTTGCGTGCCTCGACGGCCGCGTACTCGGCGAGGGTGCCGTCGCGATGCCAGTCGGTGAGGCCGAACACGCGCTGTCCCACCGCGAGACCCGTCGTGCCGTAGCCGAGGGCAGTGACCACTCCGGCCAGCTCATGTCCGGGGATCGACGGTGTTCGGTCGCGGTCGAGGCGATCGGTCCAGGTCGAGGGCCACGCCATCTCGGTCGGGACGAATCCCGACGCATGAATCTGAACGACGACATCGTTTATCGCCGGCTCCGGCTCGGGCCGCTCCGTCAGCGTCATCCCAGCCGTTCCTGCGGCCTGGTCCGTGACCACGATCGCTTTCATTTGGACACCTCTCTGCATCAGTCCTCGCCCGCACGGCGCCTACGGGTTCATGAGTGTTAGTCGTGTCAGCGCTCGGCGTCTTACCCCCTGATCGGCACGGGTGTGGAGCGAGGACACCGTTGTCAAACGCCGCTTCGAACCGACTCACCGCTTCCCCGGCACAGGCGCACCACTACCGCACC
>NZ_JBSFJL010000066.1:0-10479 GCF_053598035.1 Streptomyces sp. NPDC001204 | reverse complement strand
TTCGGTGCGAAGTCCATCGACGAGGTCAAGGCGAAGCTGGCCGGCATGGGCCTGGCCCTGAAGGACAGCCCGCCCGGATTCGACCCGACCGCCGCTGCCTTCGACGCGGACGACAACGAGGGCAACGGTTTCGCGGAGACCGAGCAGTACTGAACGCCGGGGCACGAAGCATCCCCCTCGGAGACCAATCCGAGGGGGATGTCCGAGGCGGCCGGGAAGCCTTCTGGCACGAATCCGGAGCCTGGGCGGTCCGAGGGCGCCGGTGGCCCGGCCACCGGCGCCCGCCCGGGCGGCCGAGTTCGGCTGGGGCCTCGGCTGCAGCGCACCCATGTCCGCCCACGACCTGCCGCACCCCGACACCCAGGCCGAACGCGCCCTGCAACGTGCCCGCCGCCGGGACACGCGCCGTCGTCCACACCACCACCGTCCGCCACCGCCTGGCGCGGGTGGCCGACCTCCTCGACGTCGACCTTCCAGGGCCCCGGAGCCCGGACGGAGCTCTGGTTCGCCCTGCAGTGGCTACCGGGCGAGGCACCGCACAAGCGCCCCTGAAGCCGACGTTTCTCCGCAGCGAGCCCTCGTGCTCCGGGTCCGTCCTGCTCACACCTGATCCGCACGGTGCGCGGCGATTGCCTCGGCCGGTCAGGCGGGCCCGTCCGGGCTCCGGGAGAAGGCCGTGTCGCCGGCCGTTGCCACGATCGCGTCCTTGACGAGCAGCACTCGCGGCGGGTAGCCCTGCGCTTTGTCCCCGGGGTCGTCCAGTGCGGAGGTGCGCCAAACCTCCGCTCCGGTGCGACTGTCCAGTGCCAGCAGACGGCCGAAGCGGTTGGAGAAATAGACCCGCTTGTACGTCGCTGACACCGCGGGCGCGGACAGACTCTCCACGTCCGTCACCTTCTGCCAGAGTTGTTTGCCGCTGTCCGCCGACACCGCGGTGACCGACCCGTCGGACCGGACGAAGTAGACGACGCCGCCCGCGAGGGTCGCCGCGCCGGTCAGCGGACGCGCCAGCGGTATCCGTCTGACCTGCCCGGTTTCCGGGGCCACCCGCAGCAGCGCGTTGTACGGCCGTTCGTACCCGGCTTCGTACACGTCCTTCGCGGTCTGGGGGGCGAGGAACAGTGGCTGCCCGCCGACGGCGCCGAGCGCTTCCGCCTTCTTGGGCAGTGTGCCGGTTTCGGTCAGGCTGCCGGGTCCGAGCTTCATCAGCTCGACCGGGGCCTGGCCGGACTCGGTGCCCTCCGAGCACAGGGCGTAGGGGACGCCTCCCAGCGCCGACGGAGTGCAGTACTCGTCCAGCGAAGGCGCCCGCCACAGTTCCTTGCCGGTAGGTCCGTAGGCCACGAACCACGAGGAGTCGGGAGACAGGGTCAGCAGTCCGCCGTCGTACAGGACCGCCTTTTCGGCCCGGTTGATGTCGCGTTGCCACCGCCGGTGCCCGGTACCGGCGTCGAGGGCCACCACCCGCCTGGTCTCGTCGTCCGGTTCCTCGTACATGTAGACCAGCCCGTCGCGAACGCCGATCGGCTGCGCCCCCTGAGGGCGGGTGCCGGTCCGCCACAGGGCGCGGCCGGAGGCCGCGTCGATTCTGGCGGCCGTGTATCCCGTACCGCCACAGAACAGGGCGCTTCCCTCCGTCACGCATCCGGGGCTGTTGTAGTCGAGAGGGACACCCTTGACGTCGTACCGCAGCTTCGTCTGCCACGGCCGCCAGCCGTCGGGCAGCGACGCGGCACGGGCCGTGGCGGTGGCGCTGGAGGCGGTGGTGGTGTCCGGAGCGGACACGAAGACACCCGCCCCGATGAACAGCCCCGTGACGGCCAGCGCCGCGCCGAGGCCGGTGAGCAGCATCCGTACTCGTCCGCGCTTGCCGGTGCCGATGCCGGTGCCGGTCGCGGCACCCGCGGAGGTGGTGGCCGCGTTCCGGGAAGTGGGGCGACGCCGGGGTCGCGTGGACTGCCCGGTCTCAGGGGACCCGATGGCGTCGGATTCCGGCAGCGCCTGGAGCATGCGGTGTATGTCCGCCAGTTCCGGCCGCGTGGACGGGTCCTTGTCCAGGCAGCGCTCGACAATGTCCAGGAGCGCTTCGGGCACCCCGCCGAGGTCCGGGGTCCCGTACACCACCTGATAGCCGGTTATGTACGGGCTGTCGGCGTCGAACGGTCCCGTGCCGACGGCCGCGAACACCAGCAGTGACCCCAGCGAGAACACGTCCGACGCCGGGGTGACGTCCCGGGGAGAGGCCACTTGTTCCGGCGACATGAAGGGCGGAGTGCCGATCATCCGCCCGGTCGCGGTGAGGCTCTGGTTGTCAGAAGCGCGCGATATGCCGAAGTCGATGACGCGCGGTCCGTCCTCGGTCATCAGGACGTTGCCCGGTTTGAGATCCCGGTGCACCAGGCCCACCCGGTGGATGTCGCGCAGTGCCTCGGTGAGCCCCAGCCCCAGCGCGCGCAGTTCCCGCTGGCTCAGCGGGCCGTCCTTCGCCACGACTTCGGCGAGGTTGAGCCCCGGCACGTAGAGCGTCGCCATCCACGGCCGGTCGGCGTCCGGGTCGGCATCCACGACAGGCGCGGTGAAGGCACCGCTCACTCTGCGCGCTGCCGCGATCTCCTGCCGGAAGCGCGTCCGGAACTCCTCCTCCTGGGCATACGGCCCGTGCACGAGCTTGACCGCGACCTGCCGTCCCGAGGCGGAGACCCCCAGATAGACGACTCCCATGCCGCCCGCCCCGAGCCGACCGAGAAGGGTGTACCCGCCTATGGACTCCGGGTCCCCGGTGCTCAGGGGCGTCATCGCCGATCATCCTTCCCAGCGCCTGCCTGCCTCACGGGGATCAGCGTAGGGCCTGCCCCTTTGGGGGCGGAGCCGCGCCCATCACGCATCGGTGTCCCTGTGCCCCTGAGCCGTGCGATGGGTCATCCGTCCAGGTGAAGGGTCGCGCTGGGCACGAAGTCCCTTCCGAACGGCCGTGAACGGGGCTGAACGAGACGGAAACTGAGCCGGCTGTCCCCAGGCATCGCCTTCTTCCGTCCGAAGCCTGCAGGCAACTACGTGGCTGGTGCGAGGCCGCACGGTCACTTACTCTTGTCCGCCATGTACTTTGTAATGCAAAGTACATGGCGGACGGGCGGCCAACCGGCGGTCCGCTTCCCAGTGCTGTCGAAGCGTGACCACAAGGGGGACATCGTGGGAACACCGTCACTGAGCAGCGCGGAGTACGAGCCGAGGGCGCGCGCGGCCGGCCTGCTGGTGGCGACGGAGGGCCTGCGGGCCAGGACCCGCGCGCAGATGAACGGCTCGTGGGTCTCCCTTCTCGGCTTCGGTCTTCTTGCCCTGGCAGCCGCTCCGATTGCCCGGTACGCCTTCAATTTCGGAGCCCACGGCCGCAACGTTGCGTCCTATCCGGACTTCGCCTACGCCGAGCTGACCGGCCTGTGCGTCGTCCATGAACCAGGAACCCCTTGTCTGGAGGGCGAGTTCGACGGCGCCGTCCTGCGCTTCGCGGCCTGGGGCGTGTGGTTCGTGCTCCTTCCGCTGGCATGGTTCGTCTTCGCCCGCTGGTACCGCCTGCGTGGCGAGGCCCGGGGTGTCGTCCCCCGCCGCGGCGTGTGGGTTTGCGTGACCGCCGTAGCCACCGCGGTGATTACGACGGCCCTGACGGCCATGCTGTTCGGCTGGAACCAGCCGTGGGAGGTCGACCTGCTGGAGAACAGCTACGCCTCCCCGTGGTACCTGGTCGGCATCGGACTGCTGGCCCTCGGGATGGTCGAACGCAGTTGGATCGCCGCGGCAGCCGGTACCGCTCATGCCCTGCTGCTCACCGGCTACCTCGGGGCCTCCTGGGGCAGCGGATGGCTCCCCTGGCAACACCCCGCCCACCCCCGCTGGACCGACGGGCCGCAGGCCAAGGCGCTCCTGCTCGCAGCCGTCCTGCTTCTCGCCGGCCTGGCCGAGTGGGCGGCGGCCCGCCATCGGGCCACGCCCGGAGCCGCCGACGCGGGTACGGTTGCCTCATGAGCGTCGAGGACTCGACCGCTGCGCGGGATGAGCAGGAAGGACTCCATCCGACCCAGTCGCTGGACGACACCGTCCACCAGCGCGTGCGACTCGGCATTCTCACCATCGCCAAAGAAGCCGACCGAGTCGAGTTCGGCTTCCTGAAGAAGCAACTGGCCGTCACCGACGGGAATCTCTCCCGGCACCTGAAGGTGCTGGAGGAATCGGAACTGATCACTCTGGAGAAGGGCTACACCGGTCGGCGTCCCCGAACCTGGATTGCCCTCACCCGCGACGGCGCGCAGGCACTGGACGCCGAACTCCGTGCTCTGCGCGCACTGGTCCGGCGCCTGGAAACTCCCCGCCCCGCTCCCGGCCCACCCGACACATGACCACCGCTTCAGGAGTTCGATCCGGAGGGCGGACGCCCCTGCCCGGTGGACGGTGGCGGGGAAAAACTCGGTCGACGGGTTGCCCTGGAGGTTGATGTACTCCGAGGGTGGCCGGCATTGATTTGAGTTTGCACTCGAGCCCGACGCAGTTCGCCGAGCTCAACGAGGTTCTCCGGGAGCTGACCGAGCGTGCCGCGAGGATCCTCGGCGACAACTTCGTCGGTGCGTACCTCCAGGGTTCCTTCGCCGTCGGTGACGCGGACATCCACAGCGACTGCGACTTCCTGATCCCCGTCCGAGGCCCCATCACTTCGGGCCAGGAAGCTGCCCTCCGGGCCATGCACGACGAGATTCCCACGCGGCCGGGGCACTGGCCGCGCCATCTGGAGGGTTCGTATCCCGACAGTGGAGCACTGCGAGGGCTCGAAGGACTCGGTCGGTCCTGGCTGTTCGTCGACCACGGCTCGCGCACGATGGAATGGTCGACGCACTGCAACACCGAGGTCGTCCGATGGTCGCTGCGCGAATGCGGCGTGACCCTCACCGGACCGGACCCCAAGGATCTCGTCGACCCCGTCGGCCCGGATGTCCTGCGCGCCAAGATGCGTGAATACGCCAGGGACTTCATCGCCGACAACGCCTGGCTCGACTACGACGTCGCTTGGTCCCAGCGCTATGCCGTCACCAGCCTCTGCCGCATCTTGCACACTCTTGAGACAGGACGGGTGACGTCCAAGAGGGCGGCCCTGCTGTGGGCGGCGGATCACCTGGAGCGGCGGTGGTCGGGCCTGATCCGCCAGGTCCTCGACGACCGTCAGCTCGGTCTGGACTTCAACGACCCGCCGCGCCCGGGCAGCGTCGAGCGGACCGTCGCCTTCGCCGAGTACGTCAAGGCGACGGCCGGCGCCACGGACGAAGCGCCGTGAGACCGAGTTCGCAGGGTGTCGGCAGGGTGTGCCATGAACGCGGTGAGTGAGCGGCGCAGGCAGCAGCAAGACCCAGTTCTCTGACCTGGGTGGCGCGTGACCTTCCTCGCGGAAAGAAGTGGAACAGAACTCCTTCATCCCGCCGCGCACGCTGTCGCGGGTCAGGAATTGTGCGGCGCTGATCTGTCAGCACTCCGGCGAGGACCGGCAGCGCGCAGTCGCCGCCGGGCTCGACGACCTCGTATGTGCCGAACGTGCGAAGCACCACAACGACGACCGCGCGCACCAGAAGGCGGAGCCACCGGAGTCAATGGTGCGGTTGTGCAGCGCGCACCGCCTACCGGTCTGGACAACAAAGAACCCCCGGGCCTCTGGCCTGGGGGTTTCTGCTGGAGCGGGTGACGAGAATCGAACTCGCGCTCTCAGCTTGGGAAGCTGATGTTCTACCATTAAACTACACCCGCGTAAGACGCCGGCCGAAGTCCGGGTCCGGCGCTCACTGTACCCCATCCCTGGCCCCCGGTGCTCGAACCGTGGGGCCGGCGTGCGTTCCAAGAGGTGAGCGGCGCTGCGGGGGAACGGAGTTGGGGCGTACGGTGGGGGTGTGCGCGAGGGGTCCTTTGGGGCCGGAGTGCCGCCTGGTGGCACGTCTCTTTGATCCCGTACTGTGGCTTTTGTCGTCAGGCGGCGAGAGGCCAGACGCGGTTCTGGGGAAGGGACTTAAGGGACTTGATGGAGCGCACCGTCGTCCGTTGTGCCGAGGGGCACGTGTTCAGCACCGCTTCGTTCCCGATGCAGCAGGCCGAGCGGCTCGGCCCCGGCCGGCTCATGAGGTGTCCACGGTGTGCCAGGCTCCGCAGTGCGGTGCCCGTGGCACTTCAGAAGCGGTAGCGGCAGTATCGCGGCACCGGCGCGTGGAGTCCTGATTGTGGGGGCTCCGCGCGCCTTGCGTATCCTCGCTACGTGCTTCTCTCAGACAAGGACCTCCGGGCCGAGATCGACGCCGGACGGGTGCGGATCGATCCCTTCGACGAATCCATGGTGCAGCCGTCGAGCATCGATGTGCGGCTGGACCGCTACTTCCGGGTGTTCGAGAATCACCGCTACCCCCACATCGACCCCTCCGTCGAGCAGCCCGACCTCACCCGGCTGGTCGAGCCGGAGGGCGACGAGCCGTTCATCCTGCACCCGGGTGAGTTCGTCCTCGCGTCGACGTACGAGGTCATCACGCTTCCCGACGATCTCGCCTCCCGGCTCGAGGGCAAGAGCTCGCTCGGGCGGCTCGGGCTGGTCACCCACTCCACCGCAGGGTTCATCGACCCCGGGTTCTCCGGGCACGTGACCCTGGAGCTGTCGAACCTCGCGACCTTGCCGATCAAGCTCTGGCCCGGAATGAAGATCGGGCAGCTGTGCATGTTCCGGCTCAGCTCGCCCGCCGAGGCCCCGTACGGCAGCGAACGCTACGGCTCCCGGTACCAGGGGCAGCGCGGTCCCACCGCCTCCCGCTCCTACGTCGACTTCCACCGCACGCAGGTGTGAGGGGCACCCACGACATGTCCGAGATACGAGAGAACCTCACCTACGAGGAATTCGGCGTCGCCGTGCGCGAGCTCGCGCAGACCATCGCCGACGACGGGTACGAGCCGGACATCGTGCTCAGCATCGCGCGCGGCGGTGTCTTCGTCGCCGGCGGGCTCGCCTACGCCCTCGACTGCAAGAACATCCACCTGGTCAACGTGGAGTTCTACACCGGCGTCGGCACCACGCTCGAGATGCCCGTCATGCTCGCGCCCGTGCCCAACGTCATCGACTTCTCCGACAAGAAGGTCCTGATCACCGACGACGTCGCCGACACCGGCAAGACGCTCAAGCTGGTCCGCGACTTCTGCCTGGACACCGTCGCCGAGGTGCGCAGCGCCGTCATCTACGAGAAGTCCCAGTCGCTCGTGAAGTGCGAGTACGTCTGGAAGCGCACCGACGACTGGATCAACTTCCCGTGGAGTGTTTTGCCTCCAGTACATAGGTCGGGGGAAGCGGTCAAGCAGAACAAGGAAGCGCTCTGACCTGCTCTATTGCCCTAGAGCGGGGCGCTGGGGCCACTGGAGTACGTGGGGAGCCTCCTAAACAATCTTGAAAACCGTCGTGGCGCGAGCCACCATGGGTTCAAATCCCACACCCACCGCGCAGGTGAACGGTCCCCTGACCAGGCGAATCGGTCGGGGGCCGTTGAGTTGCGCGTTGCCCGCCAGCCACCGTGACTCCCCGCGGCTCCCCGCACGATCGGGCACGGATAGGGCACGGACGGCATCTGATCCGTAGCTCTATGTGGGTCGGTCGGTGACGGTCATACAGGCCGCTTCATGGCCCCGCGGAGGCACTACTGGTCGAGGCTGGTGGGTGCGGTTGCTGTACTCCGCTGTTGTACAGCAACTACTGCCGCCTGTAGGACTGGTGGTCAGTGTGGCTGAGCGGCGTGGTAGGTACTGCCGCCCTGCCGATGAGTACACGTACTCATGCCTGAGCGCGCCCTCCGGTCCATCGTGGGGATCACCAACCCGGACGGACCCGAAGGAACCCTCGATGCCGAATGCCTCCCGCCCGCGCCGTATCCCTCGCCTGCGCCGACTCCTTGCGCTTGCCACGGACAACTGGCTCGCCCGGGGCTATCTGGCTGTATTCGCCGCGTCCGTCCTGGTCATGTTCCTCTTCCCGGACAGTGGCTTCGCCCCGGACCCCCTGATGCTCACGGCTCCCCTCTCCTTCCTGAGTGTGGTCCTCCCCTTCGGCCCTGGCACCGAGGGCAGCGGGGCGGTCGAGGTGCTCGCCGTCGGATTCTGGGCCGTATGGCTCTTGCTGTGCGCCCTCGTGAATGCCGCCGTGCTGGGCGCCCTCGTCGCGAGATCCGCGACCACCGCACCTGCCGGCGCGCGTGAGCCCCTCCCGCGTATCGCGGACCCCTCTGAACAGGAGGGAACGGGCATGGCACGTTCTGCGCGTCCCCGCCTGCAAAGAATTCGGGCCCTGCTGGCGCCTGCGATGGACAACTGGATCGCGCGCGGGTACCTCGCTGTGGTCGTCGCGGCGCTGGGGTTCTTCCTTTACGCCGTGTACCTGTCGCCGGACCCGGGGTTCGCCGGGATCTGGCCGCTCATGGCCACGGCGCCGCTCAGCATCCTCGTCTCCCTCGTGGCGGCACTTGCGGAGTACTCCTCGCTCTCCTGGCTGAGCCCATTGATTTTCTCCGCCGGTGTGGCGCTGTCCGGACTGGTCAACGCTGTGCTGCTCGGCCTGCTCACGCGCAGGCTGCGGGCGCCAGGAGCGCGCTCAGCCACCTGAGGGACGCTGAACACCGGGCGGGGATGCCGTGGGCTTCTGTCACTGTCGGTCGGCGCCGGCTGACCTTGGACGGCCCAGAGGCGGCCCCGGAACTTCAAGCCGGGGCATCGTCAGTTGATCACCTAGATACGAACTATGGGCACGGTGGTCGCTGAGGTCGGCCGGGCACGTCAGCTGGTTGCTTGGGGTTGGTAGCGGTCGTCCCTGGGGGCGGGGGTTGCTGTACTTCCCTGCTCTACAGCAGCCAGATGCGCGATGTACAACATCGGCATGACGACTCAACCGACGCGGGCGATGTGGTGGGCCGAGATGGCAGTCTTCCTTACCGCGGCCGCCGCGACCCTCACGGCGATCGCGTTTCTGGGGTCGCTGGCAGCCGTGGGCCGCCACGTGACCCTCGACGCTGTGTCGATCGCGCTGTCCGTCGGCGTCGGCATCTTCGTGAGCAGTCGGTTCAGGGCGTGGGGGTTGCGTCGCAGAGCCGCGTGCCACACGCAACCTTGAAATCTGCCGGCTCAGCCTTCCCAGGTTCGAATCCTGGCGCCGCCACGCTTGTGGGAATCGGCCCCTGACCAGCAAGTTTGGTCGGGGGTCGGTCTCGTTTAGGCCCGGCGGTTGTCACCGTGGTTCCCCGCCGTTCCCCGCTTCTTCTGGCACGATGTCGTGACCTTGATCACGCGGTTGGCGGAGTCTCCTGGCTGAGGCAAGGGCACGGCAGACTGACGCTGTGTGGATACCAGTGGCAGTCATGGTGCTGCTCTTCGTGCTTGCGTCGGCCTCCGCAGTTGTCCAAGCCCGTAAGGGCCGGTGGTGGAAAGCCGCCGGTGTCTTTCTTCCGTCCCTCGGTCTGGCGGTGCTGTTTGGCAGCTTCGAGTGGCAGAGGCCGTCGCTCTTCTGGCTGGCGCTCATGTTCCTAGCGGCTGGCTTCGGCGCGGAGTTCATGGCCTATTGGAAGACTCGAACGCCTGGGCGGCAGGCAGAGGGGCAGTGAGCGGGGGCGATGTGTCGAGTTCGGCGTAGCGACTTTGGCCGGGAGTTTCAATGATCGAGTCAAGGGGACGTGGAGCACTCGATCAGTTCTTCTGGAAGTGGTGCAGCGAGCCTCTCACTTCGAGACCTCTCCTGCGACGTCTTTCTGATCTGGGCCGACACGGTTGACAGCTGTCATCGTCTGTCGACGTCGGTGTGCCTCGGACGGCCCCGAGACGGCCCCAGTCGGTCGTGCGCTCAGGTACTGCCGCTGGGCGATCTACGTCAGTCAGCATCGATGACCGGCATTGGGCTCGGGAAATCTGGCGGCAGACCGTCCGGAGGAACCGTCCCGCGCGCCATGCCCGCAAGATAGGAGGTGAGGCTCCCCTCGTACTCGCACCAGTCATCGTTATGACCCTCGACCAGCACGGTCCACGACTCGGCGTCCGTGCTTGATGTGCGCCAATAGAAGACGTCACCTTCTGAGGAATCACCCCACGGGAAGAGCCCCCCAGGCTCGGGGAACGGGACGTGACCGTGCGACATACCGGCGTCACGCAGCTCCGCCAAGTTGCGTAGGAGCCCGTGCACCCCGGCGATGAAGTACTGCTCTTCTCCGGCCGACGGAATGTGCAGGCCCAGGAAGTCGTCGACCGTGAACGGCGGGTAGGCCTCCGCGAGGGCAACGAAGTCCGAGGGTAGGACGGCACCTGTCTCGCGCCGGATGAACTCCCAGTCGATGAGTCGGCGCTCGGCTGAGGTTGCGTCCAGGGAAGTGGTGTACGGGTTCGACCTGATCCGGGGGTTTGCTCCGGCGTCGGGATGAGGCCCGCATAGACGAACGGCCACCGGCT
>NZ_JBSFJL010000065.1:0-10757 GCF_053598035.1 Streptomyces sp. NPDC001204 | reverse complement strand
TGCCGTGCTCGGAGGGCCCTGGCCTCTACACCAACGCGCACGCCTACGCGGACTGGATCAACAAGACCATGAAGACCAACCACGCCCCGAAGAACTACCACGCCCTAAAGACTGCGGCCACGGGCTCCGACCTCGCCGAGACCGGTACGAACGACAACACCGCCGCAATCGCCGGTATGGCCGCCGCGCTGGTCGTCGCCGGTGCCGGCACCGCCGTCGCAGTACGCCGCCGCAAGACCCGCCGCGCCGTCTAAGCGAAACCGCCGCAGCCCAACAGCGGCGGATCGACTCGACGGCGAACACGGAGGTGTCGTGATCGGTGCCGACGTTCACCCAGCCGCTGTCGTGGGCCAGATCGTAGATGCCGAAGGGTATCGCCACGTCGACGTCGGGGCCGATGAAGTAGAAGCTGTGGTCCTCCACCCGCACCGGATCGCCGTCGCCGGCGGGGCGCCATTGCCGCCCGGGGTTCGGCAGCTGCCCCAGCTGTTCCTTCTTCTTGGCATCGATGCTGATCACCGGCTGACCGCCGGACTGGTGCACGCTGGGAGTACGGCGGGACAGCCGTAGGAGACACGGAACGAGGGGACGGGACGACGCCGATGGCCACCCAGTACCGATCGCAGGACGCACCAGGGTACGGGCCCTACAGCGCGGGCGGGCTCCACGACGGTGGCACCGGCCGGGAACGGCACCTGCTGCCGGCCGGGCTGCGGGCGCCGTTCGAGGCCCGCAGCTGGCGCGAGTTCGGGTACGTGCTGCTGAATCTGCCGATCGGCATCATGCTGTTCACGTACGCGGTGACGATGGTGTCGCTGGGCGCGGGCCTGCTGGTGACGTTCCTGGGCGTCCCGGTGCTGGCGGCGGCGCTGGCCGGCTGCCGCCTGTTCGGCGTGCTGGAGCGGGCGCGGGCGCGCCGGCTGCTCGGCCTGGAGGTCGCCGAGCCGCAGCCGCTGCGGACGACGAAGCCGGGCGTCCTGGCCTGGACGGGAGCCCTGCTGAAGAGCGGCGCCTCCTGGCGGGCCCTGCTCTACGCGATCCTGCACTTTCCGTGGGCGGTGTTCTCCTTCTCGGTCTCGCTGGTCTTCTGGACGCTGGGCTGGAGCCTGCTGACGTATCCGCTGTGGTTCTGGGTGTTCCCGATGTGGGCCGGCCAGGGCGGACTCCAGCTCTACGGCGACGGCCGGCACGGCATCTATCTGGACAATCCGTTCGAGATCACGGTGACCGCGCTGGTGGGGCTGCTGTTCACGCTGGCCACGCCGTGGATCGTGCGGGCGCTGACGATGGTGGACCGGGTGCTGGTGCACGGGCTGCTGGGGCCGTCGCGGCTGTCGGCGCGGGTGGTGGAACTGGAGTCGGACCGGGGGGTCGTGGTCGACACGGCCGCCGCGGATCTGCGGCGCATCGAGCGGGACCTGCACGACGGGGCACAGGCCCGGCTGGTCAATCTGGCCATGGGTCTGGGCCTGGCCAAGGAGAAGCTGCTGGAGGGCCGGTCCGACGAGCATGTCGCCGCGATGGTCGAGGAGGCGCACGGCGAGGTGAAGCTCGCGCTTCAGGAACTGCGCGACCTGGCCCGCGGCATCCATCCCGCCGTGCTGACCGACCGCGGCCTGGACGCGGCCCTGTCGGCGGTGGCCTCGCGCTGCACGGTGCCGGTGCGGGTGGAGGTCGATCTGGCCGAGCGGCCGGCGGCGGCCATCGAGGGGATCGCTTACTTCACGGTCTCCGAGCTGCTCCAGAACGTCAGCAAGCACAGCGGGGCACGGTCCGCCTCCGTCGACGTCTGGCGGGTGGAGGACCGGCTGATGCTCCAGGTCGAGGACGACGGGGTCGGCGACGCGGACATGTCCAAGGGGTCGGGCCTCGCCGGGCTGGCCGAGCGGCTGGACGCGGTGGACGGGATCCTCATCGTGGACTCGCCGTCCGGGGGACCCACCCGGGTGACGGCGGAGCTGCCCTGGCGGCGCTGAGCCACGGCCCGAAGTCCGCTGTTTCCCCGGCGTCGCCGAGCCGCCGCTCCCGAAGTCCCCTGATGGCGGCCTGCCGGCCGCGGCCACACCGGTCGCGGCGGCAGGCCGAAACATGTAGTCGCCTCCCTGCACTTCCCCTGGCCCGGGCGCGGCGCGGTCCGAATACTGGAATGCTGGACCATGTCACACGGAAGGCCGTGGTGCGAGGCTGTGGGGGGCCGAGGATCGTGGAGGACAGGGTGCGAGTGGTCATCGCCGAGGATTCAGTACTGCTCAGGGAGGGCCTTACCCGGCTGCTGACCGACCGCGGACACGAGGTCGTGGCGGGTGTCGGGGACGCCCAGGCGCTGATCAAGACCATCACGGAGCTGCACGACCAGCAGGCGCTGCCGGACGTCGTCGTGGCGGACGTGCGGATGCCGCCGACGCACACCGACGAGGGCGTCCGGGCCGCGGTGCAGCTGCGCAAGGCGCACCCGGCGCTGGGCGTGCTCGTGCTCTCGCAGTACGTGGAGGAGCGGTACGCCACCGAACTGCTGGCAGGCTCCAGCGGCGGGGTCGGCTATCTGCTCAAGGACCGCGTGGCCGAGGTGCGCGAGTTCGTGGACGCGGTGGTGCGGGTGGCCGAGGGCGGAACGGTCCTGGACCCGGAGGTCGTCGCGCAGCTGCTCGGCCGCAGCCGTAAGCAGGACGTGCTGGCCGGGCTCACCCCGCGGGAGCGGGAGGTGCTGGGGCTGATGGCCGAGGGGCGGACGAACTCGGCAATCGCCCGGCAGCTGGTGGTGAGCGACGGCGCGGTCGAGAAGCACATCAGCAACATCTTCCTCAAGCTCGGACTGTCCCAAAGTGATGAGGATCACCGGCGTGTTCTGGCCGTGCTCACCTATCTGAACTCGTGATCGTCCGACACTGTCTCGGAGCCTGCGAGCCGTCTCACCAGGGCTCAGCAGCCACAGCGAGGACAACCTCATCGTGGCCGTCCCCTGTTCGATCACATCGTGCTGCTGGCTCGGATCGCAGCCCGGACCAACAACCCCTACGGCAAGCGAAGAACGTGACGCCGTTCTCCACCACCTGACCACCGTCGAACCGCTGCTGCGTGCCACCGCGACCGTCGAGATCGACGCCACCGCACCCATCGAACGCGTCGTTCAACAGCTGGAAGAACTCGCCGAGCACTGACCCCGGGACAGCCACAACGCCAACGTCCATGACAGCCAGGCCCTGATCCGCTCGTGAAGGGGATACCGCCGGTCCGCTCCCGGCGAGGCCCCTGGCGGCGCAAGCCTGGCAAACTCCACGCCGACAACGACTACGACTACGACTACAACCACCTGCGGCGATGGTTATCCCAGTGGGGCATCCGGCGCCGCATCGCCCGCAAGGGCGTGCTCACCGACGGCCGCGCGCACCTGCTCAGACTTGCCCGCGTCCCGCACGGTGGTACGCACCAGATAGCCGCGACCGAGCAGGCCCGCCATCACCCAGCCGGCCAGATACCCCGTGCCACCGGTGACCAGGACCCTCTCGTCACCGCGAGCCTGTGTGCACAAGGAGTTCTTCGTTCTCGACGAGATCGACGCCTGCCGCTCCCCCCGAGCTGGACATTGTCAGCACGCCGCTCACGGTTGTGCCGGGGGCAGAGGTCGGGTCAGTCGTCGCCATTGAGCATGGCAGGGGTCAGTACCTTGCCGGCGACTCCCCAGCCACCGTCGAGGACCTCTTCGATGACCAACGAGGACTGTGACCATCGCGCCGTGGCCGCTGTGCGTCAGGCGCTGGCCGCCGCCGCCGGCCCGCCGATCGGCGGGCTGCTCGTGGGCGCTGCAGGATGGCGCTTGGCCGTAGAAGTGCAGGGTGCCGCGGTCACCGGCGAGGATCTCCGGGCATGCCAATCGATCAACGTTCGTGTGCAGCCGCCCTTGGGCCTACAACATCATGAGCGAGCTGTGACTCCCCGCTCGTATCGTGAAAAGAGACAGAGCTGCGGGGCAAGGCAGGGAAGTCATGAATGTGCCGGCGGTCGACTACGCGGCGGTGTTCCAGGCCCTTCCCGGGGCGGTGGCGCTGGTGACCCCGCAGCTGATCTACGCGGATGCCAACGCGGAGTTCTTGCGCCTCCGGGGCGTTGTCCGCGAGCAGGTAGTCGGTCGCTTCGTGCCCGAGGACCACCCCGAAAAGGACCCCTCCGAGCCTCTCCTGCTCAGAGTTCTGGCGTCACTGCGCCAGGCGGCGGGCACCGGTGAACGCAGCATCGTGGCGCTGCAGCGCTACGACATGGAGGACCCCGACCAGCCCGGAGTGTGGCACGAGCGGTACTTCAACATGACCAACATCCCCGTGTTCGGATCTGATGGACGGGTGACGCTGCTGCTGCACCGGGTGGAGGACGTCACCGAACTCATCCGCGCCCGTGAAGTCGCGCTGACCTTGCAAGAAGCCATGCTGCCCGCTCCTCGCCCGGTCGGTCGGCATCCGGCGGCCGTACGCTACAGGCCCGCCGCCGAAGCACTGAACGTGGCCGGCGACTGGTACGACCTGGTCGACCTGCCCGGCGATCGCATCGCCGTTGCCGTCGGCGACGTCGTCGGCCACGGCCTGCCCGCCGCCGGAGTCATGGGACAACTGCGCAGCGCCCTCAGCGCCGCCTCCCTCGTCGCCGAAGGCCCCGCCCGCGCCTTGGAAGCCCTCGGGTTGTACGCCCGCACCGTCGACGGTGCCGAGAACACCACCGCGGCCACGGCAGTCATCGACTGGGACACCCGCACCATCACCTACAGCAGCGCCGGCCACCCCCCACCTGGGCTCCTGCAGAGGGACGGGACCGTCGAGTTCCTGGACCAGGCCACCGACCCGCCACTGGCCGCCCGCCCTGAACACGCCCCCCGGATCCAGGCTGTCGCGGCCTTCCGCGAGGGCGCCGTTGTCGTGCTCTACACCGACGGCCTGATCGAACGCCGCGGCGAAGACATAGACACCGGCCTCGCCCGGCTCGCCGACTCCCTGGCCCGCCACCAGGCAGAAGAACCCGAAGCCCTCGCCGACGCCGTGCTCAACGACCTACTTCCACCCGGTGACGCCACCGACGACACCGCCCTGGTCATCATGCGCCTGTGAATCCAGCCGGAAGCGTCCAAGATTGCCGCCCTGCGTCAGACGCTGTTCGACCGGCTCAGCCCCGAACAGCAGAAGTCCCTCGGCGAGAGGGACTCCAGCCGAACAAAGCGGGTGCGGACCTGCCCTGGCTCCGCTGAGGTACATACCACTCAGTGGGCGCTGACCTGTTATCGCCGCCTCGTCCTTCACGCCCTCACCGGATGCGGCACCGGAGGACCCGGTCACCGTGCCGCCGCCCGGGCGCGCGGTTTCACGAAGGTCAGGGCGATCGCGGCGGCCACGACCAGGATCCCGACGGCGAACCAGATGGCGCTGGTGTAGCCGTTCACCATGGCCTGCAACTGCACCAGCTGCTGCTGGGGCCTCGTGGCGGCACCCCCGATGTGGTCCTGGATGTACGAGGTCGTGGCCGAAACCGCGATCGTGTTCAGCAGGGCCGTACCGATGGCGCCACCCACCTGACGACGGGTTCACCGGTGTCCTGGCCGCCGGCCTCCGGCGCCAAAACGATCCGCACCATCAACCTGACCTGATGCCCTTCGCGGTGTCGGGCCGTCAGCAGCCCGGTCCATCCGGCATTCGTGCGGCACCGCCGAGCCAGCTCGGGTACGCGCGCCGCCTCCTCGGGATCAGCAGTTCCGCCGCGGGCCGGCCGACGGCCTCGGAGGTCGGGTAGCCGAGCAGGCGCGCCGCGTCGGAGGTCCAGCTGGTCACGGCCGCGTGGGCGTCCAGCGGCAGCGGTGCCGCATCGGCCACGTCGAATCGCTGCTGGGTGGCGTCGTGGTCCTCTCGCATCCCCACAGCGGCACTCTCCGTCCCTGTGAGCCGACAGCTCTTGCCCATTGTCCCATCAGGCGGGCTTCTGTACGGATCACAGCCCTGTTCCGCCTGCCGCGAATTCCCGGGGCCGGCGGGCGCCGCCGGCCCCGGCTCACGTCGAGCGCTTGGCCCCGCTGTTCTCCGACCGGACGCGCTGCTCGTTCGGGGGCAGCAGCCGGTTCTCCACGTCGTCCAGAGCCAGTCTGACCGCGCCCATGACGACGGCGTCGTCACCCAGACGGGACAACTCGATCGGCGTCGGCACGAGGGTCAGCGGTCGCAGGTGCCGGGTCACGGCGTCGAGTACGACGCGCCCCGCGCGGGACAGTCCGCCGCCGATGACGAGCAGGTCCGGGTCGAGCACGAGCAGGACCGGCGCAAGACCGCGCGCCAGACGGGCTGCGACCGTGTCGATGACTCCCTGCGCTCCGGGGTCGCCGTCGGCTGCGGCATCGAAGACTGAGACGACGTCGAGTGCGCCCTCCCGCAGCAGAGCGGCAAGCCGGGGGCTTCGCCGGTACGGGAGCGAGCCGGCGAGGTCCACGATGGCCGACGCGCCCGTGAGCCGTTCGAACGGCCCCAGTCCCTCCGCGTCAGGCCGCGCGCCGTGGTCGTCGTGCGGATCGAGGACGGTGAGGTAGCCGATCTCTCCGGCCGCCCCCGACGTGCCGCGGTGCAGCCGCCCGTCGATGCAGATGCCGCCGCCGACCCGCTCGCCCCACAAGGCGAACACCACGGTGGGGGTGTTCCGGGCGATCCCCTTCCACTGCTCGCCGAGCACGGCGAGGTTCACGTCGTTCTCCACCTGGACCGGGCAGCGGAAGGTCCGGCGCAGCTCCGCCTTGAGGTTCAGCGAGGTCCAGCCGGGCAGGCCGGGCGCCTGCGCCAGCTTGCCCGAGCGCGGGTCGAGGATGCCGGGACTGCCGACCGCCGCGGCCAGCACCGCCTCACGCTTGAGGCCGGCCTCGTCCAGCGCCCCGCGTACCGTCAACCGGACGGCGGCGAGCAGTTCGCGGCTGTCCTGCGCGGCCGAGGTCGCACAGCGGCTGGTCGCCAGAGGCTCACCGTTGAGGTCGGCAATCACCGCGGAGGTGCGGTGCGGCCCTATGTCGATGCCCAGGACGCAGCCGGCGTCGGCGCGGAATCGTACCAGCCGGGCCGGCCGGCCCATGACGTTACGACTGTCGGGATGCTCCTCGACGTACTCCACCCAGCCGGCTGCGCGTAGTTCGTCGACCACCTCGCTCACGGTGGGCCGGGACAGTCCTGTGCGGCGGGCGATTTCGGCCAGGCGCAGATGAGACACCTCGCGAAGCACCATCAGGACCCTGCCCTGGCTGAGCTGTCGCAGGAGCGGCGGGTCCTCTCTCATGGGCGGCGACGCTTTCCCCTTGACTCGGTTGCCCCTGCCAGGAAAAACTATAGCAGCCTACTTTCGTAAGTGGCTTACACAAGTGTCTGCACAAGTATCACTTCCGCTGCACCAAGCGGCCGGTACGCAAACGCGCTCCGGCCGGAAGGCAAGGAGGGATCGAGTTGCAACACGAGAGATCTGGCCCACAGCCTCACTCCCGCCGCGCGTTCCTCGCGACCTCGGTCGCCGGAGCCGCGACGGTCGGCGCGGTGGCCCAGGCGGCCCCGGCGAGCCCCTCGGGCAAGAACCAGACCGCCGCCGCAGCTGTCTTCGCCAACAACGTCGGCAGCCGATCACCGTTCCTGCGAACCGAAAAGCTCCGCTACCCGGTACGGCGGTGATGGCGACCACGCCTGTAGCGGTCGCCGTCACTGCTGATGCTCGGCGCCCCGTTCGTCTCCCAGCCCAGGACGGCGGCTGGCATGTCTCATGCAGCCGGGCTCGACGTCCGGCTGATCCACACACGACGCACTCGGCGTATTTCACGCTCCCCGGGTGCAGCATCACAACCAACAGGAAGGGTATCGATGAAAATCAGACGGATATTCGTCTGTGCAAGCGTTGCCGCAATGGCCGTACTCGGGTTCGTTCCGCCTGCGACGGCAGACGCGAAGAAGCCCGCAACAACCGGCGAGACCGTACCGCCACTGCCGACACCGATGGTCGGCGGCTACCTGCTCTCCGATCCGCCGAACTTCAAGCGCGTCCAGATGGACCTGGTCACGCACTTCTTCTGGGCATTCTCTACCATTCGCAATGGTAGTTGCACGACCGCGAGCACCGCGGGCATCAACGAGGTGCTAGCAGAGCGCCAGGCTCGGCCGGACCTGAAGGTCATCCGTTCGATCGGCGGCTGGGGAGCCGCCAACTTCTCCGACGTGTCCTCCAGCGATGCCAAACGCAAGGCGTTCGTCGCCTCGTGCATCGACGCATTCGTCAAGAACGGAGCCACCGACGGGTTCGACCTCGACTGGGAGTTCCCGATCTCCGGCGGCCTGCCGAACATCGGCTACTCACCTGACGACCGGCAGAACTTCAACCTGCTCGTCGATGAGTTCCGCGCCCAGCTGAACGCCTACGCGGACGCGCACGGCAAGAGCCGCCGGGACTTCCTGGTCACCGCCGCGCTGCCGGCGGGACGCTGGCAGGACTCCGGCAACGGCGTCACCGGCGCGCCGTACGACACGAACACCAGCTTCGATCTGGCGACCCTCGGCCGCACCCTGGACAACATCAATGTGATGACCTACGACATGGGTACCGGGTACTCCCCCGTATCCATGTTCAACCAGCCGCTCTACAAGCACTCCGACGACAACACCGGCGATCAGTACAACAGCACGGACGATGCCGTGCGCTACTACGTCGAGCACGGTGTGCCGCGCAACAAGATGACGCTGGGCGTGGAGTTCACCCTGGCACGAGGGTTCGTCACCACCACCACCCTCAACAACGGCCTGTTCCAGCCGTGGACGTCGACCGGCTGCGGTCAGACCACAGCGGCCAACGCACTCAACCCGAGCAACACCTCCATCCTGATCAACTGGGACGCTCAGGTTCAGTCGCCGTACCTGTGGAACCCCACGACGCGGACCTTCTGCAGCTACGAGACCGCGCACTCGCTCGGCATCCGCTCCAAGTACGCCAAGGAGCAGGGGCTCAACGGCATCTTCACCTGGCAGCTCACCGGGGACGCGAGCGGCAGCCAGTTGCGCGCCGTCTCGCTGCCCTGGCAGCCGGAGAAGGTGACGGCCGCACCGGCTCCGACGGTGAACGGTACGACCTTCTACCCGAATGCGAGCCAGTCCTTCAGCGGAACCGTGGCCACGGTGGCCGGAAGCTCGGCGGACTCACTGACCGCGATCATCAACTGGGGCGACCTCACCCGCAGCCCCGGCACCGTGACGCCCACTGGTGGCGGCAAGTTCGCCATCTCAGGGACGCACACCTACGCCACGCCCGGCGCGTACCAGCTGACGGTGAGCACCATCGACCCGGATTCGCTGAACAGCCGGATGGTCAACGGCTACGCGTTCGTCGACACCTCGCCGTACCCCTACCTCGCAGGTCTCGTCGACAAGTTCAGCACGAACAGTGGTGTGACAGCTGGCCTCAACGCGAAGCTCAACGCGGCGAGCCAGGCACCGAACAGCACCGCACGCGCCAACAAACTCGATGCTTTCATCAACCAGATCCGCGCGCAGACCGGCAAGGCGGTGACAGCTGGCCAGGCCGACACCCTTACCCAACTTGCCGAGACGCTGGAGTAGTTGCCCGGCAAGGTGCGACAGCACCGACCAACCGTTGGGGGAACGCATTGAGTAGTGATCAAGATGCGGTCCAGGCGGGGTGCTTGAGCCAGATCATCGAGTCACGTAGGTGGGGGCCGACGAGGTAGCGCGTGGGGGTCTTGCCATACCGCGGGGCGATACCTCGCCAGGCGTCTTCAGCTTGTTGATGAGACGTTCAACCGTGTTCCGCTCCTGCTCTCAGGGGGGAAGGAAGCGCAACCCGTAGGTAGGTACTACGAGTACCTACCTACATTGGGGGTGCAAGGTTGTCCGTGAGCCGGGCCCGCTGCGAGCCGGTGGTGCGCCGCGTCGACTGCGATCCCGAGGCGACGCCTAGCTCATGGATACAAGGGTGCAAGACCGTTCGGGAACCGCCTCGCAGCTACAGGCGGGGAGCGAGGGTCTCGCAGTACGCGAGAGGGACCAGTGCCTGGTAGACGTGGCCCGCGGCTGCATGACCTCCCGCTTCCTTGCGATGCAGGCCCGGCCGGCCGGGTGCGCTCGCGTCGGCTGGCCCAGGCAGCCACAGTGGCCGGGCACGGCCGGTGGGACGGCGTCCTGCCCGAGGTGTGGCTTCTGGCCGAATGGCCCGACGGCGAGGACGAACCGACCCGGTTCTGGCTGTCCGACCTGTCCGACGACACCCCGATCGCCGACCTGGTCCGCCTGGCAAAGATCCGCTGGCGCATCGAGCACGACTACCGCGAACTCAAGCACGGCCTGGGCGTCCCTTCAGGGCAGCTTCGGGAGCACAGGGGGCCTCCCCCTGGGTGGTGGACACGCTGATACTGGATCTGCTTGATCCGGAGGAAGCGAGAAAGACCGCCGATGGCGATGAAGGACTACTCGGACGAGTTCAGGGCCGATGCCGTGGCCCTGTACGAGTCCACGCCCGGGGCGACCTACAAGACGTCGCCGCCGACCTGGGCATCAACAGGAACACCCTGCGAGCCTGGGTGCTGCGGGACCGTGAACGCCGCGGTGTCGGTCCGGCCGCCCCGCCGGCGGGCGGCAAAGCTCCGGCCCGGGGCGGCCAGGCGGCGCCGGCCGGTGATCAGGGTGTCGACGAGGAGGTGGTAGCTGCGGGTGACCTCGCAGGGCAGTCCGAAGCCGCCGGCGGCCTCGAGGACGGCGAAGCCG
>NZ_JBSFJL010000064.1:0-12711 GCF_053598035.1 Streptomyces sp. NPDC001204 | reverse complement strand
ATGCCGAAAGCGGCCCCGCCCTCCGATGTGGGCGGGGCCGCTGTCATGAGCCGATGTCGTGCAGGTACGGACGGACCTCGTCAGGTATGGGCTGCGGGGGCGGAGGCGGTTCGAGTTGAGCCTGCCGCATGTACGTGACCAGTGATCGAGCCCAGGCGGCGATGTACCGCAGGGCAAAGTCCTGCGAGGTGAGGCGCTTCCGATCCTCCTCGGCCTGCTCCCTGTCCTGTTCGGCCTCGCGCTCCAGGCGGGCGATGTGCTCGCCGAGCTTGTCGGTCACCGCGGTGAAGTCGTCGCGTCGCTCAGCTCCTCGAGGACGCCGAGGCTGACGGCGGCCCACGACAGTGGCCGCCACTCCGCCGGTCGCCGTAACGATGGCGACGGAAAGGGCACTGACCGCGGTCAGCATCTCAGGTCCCACTCGGTGACTCCGATCGTGCGGGCTCATCCCAGCCGATCACCACCAGGCAGACCGCCCCGAACGCGCCGAAGAGTGCGGCGACCACCCAGCCGCGCGGGCTCTCTTGCAGCGGCCACCAGGACAGCAGGTACGCCATCGCCCACGGGGTGGCGACCATCCACACTGCGAGGAAGCCGGGCCAGTCCCGGCGCGGCGGGAGCCACGCGCAGACGAGTGCGATGGCGCCGGCCAGGAGCCAAGTCCAGCCCCAGAATTCGAGCGGCCGAAGCTTCAACAGCAGGGCCAGGCCGTGCCGGTCGCCGGTCGGCTCGAAGACCTGGCCTGCTCCGTACCCGGATGCCATGACGCCCTTGCAGAGGAGAACGGCACCGCGGCGGCCCAGCTGCTTGCGGAGCCGCCGGACCGCCGCGCCCATCAGACGCCCTTGGCGAGGCTCGCGGAGTTCTTCGTACCGAAGGCTCGCGCGACCATGCCCTTGAGCAGGGTTCCCCCGGCGGCGATGCCAGCCGTGGCCACCGTCTCCCAGAAGCTGGCGTGGAACATGTCGGCAGGGCCTGCCGCGATGGCGACGCCGGCTGCGGCGACGACCGCGGTAGCGAGGGTTCGCTCGGCGAGGTCTCTGGCGTAGGTGCCTGCCGTCTTGAGGACGGTTGCGGCGTCGCCGGGCAGGTGGAGTTCAGACATGGCTGTACCTCACTTCTTGGGGAGCTTGAGGAGCTGGCCCGGCGCGATCGAGTCGGCGTCCGGGAGGTCGTTGAGGGTGGCGATCTCCCGCCACCGGTTGCCGTCGCCGAGCTTGGAAGCTGCGATGGACCAGAGGGTGTCGCCGTCGCGCACGGTGTACGTGATGGCCGGCGCCAGGCGCGCCTTCACGCGGGCCCGCATCGACGACATGGTGAAGCCGCGTGGGTCCACCTTCCCGGGCTGCCACTCCAGGTGGCCGATGACGCTTCGCTCGGACCACTTGTGGTGACGACAGATCGCGGCGGATACCCGCTCGATGGCGAGCAGCTGGGCGGCGGGCCACGGGTCCTTGCCGTCGCCGAGGTTCTCGCACTCGAACCCGTAGAAGGACCGGTTGCCGTCGGTGTTCGCCTCGTTGTCAGCGGGGAGCGCCTTCTCCGCGATGACGGCCTGGAGGACGTCGTCATCGCCGAGGCCGGCATGGTTCGTCCGGCCGTAGCCGACAAGGTGGACGATGCCCTTCTTGTCGATCACGCCGTGGCACAGCGGCCCCGGCAGATCGTCGTGTCCGTCGCGGCAGAGGGCGACAGTGTTGGCCGTTCCCTTCGTGACGGTGTGGTGGATCATCACCCCGTGTACCGGTCCCCACGGTCCCTTGTGGTTGCGGTTGTGGTCTTCCCAGTCGCCGACCTCGACGACGGTCACGCCCTCGGCGCGCAGCAGCGCGGCGAAGGTGGACGCGGTGGGCGGTGTTGCCACGTCTACTCCTTCGGTTTCCACTTGTGGTCCCAGCCGCCGTGGTCGTGACGGCAGCAGCCGCAGATCGCGCAGCGGCAGTCGTGTTCGTCCACGTGGCCTCCGGGCATGAAGAAGCCCCGGCCTTCTGGCTCGGGGCGGCGGTGTGGGGGGTGGGTCAGGAGGTGGCTTCGTACCGGCCGTTGATGTGGAGGGTCATGCCGGCCGCCGCGGTCACGGGGTTGGTCTGGTCCCAGAAGGAGTTGTCCGGCTGGTTGGTCGAGCCGTTGACGGAACCACCGGCGAGGGCGCGCACGCACCCTCCGTTGGTCGTCGAGATCTCGCAGGATCCGCGGGCCTCGCCGGCGCCGCCGAGGCGGACGGAGACGGAGGCCGCGCGGACCGCGCTGAAGGACCCGGCGACGGTGAACGGCGGAAGCCCGAAAGCCCAGTTCGCATTGGCGCTGCCGAAGGTGGTGGTGCTGCCGACGAGGAGCTTGATGATGAAGTCCACGGTTCGGCCGACCTTGAGGTAGCGGCCGGTGAGGCTGCCGTTGTTGACGGCCGGGGTGCCGCCGGTCTCGGCCACCCAGGTAGGCGTGTAGTCCGTCCAGGCGCCGAAGAAGCTGTTGAACTGGTCGCGGATCTCCTGGTTCATGATCGCGGCGGAGACCACCTCGCCGACGACCCAGGTACGCGGCGTGAACGTCATCGCTATCCCTTGCTGACTGAGGCCCCGGCATCGGCCTCACCGGCCAGGGGCTTGTCCGGGTTGGTGGGATCGGCCTCGTTCCACCAGTTCCGCATGCCGGGCTTGAGGCCGAGGAGGCCTGCCTCCACTGCGGCCGGGTCGGCGGGGAAGATGAGCGCGACCCAGCCGTAGTTGCACTCGGTGCACGCGAACCGCGGGTCAGCCGGGGATACGATCGCCGCCGAGCCGCAACTGCTGCAGTCGGCCAGCCACCGGTTCTGGTTGATCCGTGCGAAGTAGACGTCCTCGACCGTCTCGGTCGGCGGGACCAGCCGGCGGTTGGTGCGGTACTCCATCCACTTCCAGATCAGCTCGGCGGCGGGCACGTCGGCCCACACGTCCGCGGGCTCGCGCGGGGGCGGCAGGTAGTACTTCTCTGCGCGGACCACGGGAATGGGCATGCGGGCTCCCTAGTAGGCGAGGCGGGTGGTGTAGTCGAGAACGCCGTAGGTCGAGTCGCCCAGCACCCACACGGTGTCCGTCGCGGACGCCGAGGTGTGGAAGGAGATGACGTGCGACTTCTCTTTGATCGTCTCGGAGTAGCCCTCGACGGTGGCGCGGATGCTGGACACGGGCGACTGCGCCGGCATGTTGAACACGGTGAAGTAGCTGGAGATCTCGGCGTCGAGGATGTCCAGGTAGAACGCCATCGTGTGCGCCTCGATGACGACCTCGCGCATCTCGGGTGCCGGGTTGGCGTACCGCGAGACGAGCCAGTACGCCGCGTCCAGAACGGCGTTGTCCGTCGTCTTCAGGATGTCGAGGGGCTCGGGGTATTCGCCGAACGCCAGGATCGCGCTGGGTGCGGTGACGCGCTGGGTGGCGCCGCCGGGGCGGGATCCCTCAACGCTGTTGATCATCTTCTGGTCGTCGTCGGCGAACTTCGTGCCCGGCTCCAGATCGGCGTAGTCGATCGTGAAGACCTCGGACAACGGGTCCGGGTTGTAGCGCACGTCGCGGGACTGGTAGGCCAGGCCGTAGTAGTCCCGCTCCGCGTACAACTTGCCGCTCTCGGTGCTCTCGACCTCCCGCATCCGCGACACGACCGAGGAACCGCCGGTCCCCTGGGAGGCGATGGCGTCGTGCGTGGTCCCCCAGACGGTGACGCTCGGGACGCCGGCGTACCGGGCGAGCCGCTGGATCCGCACGTCTGCGTCCTCGCCCGCGAACCCGGTTGTGGCGGCCTGGTAGTGGACGGGTGCGATGGTCGCGCCGATGTTGCCGCTCACCGAGGTGACGGCCACGTGCGCGATGCTGCCGCTGAAGAGCCGGCCGCCTCGGTAGCCGCCGACGTGCAGGGTGCGCAGGGCGACCATGTCCGGGACGAACGTGGTGAAGCTGCTGGCGACGCCGTCGACGTACAGCTGCTTGGGGGAGTAGCCGTCGTGGACGACGTGGTGCCAGGTGCCGTCGTTGAGGGCCGCGCTGCTGGACGTATAGACGGTGAGGGTGCCGCCGGAGTCGGTGTACTCGACGGTCAGGACGCCGGACGCGTTGAGCGCGTAGACGATCTGGTGGTCCAGGCCGTTCTCGTACATGCCGAGGATGGCGCGGCTTGCCGTGGTCGTCTTGATCCAGAATTCGGTGGTCTGCCAGTAGGCGGTGCTGTCCGCCTGGAAGCGTCCGCCGAGGTCAGCGATGAGGTACTTGCCCGCGCTGGCGCTGGCTGGGGTGAAGGTGACGGCGGAGTCGCCGGTGTCGGCCAGGCCGTCCGTGCCGAACTCCAGGGTGCCGCCGGAGCTGACCTGGGTGAGGACGAGGGAGCCGCAGCCCCCGCCGGAGATGTCGCCCGCGGACGTGGAGCCGGACGGCTCGGTGAGCGGGTAGTAGGCGGACACGAAGTCGGTGACCGAGGCGACGTCCTGGGTGAGGATCTCCTGAGCCAGCATCGACTTGAGGTTCGGCAGCCGGTTGAGCCACTTGAACAGGTCGGTGCAGGTGATCTGCACCGTGGACAACAGGCCCTCCCATTCGACGGGGAACTCGTTGACCCGGCCGTAGAAGCGGGGCCGGACGTCGGCGCCGACGAGGTCCCACTCGATGTAGTCGGTGGTGCCGCCGGTCCGGGTGGTGGGGAAGTCCACGGCGTGGGTCTGGGCACCGACCCAGGCCGGGGTGGCGAGGGTGCGGCGCACGACCCAGTCCCAGCCGTCGCCGGACGTCTCCCAGTACACGGTCCCGCTGGCCTCGCGCACGCGCAGCCACGCGTGGTCGATGGCCGAGTAGGGCAGGTTCACCGAGGCCCCGTCGGCGAACGCGGTCTGCGATTGCGCGGCGAGCACGCCGGTGCCCGCGTCGTAGCGCCACCCGATCCGAGTGCCGGCCGTTGTCGACGTGATCCACATGCTCGCCGCGCAGTTGCTGCTGCCGTTGAGCGCGGGGACCTTCGCGAGCTTGGCGGTGATCTGGCTGGAGGTGAGCTTCCACTCGCGGACGGAGGTGAAGTTCGTGTCCACGCCGGGGGCGAGCGGGATGCGCAGGCGCCCGGCCGCGGTCTCGGTGGCGCCGCCGATGTTGGTGGGCCACCGGGCGGTGTTGACCTGGCCGTCGTCGAAGTCGTCGCCGAGCATGGCGAGCGGGTACGGGGCCGACCCGGTCCGCGTCGGCATGACGGCCACGCTGATCCGGATCGGCGCGAGCTTGCGGACATAGGGGTAGAACGGCGACGCGGAGTTGCCCGGGGTCAGGGCGCCGTCCTGGTTGTCGAGCGCCAGGCGGGCGGTGCCCGGCTGGGTCTCGGACCGTTCGTCGGAGGCGCCCCGGTCGATGGTCACCCCGCGCGCCTGGTCGACGCGCTGGGTGACGTCCGTCCACGTGATGGTGTCGGGCAGCTGGATGATCCCGCCCCAGCCCATCTCGACGAGAAGAGGCACGCTCTATCCCCCTAGCTTGAGGTTGACGGTGGCGCCCTGCGCCCGGCCGAACTGGAGCATGATCCGCTGGAGTTCCTGGCCTACGGCGACGGGGTCCATGGCCTGCTCGACGGTGATGGCGACGTTGTAGACGACGCCCCCTCCGCCGAACCCGGCGGCGGCCGGGCGGCCCGCGGAGGCAGTGCCGGCGGCCCGGCCGGTCATCCGCCCGGCCGCGGTCTTCATGGCCCGGTCGACGTGCGGGATACCGCGCAGGACACCGAGGGCCACGCCCTTCATCGTGTTGACCCCGTCGGGAACCATCTTGGTCGCCGGGCTCTTGATGCCGAGGGCCTGGCGGAGAGCGTGCTGCATGCTCTTCGCGATCTTCACCATGAGCTTCTGGAGATCCTTCTCCTGGCTCTCCAGCCCCTTGAGGAATCCCTTCGACGCGTTCTTACCGCTGTCGTAGAGGGCGTCCGCGCCCTTCTTGCCGAGCTTGTCGGCCTGCTCGTTGACGGCGTACTGCGTCTTGTTGATCGCCGCGAACGTCTTCTTATCGGCGCCGGCCAGGGCGGACGCGTAGGCGTATCCCTCCTCCGGGCCCATGCCGAGGATCTCCCTCAACATGGTCTTGTTCAGGCCGCGCTTGGCGAGGACGCCGATGTACGCGCTGAACTGCTTCATCTTCGCGAGCTTCGCCTGGAGGTGGGCGTTGATCCCACCGGCGCTGACTGTCTCCTCGCTCTGGAAGAGGCTGCCGAGGCTGGCGGACTGCTTCGCTCCGACGCGCGTGGTCTCGGCGAACGCCTTGGCCGTGGCGATCTTCTTGACGAGAGCGTCGCGCTTCGACGCTGCGTCCAGCAGCTTGCTGGTCTGCTTGTTGACGTAGGACACCAGCCTGTTGTCCTTGGACCCGGTGAAGGCGGTCCAGATGTCCTTGGCCAGATCCTTCGCCGTCGCCTTGATCTTGTCGCGCGACCCGGTCAGGCCGATGACCATGCCCTTACCGACGTCGGCCATCAGTGCCTTCGTCCGCTTCGAGGGACTGGCGATCTGCAGCTCGGCACGGATCCCGGTGATGACCGCGCCCGCCAGTCCGCGCGCCGCGTCATCGACCATGCCGGTGCTGCCCGTCATGCCCTGCGCCAGTCCGCGCGCCGCGTCGCCGCCCGCGCCGGTGAGCCCTCCGCCCGCCAGGCCGGCGGTGACCGCCCGGGGGTCCAGGCGCCCGGCGTTCAGCGCGTCGAAGAAGCGCACGCCGTACTTCGCGACCGCGGCCGCACGCACGACGTACTCGGTCGCGGAGACCCGAGCCCGGGCGCCCGACGCGAACATCGCGAGGATCGAGTCCGAGACGCTGCTGCCGGGGCCCTGGACGTACCCGCCATCGGGGAAGGCTTGCAGCCTGCCGCCGGAGGCGTAGCCGCGGACCCGGCCGCCCCGCGCGTAGTTCCCGCCCTCGTGAAAGACCGACCCCGCATTGGAGGTCTTCGTCTTCATGAGCACGTAGGTGACGGCGGTCGTGCCGTCGATGTCCCGCAGTCGCTGCTGCGCGCGCGAAATCTCATACAGCAGGTTGGAGATGTCGCCCCTGACGGAGGACTTCTTCGAGGCCGGCACCGACGCGAGCCGCTTCTTCGCGGTGCCGACCTTCGCCTCCAGGTCCTCGATGTTCCCCTTCAGCCGGGCGGTCTTGTCCGGTGTCCGAAGGATCTGATCCGCGAGGGCCTTGGCCTGGCTCCTCGTCAGGCCCATCGCCGTGGCGGTCTCCATGAGCTTCGCCCGACCTCGCGCGTAGACGGCGTTCGCCGCCGCCCACGATCCGGTGGACTGCCGGGCCTGCGCCGCGGCCTCGTCGGTCTTGGCGGCGAGGTCGTTGAGCGCGGTCGCCGCGGCCTGCGCCTTCGGACTGTTGAGGTCCAGCTGGCCGTTGACCATGTGCAGCGATCCGGCGTTGTCCTTGGCCGCCTTGGCCGCGGCGTCGATGGACGCCTCGAACCCGATCATGCCGCCGATGCCCTGGCGCTGCGCATCGTTGAGTGCCTGCAGCGACTGCCGCAGCCCGTCGGCGCTCTGCTTCTGTTCCGCTAGCGCGGCCTGCGTCTTCTGCGCCTGGGACCCGTACAGGCCCATGGCCTGCGCTGCGACCTGCTGCTCGAACGCGGCGTCGGCCATCGCCGACTTGTAGTCGTCCAGATTGCTGCGCAGCTCGGCGCCGGACATGCCCTGCTTGCGCATCGCGGCCGCGACCCGGTCGAACGCGGCCTTGGCCAGATCGGCCTTCCCGCCCTGCACCAGGCTGGCGAGGCTCTTGTCGACGGCGTCGAGATCCTCCTTCGCCTTCTTCACCGGCGTGGAGTCCATGCCGAAGAACGAGGTGATCGCCTGCTGGGTCTTGTCCAGGTTCGAGGGACGGGACAGCGTGCGCAGGCTGTCGGCGAGGCCCCCAAGGTCGGAGCCGAACGCGCGCGCCGCTTCCCCGCTGGCCTTACCGGTACGGGCGAGGTTGCCGAGGGACGTCGTCAGCCGCTCGACGTTCGGCGGGGCCTCCTTGCCGATCGACGACAGCTTGATCAGGGCCAGGGCGAGCAGGCCGATACCGGTCGCCGCGACGGCCATGCGAGCTGACAGCGACAGCGCCATGAACGCGGCCCGCAGTGAGCCCATGGTGGTGCCCGCTCCGATGGCTGCTGTGCCCATGGCGCGGATCGCGGTGGAGGCGGCGGTGAAGCCGCCGACCATCAGCTGGATCCCAGCGCCCGCCAGGCGTACCGCGCGGATCGCGATGGCGGCCTGCATCAGCGTGGTGATGAACCCGGTGGGCAGAGACGCCACCACGGCGGCCGCGGCGTTCGCGAACTGCAGCAGCCCCACGCCGACGCCGGATGCGGCGGTCAGGAGATGCACGGCGGCCGTGGCCACGTTCTTGAGCGTGTCGGCGAGGAGGGGGCCCTGCGCGCGGGCGTAGTCCATGAACTCGGACAGGCTGCCGCCGACCTTGCCGGAGTCGAAGGTGCGCATCAGGTGGATCAGGCCGTCGTTCGCGCGCTTCAGGGAACCGGTCGCGAAGTCGGAGAACTTGCTGCTGAGCCGGTCGAAGGCGGACGTGTTCACCCCGCCGGCGACTGTGTCCATGAAGCGGTTCAGCTCAGTCGAGGCCCCCTTCACCAGGGGCGTCAGCTTGGGCAGCATCACCGAGGCGACCGCCAGGCCCTTGGTGAAGACGGGCATGGTGTCCTTGGCCAGCGAATCCGACCACGCCGAGTACTGCTTCTTCAGCGTCGTCAGCCCGGCCGCCGCCTCGCGGGTGGCCGGCGGCATCTTCGCGATCTGCTCCTGGAATTCCACGTGCGCACTGATGGCCGCCTCGGACGTCGCGCCGGACTTGGCGACGGCGTCCTCGTACTTCGTCTGCGCCTTGCTCGCGTCCGACAGGGCGCCGATCTGCGGGATGACCGCAGCGCCGAACGCGGCCACCGCCACGGCGGCCGCGCCGGTCTGCGCGACGAGCGGAGCCAGCGCGGCGGCCGCGGGGATCGCCGCGCCGACCAGACCGAGCTTCTTCTCCAGGTCACCCGCAGAGTCGCCCGCCTTGTCCAGGACACGGCTCAGCCGGTCGCGGCCCTCCAGCGTGAACGTCAGACTCGTGCTGGCCATCACTCACCCCCCGCTGCTGCTTGGGCCTGCGCGGCCACATGTCGTTCGACCCACATCACGGCCTGCAGGAAGCGGGCCCGCGGCATCGCTTCCTGCTCCGCGGGCCCGATGTGCAGGAGGTGCGCGATCAGGGGCCAGTACTCGTCGAGGAGGTCTCCGATGCGCCGTCCGGCGAGGGGACCGACTCCGGCTCCGTGACCGGGCCCGGAACGGTGCCCGGGTCTTTTGGGGCCGTCTCGGCGAACGCCTTGTCGACGTCGGCCTCGTCGTGGGCCATCGTCCGCATGAAGCCGGTCATCTTCTCGACGACCTCGTCGGTCGACTCGGGGTTCTTCACCAGGGCCTCGACCATGTCGAAGATCTCGGCGTACTCCAGCCGCGCCTTGGTACGCCGCTTCCAGCCGGGCAGGTCGAAGTCGGAGAACCGCAGCGTGGGCTGCTGCCGCTTGCGGAAGACCCACAGCACCGCGCGCATCGCGGTGGGCGCCTGCGAGCGCAGCGCGGTGTCGACGTCGTCCCAGTCGAGTCCGGTTGCGGACTCGATGACGGACGACTCGATCGCGGACAGGTCGTCGGTCGAGACCTCCAGGAGGCTGCCGTCATCCTGCCGGTACGAAACGATCATGTGTAGCTCCAGAGCTATTCGAGACGACGGCGCACGTCGTCGAGGACACGGGCGGCTTCGCGTTCCATGCGGGGGCGGCCCCTGCGCACGGTGTTGTCCCACCACAGAGGGGTGGCGTTCTGTTGCACCCAGCGCCGGCGGTTGCCGAAGACGGGGTGGCGGACGCGTCCGGTGTTGAGCGCGCCCGGCATCTTCCGCAGATCGATCGGCAGTCGGCCCTTGTCGACCCACACGCGGGCGCCGGGGTTGCCCGCGGTGCGGACGCTGATACGGATGGCGTCGGCGATCGTGGCGCGCAGGGGGCGGGTCGTCGGGGACGGTCCGCCCGGGCGGCCACGGCGCCCCTGCGAGCTGATGTCCAGGCCGCGGATCGCGGACTGGAGATCGTCACGCAGGGGCTCGGCGGCATGCCGTAGGCGGCGCTGCATCGAGGCGCGGATGTTCTCGTGCCCGGCGGCCCGCAGCCTGCGCTGCAACTCGATGAGGCTGCCGGTGTTGGTGATGCGGATGTCGGAGACCACCGGGGGTCACCTCACAGAGTGATGTCCGTGGACATGTACTCGATCTTCACCGGGTTCGTGCCGTCGTAGAGCCCGGTGAAGTTGAACGTCGGCTTGACCACGTCGAAGCCGTCGACGACCGGGGGCCCCTCGTCGAAGCGGACGGCGGGCAGGGTGATGCGGAACGTCTCGAAGTACGTCGACGCGATGAGCGGGCCGATGAACTCCCAGACGAGGGAGGTCGCCCCGTCGCTGGTGTGCAGGTCGTCGAGGATCGTGTCGATGTAGTCCGTCTCCAGCGACCCGGTGATCTTCACCTGATCGTTCGAGATGGGCTCCTTCTTCAACCCGGCCTGCCCGGCGTAGAAGCGCTCGACCGCCTGCGGGCGCTCAATCTTCACGGACATCTTGCGGACGCCGTCCCGCGCCGCCTCCGAGGCGTAGGTGCCGGTCTTCACGGCCATCTGTGCGAAGTGGAACGGCGCCATGTTCGGGTAGCTCGCGGTCGCGAGGGTCTGTGTTTCGTCGCACGCCTTGCCGTCGAACTCGAACGACCCGGTCAGCATGCCTCCCACCTCGCACGAGAACTCCGCCGAGGTGACCTTGCAGCCCAGGAACGTTTTGTCCGTCACCGTGCCCGTGGTGAGCGGCACGCCCTTCTGGATCGTCAAGCTCTTGCCGAACGTGTCCGCGAGGGTGTGGGTCTGCAGGTAGGCAGACGTGGCGACCTGCTGCACCGGCGTGACCGTCGTACCCATCAGCGCCTGCAGCAAGACGCCCATGGACTTGTTGACGATCTCCAAGTCGATGGAACCCTGAACCTCCTGACGGGTCAGCACCCGCCGGGAGGACAGCGCCAGCAGACGGCCGGCCGCGATGCCGGCGGACTGGGCGGTGGTCTTCTTGAGAGCGAGGCTCTCCTTCGTGAACTCCACGAACTTCGCCGGCGCGACGAACGTCCCGTAGGACGACTCCGCCGAAATGCCGAGCTGGGCGCCAAGGCCCGAACCGATCGCCATCAGAGATCAGCTCCCTTCGCGGCGCGCGCCGCCTTCTTCGCGTCAGCCGCGGCGCGGACGCCCGGCTCCTCGACGGCCTCCCAGTTGCCGGGCTGGCAGACGTAGCCCTCGAACCTCTCGTCGGGGACCTCGACGACCGTGTCGGGCTCGACGAGTCGGTCCCCGAGTTCGGGCACGGTCACCGGCTCCGGGCCCACGTAGCGCACACGCGCCATGGCAGTACTCCTTCTTGGGTGGGGTGGATCAGATGCGGGCCCGGCAGGCCACGGCGAAGATGACGCCGACCGTCGCGCCCTCGGCGGTGTCCTGCAGGACGTTGCCCGTCGTCAGCTCCGCCCACAGCACGCTGCCGTTCAAGGTCGGAGACGTCGGGTTGGCGTCGCTCGCGCGCAGGGACTGCTCGACCTCGCCGACCAGGTCGAAGGCGTCGGAGCGGCGGAACGCCATGTCCTTGTCGCCGCCCCGGGATTCGGCGTAACAGGTGATCGAGAACACCTCGTCGCGGGTCCGGGCGCCGGCGGCGTTGAACTGCTGCTGAATCTCGACCGCCTGCTCGGCGCCGGGCGACCAGCCGATGTGGATCCGGCGCCGTTGGGTCAGGTTGACCGCGCTCGGACCGTCAACGATCGCGACGTCCTCGAGGGCGGGCCGTGCCCGCAGGATCGCGAGCAGGGCGTCCATCGCGGCAGGTGTACGAGAGGTCTGCATCACGCCACCCCCGGCGGGACCTTGTACGGCTCCAGCAGCTGCAGCACGCGGTTGGGGATCGCGTAGCCCCAGCCTGGTACGGCCTCGGTGACGCTGTAGTCGTCGCTTCCGCCGATCGAGGACATGCCGCGCGATGCCCCGTACTGCGTGCGCCAAAGGTGCTGAAGCAGGATCCGGGCGGCCAGGTTGATGGTGGCCGGCACCTCGCCCCGCCCGGCCGTGTACGTGACGCGCCACAGCGTCCCGGCGAAGGAGCCGCCCCGGTACCGGACGATGCCGGTGGCGCCGTCCAGGACGAGCGCGCTGAGGTCGAGGTCGTCTCCGGTCTCCACCGCGGGGGTGACCGACACCAGGGCGACGGCCGGGATCTGGGAGAGGCACATCGAGGCGCCGCGTCCCTCGATCGTCTCGGCGAACTCCCGGGTCTCGACGGGGCCCACGTGCCGCTCAATCGCGGCCGTGAGCGCCTCGACGTACACCTCCAGTTCGGTGTCCTCGGCTGTGCCGTCGATGTCGAGCTGGGCTTTCGCCTCGGCGAGGGTGAGCAGCGCCATGAGGACCTCCGCCTACTTCTCGACCGCGGACTTCGTCATGGGTCCCTTGCGGCGGGCGGTGGCGGTCTCGGGCTTCGTCGGGTTGGCCGCGTTCTCCTCGGCCGGCTCCTCGGTCTCGCCCTCCTCGTCAGCGTCAGCGTCCTCGGCCAGGCCGACGCTGATCATTCCCAGATGCGGTTCTCGCCGGCCTGTCGCTCCAGCA
>NZ_JBSFJL010000063.1:0-14141 GCF_053598035.1 Streptomyces sp. NPDC001204 | reverse complement strand
ACCCGCCGAATACGAGACCAACTACTACCTCGAAACCACGAAACCCCAGGTCACAGTCACACCCTAGAGTCTCGATCAAACCCGGAACGGTTCACCAACAGATGCCCCAGCGTCGCGACTCCCACCGCGGGGCCGGTGCTTCGTTCCCAACGGGCACTCGCCCCCGACCTTGCCCGCGGCGCGATGCTGCTGTTCATCGCGCTGGCCAACGCGGCGAACTTCGCCTTCGCGGGCCAGCCCGGCATCGACGGTACGCCACACGGCCTGCAGCGAGTGGTCAACTTCTTCATGATCACGTTTGTGGACAGCCGGGCGTACCCGGTGTTCGCGGTGATGTTCGGCTACGGGCTGGTGCAACTGGCCCGCCGGGCTGGCGCGGCCGGCGCCGATCCGCGACGCATCCTGTTGCGCCGTAACGCGTGCCTCATCGTCTTCGGTGCCATCCACGCCACGTTGTTGTATTTCGGCGACTTTCTCGGCGCGTACGGCATCGTCGGGATCATCGCCACGCTTGTCCTCCTCCGCCGCGGCGACCGGGTCCACCGCCTCGTCATGTGGCTGTGGGCGCTCTTGCTCGGCTTCACCCTCGTCCTCGCCGCCATGCTGGTCGTCAACGCCGAGAGTGGTCACGCGGTCCTCACCAACACCCCCAACCCGTCGTTGGCAGCGGCCTCTTACGGGCAGGGGGTTCTGGATCGGCTTGCGGAATGGCCCGTGCACACCGCGACAGTGGTGCCGTTCATCTTCATCGTCTGGCTCGGCATGTGGGCAGCGCGCCGCCGCATTCTGGAAGCCCCGGAGACGCATCAGGTCCTGCTGCGCCGCACCACGGTGGGCTGCCTGGCCGTCACCGTGCTCGGCGCCCTGCCGTACGCACTGGTGGCCGCCGGTGCGCTCCACGTCGACCCCGGTACTCTCGATGCCATGGCCTATCTCCACGCGGTCAGTGGCGAGTTCGGTGGTCCTGGCTACGTCGCCCTGTTCGGGTTGCTGGCGCAGCAGTTCTCCACTGGCCCGCGCCGGCCGAAGATCGTTGGCGCGGTCGCCGCGTTGGGCCGGCGGTCGCTGAGCGGGTACCTGTTCCAGTCGGTGGCCTGGACCATCGTCTTCGCCCCGTTCGCCTTGGACCTGGGGGGCTCCACGTACCGCGCGGTCATGGCCGCGATCGTGGTGTGGACGGTGTCGGTGCTGGCCGCACGGGCCATGGAGAGGCGGCGGTACCGGGGGCCGGCCGAGCGCCTGTTGCGCCGCTTGACCTACGGCCGGTCATGAGCGTCCCCCCGTGGCGCTGGCCTGCGAGAGTCCGGATCGGCCTGGCCGCGGTGGTGTCCGCCGCGGCCGGGCTGCTCTGGGCCGACACCGGTGGCGGAGACTTCTGGCCGCGGTGGGTCTGGTTCGGCCTGGCCACCGTGCTCGCCGCGGACCAGCTTCTGCGGTGGGTGTTGCGCGTGCCACCGGGTCGGCGGCGCTGGCTCGCGCTGGACGGCGCCCTCTGCGCGCTCATCGCCACGGACGACGTGGCGATCTGGGCGCTCTCCGGTGGCGGACTGTTCTGGCCCATCTTCACCTTTCTGGCACTGCCCATGGTGTGGGGCACACACGCGTTCCTGGTGAGCCGCCACCCCGACGACCGGGAGCGGGCCTTGGTCGCACGGGTGGACACGCTCACTCGTACCCGCCGCGGTGCGGTGGAAAGCCAGGCGGCCGAGCTGAAGCGGGTCGAACGCGACCTGCATGACGGTGCGCAGGCCCGCCTGGTGTCGCTCGGCGTGACCCTCGGCATGGCTCAGGACCTGATCCACCGCGACCCGGACGCCGCGGCGGAGATGCTCGGCGAGGCCCGTTCCACCGCCGGCAGCGCGCTGGAGGACCTCCGTACCGTCATGCACAGCATCCAGCCGCCGGTACTCGCCGACCGCGGCCTTGCCGACGCGGTCCGGGCACTCGCGCTCGACCTGCCCCTGCCGGTCACCATCACCGGCGACCCGCCGCCGGACATCCCTGTGGCGGTCCAGACGGCCGGGTTCTTCGCCATCGCCGAATGCCTGGCCAACACGGTCAAACACGGCCAGGCGACCGCGGCATCCGTGACCTACGTGACCGACCCGCAGGTGCTGCGGGTCGAGGTGGGCGACAACGGCGTCGGCGGCGCCGTTGTCGCACCCGGCCGCGGCCTGCACGGCATCGTCCAACGGCTGGCGATCCTCGACGGTCAGCTCGACGTCGACAGTCCGGCCGGCGGCCCGACGCGCGTCACTATCACCGTCTTGGTCTGAGGCAATGCTGGTTGAACGCGCCTCAAATCACGGCCGTCCGCACAATGCGGCGACCTCGGCGCGGTCATGACCGAGCGTCGCCGACGGCGGCAGGGCCTCGAACGGACCGCCGGGCGTGCCCACCGGCCGACGGGTCCCGGCCCCCCACTCGACGAGCGCCCAGTTCCAGACGAACCAGAACAACCCAGGGCCTGTCGAATCCTGCCCGGTGCCGCACGTCGATGTGCCGCGTGCGGTGGAAGCGGCTGACGCGCCCGGTCCGCGTTCGCACGGACCGTCAGCGCGTACCCGGCCCGCAGCCGCACAGCGGCCGCTCCTCGAAGGCCCACGGCACCACCCGCCCACCCGGCTCCGCCCAGCGCAGTCGGCGCGGTCCGCGTCGGGGGCGAGCAGCCGGACGATCTCGTCGAAGACCCCGGCACCGTACGTCTCGGCGAGCCGTTTGTCGTCCCCGGGGGAGCCACGCCGAGGGCGCGTTCGTTCCGCGCCCTGTTCACGGTGGGCGGCGGGCAGAGGCGTACGAGATCGTCGACCGCGGTCGCCGGAGGGACGCTGCCGACACCGGCGTGAAAAGACTCGGACGTACGAGCCAAGGGTGACGGCGCCCCGTATCGACTGTAAGGGCCTCTTTGCGCTGCCAGAATTCCGGCAGGCGAGGCGCCGGTGGGGGCGCGGGCGAGGCGGGGGCGGCGAGGCGGGGTGGGCGTGACCGAGCGCGGCACGACCGGTCGTGTCGCTCCGGGGGGGACCGGGCATGACGGACCACGGCGTCCCGGGCGGACGCGCGGCGACGGAGGACCGGCCGGGCCGTGAACGGCGGAGCGACGGGCCGGGCAGGCAACGGCAGGGCGACGGGGCGCCGCCTGCGGTGCCCCGGCACGTGGCGTGCGTGATGGACGGCAACGGCCGGTGGGCGGAGCGGCGTTCACTGCCGCGCGCGGCGGGCCACCGGGCCGCCGAGAACACCGTCATCGACATCATCGAGGCGGCCCGGTCCGCCGGCGTCGAGTGGCTCAGCCTGTACGCCTTCTCCACCGAGAACTGGAACCGGCCCGGCGCCGAGGTCGACTACCTGATGCGCCTGGTCCGCCGGGTCGTACGGAAGCACGCGTTGCTGCTGTTCGCCCGCGGCATCCGCTGCCGCTTCCTCGGGGCCGCCGACCCGCGCATCCCCCGCGAACTGGCCCGGGACTTCGACGACCTGACGACGCTGACCGGCGACAACCGGGGGATGACGCTGACCGTGGCCTTCGACCACGGCGGCCGCCGGGACATCGTCGAGGCCACCCGGTCGCTGATCCGCAGCGGGACCCCCGCGGACGAGGTGACCGAGCGGCTCTTCGCGGAGCACCTGCCGTTCCCCGACACCCCGGACGTCGACCTCGTCATCCGTACCTCCGGCGAGCAGCGCATCTCCAACTTCATGCTCTGGAAAGTCGCCTACGCCGAGTGGGTCTTCCCCGAGGTGCTCTGGCCGGACTTCCGGGCCCCCGATTTCCTCGCCTGCCTGCACACCTACCGGCGCCGCGACCGCCGCTTCGGCGGCCTACCGCCCCAGACGAACGGAGACCCGCGATGACGACCGCAACGACCGGCGCGACCCGCACGGACACCACGCGACCGGCCGACGGACCGCCCCTGTTCGGGCCGGATTCGCAGTTCCACGCGTTCTTCGACGACCCTCGCTGGGCGCTCGCCATGGTCCGCGCGACCGTGCTGGAGGCGGCCCACCCGCAGATCGGCGCCGCCCTCGTCGACAACTCCACTTTTGTCGCCCACCCCTGGCGCCGGCTCCGCAACACCTTCCTCAGCATGCGGCGCATGTTCGACGCCGACCCTGCGGTACGCGAGCGGGAGGCCGCCCGACTCAACCGGCTGCACGCCCGCATGAGCGGCTCCGACTCCCGAGGCCGGGCCTATGACGCGATGGACCGCGCGACCCGCGCCTGGGTGGTCGCCACCCTCTTCGAGAGCGCCGTCACCATGTGCCGGCTGAGCGGCCAGCCGCTCGACCAGGACACGATGGAGCGTATGTACGCCGAGTACCGCGCGTTCCTGGCAGCCCTCGACCGTGACGCCGGAGAACTCCCCGAAGATCTCCACGATTTCTGGCAGTACTTCGACCGGGTCGTCGAGAACGAGTTGGAGTACACCGAGGCGGCCCGCGTCATCCTCTACCGGCTCTTCGACCACCTGCCCGCCCCGCCGCTGCTCGACGGCGCCCCGACGCTGTGGGCGGCAGGCCGGGCCGTCGCCGGACCTCTCCTCGGCGCGATCACCGTCGCCTCGCTCCCCGGGCCGTACCGGCGCCGGGCCGGCCTGCCGGAGATGCCCGGCGCCCAGACCCTCATGCAGGGCGCCTACCTCGCCGCCGGACTGGCCCGCTTCCTCCCCGAGGGCTGGCTCAACGCCGAAAGCGTCATCGAACTCCTCTCGCTCTCGCCCGGGAGCGACGACCCCCGCTCCCGGACCATGGCCGCCCTGCGCGGCCGCATGAGGCGGGCATCCGCCCTGCTCCGCCTACTGACCCCGCTGGGCGGTGACACCGATCCGGACCCGGCATCCCGGGCGGGCACGGGGGAGGGCCGACGTTCAGCGGAGGAGTTTTTCCGCCAGGTGCTGGACCAGACCGGCGACGGCCACCTCGACTGGCCTGACCTCGCCGCCATGGCCCGCGAACTCTCCACCCGCCTCGACCTGGACGAACCCGAGGAGACCCGGCTCTACGAGGCCTTCGCCGCCTGGTGGCGCGAACTCCAGGCCGCCCTCGACACGGACGGCGACGGCCGCGTCAGCGCCGACGAGTACGCCGCCGCCGTCCCCTCCCTCGCCGGACCCGCGCTCATCCGCGTCGCCGAGGTGCTCTTCGACGCCACTGACAAGGACGGCAGCGGGGCCATCGACGCCGACGAGTACCGGACTCTCTTCCGCACTGCCTTCCGCCGCGACCTCACGACCACCGACGGAATCTACGGCCGGAGCGCCTTCGTGAGTGACTTCCTCTCCTTCATGTCCGCCCGCCGCACGGGCACCCCGCACGACCCCCTCCTCGCGGACGCCTGATGTGATCTCTTTGACCTGGGGCTTCGAACGTCGTCTCGCACTTGATCACTCGTGTCGGTGGCTGCTGTTCGTGCAGGCGGCCATGTTCGAGTCGGCCACCGACCGTCTCCCTCGTCCTGCGCCTGGCAAGGGAAGATCCCGGGTGGGGGGAGAGGCGCGTCCACGGGGAGCTGCTGATCTCAGGCGTGAAGGTGGCCGCCCCCACCCTCTGGGAGATCGATCGCCGGGGATCGAGGTCGTGCTGACGGGGAGCCCGGATGCCGAGAATGAACTCGGTCATGCAGAGGTGGGTGCGGACCTGTTGGCGCGAGCTGCTGGACCGCACCTTGATCTGTCCGCCGGCTGTCGGTGTCCGACTCGGCGCCCGGCGTCCTGTCAGGCTGAGGTCTTCGATGGGGACTCGCGGCCCTGTGTGCGCAGTTGCTCGTTGATGCGCTGGGCTTCTTCGAGTTGGTCTTCGAGGATGATGATGCGGCAGGCGGCCTCTATGGGGGTGCCCTGGTCGACGAGTTCGCGGGCGCGGGCAGCGATGCGCAGCTGGTAGCGGGAGTAGCGGCGGTGGCCGCCATCCGAGCGCAGGGGGGTGATCAGGCGGTGTTCGCCGAGGGAGCGGAGGAAGGCGGGGGTGGCGCCGAGCATTTCGGCGGCCCGGCCCATGGTGTAGGCGGGGTAGTCGTCATCGTCGAGGTTGTCGGTGGGACGGGAAGCGGCAGGGGGCATAGACCTCTTCTTTCGTGGACGCGTCGGGGGGCCCGGGTGCCGTGCAGGCACCCGGGCCCCGAGCTTTCAACACCATCTACCGGCACACTGCGCCGGCCTTCTTCGTCCGCAGGTTCCGCCTGGGAGGGCGGGGCTGCGGGGATCGCGGATGCGTGACCGGGGACCACCTTCCAATCCGGGGCCTGCGGTACCCGGGCGGACTTCCTTCCTGGCCCGGGCGATCCTGGATGGCGTTCGGCTCCTTACTTTCGGTTACTCGGTTGTAAAGCTGGATACTGCGGGTACTGCTCGCGGCCCCTGTGGGGCCGCGTCCTGCTTGACATGCATGCGCGGCAGTTCGTGTCTGCCGTGCCCTCTTCGACTTCCTGGGTACGACGGAAACAATAACCCCGTGACGAGCGAATGTCTACTACCGCCACGACAGGTTTTCATCATTGCTGATGCGCGAACTCGTGCCGCGCATACACCCGGAAGAGTGTGTTGTGCCGGGTTGAATCCCGGCCCGGCGGACACATGCTGAGCCGGGAGGTACAACCGACTCGGGGCGGGTGGCAGCGCGTGAGTACACGGAGACGACGCGCACGGAAGGGCGTCGTCAGGTTGTCTGGAGGATGGCCGGCTGTGCGGGTGGGGGGCGTGGTGGGGGGGTGCCTCTATGTCTTTCGTCAAGCGAGCCGGGGGCTCCTGGGTTCGTAGAAGGTTCCGTCGCGGAGCATGGCGAAGAGGACGCTGATGCGATGGCGGGCGAGGCGGAGGAGGGCCTGGGTGTGGGTTTTGCCGCGGGGTCGGCAGCGGTCGTAGTAGCCGCGGGAGGCGGGGTCGTGGAGGGCTGCGAACGCGGAGAGGAACGTTGCGCGTTTCAGTTGACGGTTCCCGCCTCTGGGGGCGTGTTCGCCGTGGACCGACGTGCCGGACTGCTTCGTGGCCGGGGCGAGGCCCGCGTAGGAGGCGAGGTGGGCAGCGGTCGGAAACGAGCTGCCGTCGCCGACGGTTGCCAGGAGGACTGCGGCGGTCCTGACGCCGATGCCGGGCATCGAGGTCAGGACCTCGGCAAGAGGGTGGGCCTCCAACAGGTCCTCGATTCGGGCCTCCAGGGCCCGGCGTTGTTCGTGGACGGCGGCCAGCGACTTCGCCAGCGAGGGAACGATCACGTCGAGGGTGCCGGTGCCGGGGACGACGACGGTCTGCTCGTCGAGCGCGTCGAAGATGTCGTGGACCAGCCGCTCGGCCACGCGCGGGGCTCTGGGCCGGACGACGTCGACGAGTTTGCGGCGGCCGGCCTTCCGCAGGGCCTGCGGGGATCCGTATCGCTCGAGGAGCCAGGTGACGGCCTTGTGGTCCAGGCGAGGGCCGAGCACGCGTTCGAGACTGGGGTGGAACTGGGTGAGCAGACCGCGGATGCGGTTGGACGCGCGGGTCGCCTCGGCCGCCAGGTCCTGGTCGAAGCCAACGAGCATGGTCAGCTCGGCGGTGACTTCGTCGCCGAGTTCGAGGGTGCGGAGAGTGTGGGACATGGTGCGGGCTGCGTCCGCGATGACGGCCGCGTCCTTCGCGTCGGTCTTGGCCTCGCCCGGATAGAGATCAGCGATCCGCCGCATCGCGAGACCGGGCAGGCAGGCGACCTCGCAGCCCGCGTTCCGGGCGACGGCCAGCGGCAGGGCTCCAATGGATGCAGGCTGATCCATAATCACCAGAACTGCGCCGAACTTGTCGCGGAGCTTGTCGAAGACCGCCCTCAGTTTCGGTTCGCTGTTGGGCAGCGGCTTGTCGAAGACCCTCTTCCCGGCCGGTGTCAGCCCGTGGCCGTGATGCGTGGACTTGCCGACGTCCAGGCCCAGGAAGACGCCCACCCCGTCGATGCTGATCACCGTGCCCCCACGTGTTCGACGCGTGCCGGCCTCGGCGTTGGGGCCGTTCACGCGCATCCACGTTATGCAGACCTGCCGCCCCAGGTGGCCGGGCATTGCGCCCGGCCAGACGGTGGTCGGGCCTCTGATCAGCGTCTCCGACGGCACCCCTCGGGCCCGGTGACACCACCCCCCAGGTCATCCCATCGACAGGGGGCAACAGTCATGCCGGGCCCGGAGGCCAGCGGCCCTCTTGCAGGACCGCGAAAAAGATAACGGGGCGATTGTGCCGGAGGTGGGGTGCGATCTGACTGAACGTGGACAGGAACCGCTGGGCTGCCCGGGCGACCGGAAGCCCTTCATGGCGCGTTCACGCTGCCGCGTCGGCTGATGGGAACTCTCGCCCGGTTGGTCAGGCCCTTGTGGGAGCGGTGCTCGACCGAGGGCGTCAGTGTGCGGTGGGCGGTGCTCTTCAACTTGTCGGTGACATCACTCGCGGGAGCCAGGTACGACCGCCCCTGGCTCCGGGCGGACGCAGGCAGCAGCACCCGTCAGCTCTCCGGCCGCGGGCGGGGCTGACCTGCCTGCGGTGCCGCTTCGCCCATTCCACGAGGCCGGTCAGGTAGGAGTACAGCTCCTGCGCCATGGCAGTGAGGCTGTAGTCGGCCTTCGGCGGCACGGTGGGATGAACGGTCCTTGTCAGTAGACCGTCGCGGTGGTGTGCCGGCCCGCGGACGAGATGCGGGCCGGCGCACGGTTGTCGGGGACAGGTGGCTGTCAGCTCTCCAGCACCGTCGTGCGGGTCAGCGGCAGTCGTACCGTCTCCCGGAAGGAGAAGCGGACTACCAGAGCCGAGACGACCGCGAGGCCCGTCAGGTAGAAGCCGGGGGCGAGTGGGGTGCCCGCGAGGGTGACCAGCCCGGTTGCCACGAATGGGGCAGTGCCGCCGAAAAGGACGTAAGCGGCGGTGTAGCCGAGCGCTGAACCACTTGCGCGTAGCTGAGCCGGGAACATCTCGACCATCGCCGGCACGTTCGATGTACCGATGACCGCGACGAGCACCGCCAGGATGGCCGTGCCCACCAGTGCCCCTGCCAGGGACGTCCCGATCAGCCAGAAGGCGGGCAGGGTGGCCACCGCGAAGCCTGCGCACGCGGTGAACAACATTGGCCGGCGTCCGTAGCGGTCGCTGGCCGCCGCCATCAGCGGGCAGGCGGCACTGTAGGCGAGCATGGCCACGCATCCCGTCAGCATGGCCTGGGACTTGCTGTAGCCGACCTCCTCGGACATGTACGCGATCAGGTAGCTGCTCATCAGGTAGTAGCCGACGGCGTTGGTGATGCTGTACCCGAACAGCGTCAGCACCTGGCGGCGGCATAGGCGCCACGCGTCGCGGATCGGTGTGTGGTGCACTGCCTCGCGTCGTTCCATGGACCTGAAGACAGGGGTGTCCTGGATCCGGTTGCGTAGATACAGGCCGATCAGGCCGAGCGGCCCGGCCAGCAGGAAGGGGATGCGCCAGCCCCAACTGCGCAGCGAGGCCTCGTCGAGCGAGGTGGTGATGAGCAGTCCGGTCAGGGAACCGGCCACCGCGGCCAGGCCGACGGTGAGTGCGACGACGCTGGCGTAGCGGGCGCGACGTCCTTCGGGGGCGTATTCCATGATGAACGCCGAGGCGCCGGTGTACTCGCCGCCCGTGGAGAATCCCTGGATTGCCCGCAGCAGGAACAGCAGCACGGGTGCTGTGATGCCGATGACGGCGTAGCTGGGCAGCAGCCCGATCAGCAGTGTCGAGCCGCTCATGCACAGCACGCTCAGCGCGAGCATCCGGTTGCGGCCGACACGGTCGCCGTAGCGGCCGAAGAACACCGCGCCCAGCGGACGGGCGACGAAGCCGCCGGCGAAGATGGCCCAGGTCGCCAGCAGGGCCGCGGTCGTGTCGTACTGAGGAAAGAACAGGCTGGCCAGGGTGGCCGACATGACCGCGTACGCACCCGAGTCGAACCACTCGACGAAGTTGCCGATCGCGGTGGCCGCGGCCACCTTGCGGCGGACTCCGGGCGCGTCGGCCAGGCCGGGCACGGGGACGGGGCCGCCATTTTTGGTGGTGGGCACGCTGCTGGGGCTGTGGCTCGTCATCTTGGTCCGTCCTTCCGGCTCGGTGTCCCTGCGGTGAGGGAGGGAACGGGCGTGCTGAGGTCAAGGGCGCGCAGGGCTGCCCGCTGGATCTTCCCGGTGGCCGAGCGGGGCAGTTCGTCGATGAACTCGATCAGCCGCGGATAGGCGAAGCGGGAGTGGGCCCTGCGGGCGTGGTCGGAGATCTCGCGGGCCAGCGCTTCGGAGGGCTGGTGGCCGGGTGCGAGTTCGATCCATGCCTTGACCGCCTGGCCGCGGACCGGGTCTGGGACGCCCACCACACCGGCATCGGCGACGGCGGGGTGATCGCGCAGGACGGCTTCCACTTCGTATGGACCGACACGGTACCCGGAGGTCTTGATCACGTCGTCGGTGCGGCCGAGGAACCAGAAGTACCCGTCCTCGTCCCGCACCGCCTGGTCCTTGGTGTGGTACCAGGTGCCGCCGAACGTCTCGGACGACGCCTCAGGACGCTGCCAGTACCCGAGGGGATACTGCGGGTTGGAGCCGGCCCGCAGACAGATCTCACCCGGCTCGCCCACGGGCACCTCGCGGCCGTCCTCATCCAGCAGGACAACGTCCCAGCCGGGCAGAGGACGCCCCATGGAGCCGGGCTTGACAGGCACGCCAGGGAAGTTGCCCAGCAGCGGATAGGACTCGGTGGAACCGTAGTAGTCGAGCAGGGTGACGCCGAACTGCTCGCGGAACCAGTCGATGAGGTCGCCGGTCAGCGGCTCGTTGGAGCAGCACACCACCCGCAGCACCTGCCGGTGGCGGCTGCCCGCATCCGGCACCTCCTGGCGCATCTTGCGCAGGAACGTCGGGTTGACCAGGGCCGTGGTGACCCGGTTGCGGGCCATGGCGGCCAGCAGGCCCGCCGGGTCGAACCCGGCGGCCGGCCGGTACACCAGATGCACGGCACCCGCGCGCAGCGGACCCATCAGCTTGGCCATCGACCACGCCCAGTCGCCCGCGCCGTAGAACACGTCGCCGGGCCGCAGGTCGTGGCAGTACCGGAACTCGTTGTGTCCCAGGAGGGTGCGGTGAGCGTGCACAATGCCCTTGGCGGCACCGGTCGTGCCGGAGGTGTAGAAGATCAGCGCCGGGTCGTCGGGCGCGGTGTCCACGGTCGTGAACTCCGGCGCGCGGGCGGCGATCGCCGGATCGTCCACGTCGACGACGATGCCGTCGAAACCGCCGGCGCGGTGCACGGCCGCGGACTCCGTCACCAGCACCGTGGCGCCGGAGTCGGCGAGCCGGTAGCGGATGGGTTCATCCGCCCACAGCAGCGACATCGTCACCAGGATCGCGCCGGTGCGCAGCACGCCCAGATAGGTGGCCGGGGTGTCGGGACGCTGCGGCAGTAGGACCGCCACCCGGTCTCCCTTGCGCACGCCCAAGGCGTGCAGATGCGCGGCGATCTGCCGGGAGCGGTCCCCAACCTGCTGCCAGTAGACCTCCTCCCGGCGGCCGGTGTGGTCCTCGAAGATCAGCGCCAGCCGGTCGCCGGGGTGCCGGTCGGCGACGTCGGCGGCCATGTTGTACCGCTCGGGGACACTCCAGTGGTGGTCTTCGACGAGGCGGCGATAGGCGGCCTCGTCGTCGTGGGCGGGGTCGGCGGTGGCGACGCCGGTGGACATAGAGCAACTCCTTGAAGATGCAGGGCTGGCGGGTTCAGCGGCGATGGCCGGACAGGAAGCGGGCCATCTCGCGTTGCGGCTCTCCGGTGGTGTAGGCGGCGGCGTGCACCTTCTTGGCCGCGTCGATCGCCTCATCCAGGCCGGCGTCGTCCAGTTCGCGCAGCCTGCCCTTGGTCAGCGCCACGGCACCGGGCGGCAACTGCGCCAGCCGGGCAGCCTCGGTCAGCGCTTCCTCCTTGACCCGGTCCTCGTCAACCAGGCGGGTCAGCAGCCCGAGCCGAAACGCCTCCGCGCCATGGACCAGCCGGCCACTCAGGGCGAACTCCGCCGTCTTGGCCCGACCGAGGATCCCGAGCATGGCCCAGATACCGGTGATGCTGGGGATGCCGGAAAGCACCTCGGGCTGGCCCATCTGCACGCCCGCGTGTCCGATGCGCAAGTCGGCGAGGAGGGCGAACTGGAATCCGGAGCCGGCCGCGACACCGTTCACAGCGGCGATGACCGGCTTGTCCAGGGCACGCACCGCCCGGAACAGCCGTCCGAAGTCGTCGATCCACTCCTCGGCGGCGGCGTGGTCGTCAGGGTCGATGGCCGCGGTCTCCGCAAGATCCTGCCCCGCGCAGAATGCCCGTCCGGCGCCGGTGAGGATGACCGCCCGGCACCGGTCGTCGGCGCCCGCCGCCTCGAGGGCCACCACCAACTCCAAACGCATCGCGGCGGTCCAGGCGTTGAGCTTCTCCGGGCGGTCGAGCATCACTTCGGCGACATACCTCTCCGTGTCGCCGACACAGACGGGGTGGTGGGTGACAACGACCGTACTGGATCCAGACATGACAGCACTTCCTTTCCTTGGGGCATGGGAGGCCGGGCGCCGACAGGCGGCCTCGGACCGGGGAGGAGACGGGGAGGAGTCCGGCAGCGGAATCCCCGTGAGCAGCCATGCAAACAGCCGTGGATGTGAACTGGCTAACATCAATCGGGACTGCCTGCGATATCACAGCGATATGGTGTGCCGATGGAGCTTCGCCACCTGCGTTACTTCGCCGTGCTCGCCGAGGAATTGCACTTCGGCCGGGCCGCGGAACGCCTGCACATGGCCCAGCCCCCGCTGTCCCAGCGCATCCGGGACCTGGAACGCGAACTGGGCATGCGCTTGTTCGACCGGACACGACCACGGATCCAGCTGACCGAGGCAGGCGCACTGCTGCTGGAACACGTGCGCCCCGTCCTAGCCGGTGTCCAGACGGCTCGGGAGGCCATGCGCCGACTGCAGCCCGGCGAAGCCGGCGTGCTGCGCGTGGGCGTACCGCCGGACACCAAACCCCCCGTACTGCGCACGCTCACCGAGAGCTTTTCTCGGCGTGTCCCCGGCGTCCTCATTGACCTGCACGAACTGACCACCGACGAGCAACTGGTGCGGCTGCGCGAGGGCGAACTGGATGCCGGAGTTGTCCGCCACCCCGCGGACACGGTCGGATTGGACTCCGGCCCGCTGGCCCGGCGCGACCTGGGAGTGGTACTCCGCGAGGACCACCCCTGCGCCCAGGACGACGCACCCGTCCGGTTGCGTGACCTCGACGGGACCTCCCTGGTGATCTTCCCGCGGGTGATGGCGCCACGACTGTATGACCACATGCTGTTGGCATGCCGGGATGGAGGCTTCCTGCCGGGCGCCATCCGACATGCCCGCAACCCCGACTTCGTGCACGGGTTGGTGCTCGCGGCCCGGGGCGTGCACCTGAACGAGGCCCCAACCGCACCGCTCGCCGCCGGCCTGGTCTGGCGCCCCCTCGAAGGCGTATCCCTGGCCTGGCTGACGTCGGCTGTCTGGGTCCCGACCCGGCACAATGAGGCCATCGCCGCCTTCACCGACGCGGTCGGTGAAGGACTCGCCCAGGCGGGACATCGCCCGATCGAGGGGTCCCAGACCATTGACTAACTGATCATTTCAGAATGAGTTCGACATGGTGCTTGGCTGTGGTGTGAGGTGGCGGCAGACTTCTGCGGGTGTCGGATGATCTTGTGCCGGATGACCTGTGGGCCGGCAGCGGACGACCGGGCCGCCCTCCGCGGGATCGTCTACGTGCTGTGCAAGGAGTGAGCTGGGCTGATGCGCCGACCGAACGCGTCGGCTGTAGCGGGGTGACGGCCTGGACTCGTCGTCGACCGTCACGGAACACCGCTCGCCGTCTCACTGACCGGCGGAAACCGACACTACGTCACCCAGCTCGTCTCCCTGCTCGATGGCATACCGCACGTCCACGGGATGCGTGGACGGCCCGCCGACGACCCAAGCTCTGCGGCAGTGCGTTCACGGACCAGGCTGCCGGACCCCGCTCATTCCTCGATGGGACGTAGAGCCGTCAGGTCGCCGAAGACGATCAAGGTGTCTCCCGGGTGAAGGGCGCTGTCCGGGTCGGGGTGGGGAAGCAGCGTGCCGTCCGCGCGGCGCACCAGCA
>NZ_JBSFJL010000062.1:0-15944 GCF_053598035.1 Streptomyces sp. NPDC001204 | reverse complement strand
CCGGGCCTGCGAACGCACCGCGGCTGTCGGACACCCAGGTCGCGGTGCTGGAGGAGGAGTTGGGCAAGGGGCCGGCAGCTCACGGCTTCGAGGACCAGCGGTGGACACTGGCCCGGATCCAGGAGGTGATCTCGCGCCGGTTCCACTTGAGCCTGTCGGTGGCGACCGTGTGGCGGCTGTTGAAGCGGCACGGCTGGTCCTGGCAGGCGCCGACCCGGCGTGCTCTCGAACGGGACGAAGACGTGTCCGTGGCAGGTCCAGGCGCCGAAGAATCCGGGCGGTCTTGACTGGGCGGCTCGTCGGAGTCCCGCGCCCAGGCGAAGGGCATTGGCTCGGTAGTGTCCACAACCCAGGGATCAGGGTATCGAGCGTGACAGCTCGCGCATCGAGCGACGAACGTCCCGACCTGGGGGTTCGTCAGGACGCTGTAGTGCGACGACGGCAGCGCCTACAACCGCTGCGTGAGCTGCTCGATCCGCCGTCGATGGCGCACTGACCCGGTCCGGCTCGCCACCAATCGGGCCTGCCGCAGATGCTCGTGGGCCTGGTCGTACTCGCCGCGGGCAAGGTGGGCCTGCGCGAGATCGCAGCGCAGTCCGGCCGATGCCCGTATGAACGTCGGGTCGGCCGTCTCCAGCGCGGAGTAGAGGTTGCTCACCGCGTCGTCATCACCTATCAGCGCCAGCGCGTTACCGCGCCACCTGGCAAGGTGCCCCGCGTTCAGGAAAATGCTCAGCATGTCTGGGTCCCGGGCCTCCTCTCCCGGCGGCAGGCACCGCACTGCGTTGTCAAGCGCCCGTCGGCACTCGTCCTGGAGCCCGGACCGGGCACAGATTTCGGCTTCGGCGGCATATAGCCAGGCCCTGAGACGTGGGGACATGGCCTTGCCGCCGAGTCGCTGTGCGTCCCGTATTAGCCCGATCGCCAGGGATGGGCGTCCGGCGTCGCAAAGTACGTACGCCTGCTCTGCCGTGGCGTGGGCCAGGTACATCGGTTCTTCGGCTTCCTGAGCCGCTCGCTTGCCCAGCTCGTAGTGCCGCCAGGCTCGTTCAACCGCGCCGACGTCGAGCGCCTGCCAGGCGGCCAGGGTCGCCGCCCCGGCCAACGCTCGGGCGACCGGGCGTCGAGCCTCGGGAAGCACGGCGAACGTGAGAGCGTCCTCAAGGGTCGACAGATGCGCGGTCATCTGGTCGACCAGACTCGCGGCACCCAGCTGCCGGTCCATGGTCCGGAGTAGCTCTGTTTGGTCCATGAACGTCTCGACCATCGTCAGACTGACGCTGCGGGCCGCATCGATACGGCTCATGAGTTCGTCGTAACCGTCAGCCGCGGGGACGGCAGGCGACGCCTCCGGCTTGCCGGTCAGCTCGTCGTCCGTGACACCGAGCAGGACACGAAGGATCTTCGCGTACCGCGCGGAGATGGGGCGCCGGCCGTTCTCCCACTCCGAGACGTACACCCGCAGACTCGCCGTCGATGCCACGGTGAGCATGTGTTGGCGCGCATGGCGTTCGATCTCTCGGACTAGGCGCTCCTGTGACCACTCACGCGCGGTCCTTGCTGACTTGAGCCCGTTCATCGCCTAGTAGGACTCCGTTAGGTTGCTCTGGCTCTTGGGTTTGGGCTGGTGGTGGACGGTCTGGGCAGCGGGCGGTGGCAGGTGGTGCCGATCCCCCCAGTGCTCGTCCGCATGTTGCGTGAACACATCCGACGCTTTGGAGTGGCACCCGATGGGCGCCTGTTCCGCAACGCAGTGGGGAACTACATCAACGCCTCGGCGTACGGCATCACTTGGGGGCGAGCGCGTGAGGCTGCTCTCACCCTTGACGAGCACGCCCTTGAGCCGGCGAAGCGCCCCTACGACCTGCGCCACGCCGGCATCTCGTTCTGGCTGGCCTCCGGCGTCGAGCCCGCGGAGTGTGCGCGCCGAGCCGGCCAGAGCATCCAGGTGCTCTTCCGCTACTACGCCAAGTTCCTGGCCGAAGCGCGCAACCATGCCAACAGCTTGATCGAGGAGTCCATGCGGCGGTGGGAGGAGCCGACGGACGATGCGGAGGGTGCGTTGGAGGGCACCCTGGCCCGGAAATGCCCCGGAACTGCTGGTCGAAGCTGGGATACCGGTGGGAAATATCGGGAGTAAGGCAGTATTTCGACTCGCTGCTCAGGTGTGCGCCGAGAGGGGCGCCTGACGGGCATCTGCCCTGGTCAGGCGCCCTTTTTCTGCGCCTAGAAGAAGCCGAGCTTCTTCGGGGAGTACGACACCAGGAGGTTCTTCGTCTGCTGGTGGTACATGGTTGACATCGAAGTGACCAGCGAGAACGTACGGTGTGCTGCTCTTCGGACATCGGCTGGTCCGGGGATAGTCCTCGGTCGGCAGAGACAGCCATCGCTGGTCAGAGCACCCGCGGACCCCCGGCCCCGATCCACCCTGTCCTGGTTCACCCAGTTCTGCAGGCCCTCGGGGTTCACCCCGATCTCCCGGGCGACTTCGGTGACCGTCTTCCCTGACGCACGGACAAGCGCCACCGCGTCGTGCTTGAACTCGGCCGTGTACCGCTTGCTCGTGCTGCCCTTCCTGCTCACTACCTGGAACTGCTTCCTCCGGGACCGACCGTCCCCGTATCAGGCTGTCCAGCCCATGGGTTGCGCCACGAGGCGCTGTGATTCGTACGGAGGTGAAAGACCCCGTCATCTGCCTGTCGTAGCAGGTGGGTTGAAGCTGAGGGCAGTCTGATCCGGGTGATGCCGGGGAGGGCGGCAAGCAGCCCTGACAGGGCCGGGACGTGCCAGTACTGCCAGATGGTGCGGGTCCGGTCGGCAAGGTGGAGAGGAGTACGCGAGGAACCGGCGTTGTTACGTCCTTCAACCTGGACACCGGCTCGAACCTGGCGGATCTGGGCCGGATGCGGTGCGTATCGCGTTGACGGGCATCCTCCGTTCGGAGGAAGTACCGGAGGCGGGAGAACTCCCACGATGTATCCCTGAACGGAGTGGGAGGCCACGAGGAAGGTCTGCGGCGTACTCGTGGCGATGCCGCTGGGGCACAGCCGGGCTCCTCCTCCATCCAGCGAATCACGGTGAACGTGGGAACCGTCCCCGGCCTCGCCCTCGCCCGCTCCTCCAGCGCGGCGGCGGGGGCTGGGTGCATCGACCGCCGATCGGCCGGGGACGGGACGGAGCCGCCGTAGTACTCCGAGGCCGGGAAAGCCGGCCACATGGGGAAGGGCGGCAGCGGAAGACGGGCAGCAAGGAGGCTGCAATGCCGAAAGACGCGCCGCCGAACGGCAGCGCTCCGCCCACCGGGACTGTCGGTCCCCGACAGCGGGTATCGGAGATGCAGGCCAAACTGCACCGTTGGGCGGCGGCCGATCCCGGCCGCCGGTTCGACGACCTGTTCAACCTCGTGCACGACCCGGCGACGCTGACCGTGGCGTTCGATCGGGTTGCGGGCAACAAGGGCTCTCACACTCCCGGTGTCGACGGCATGACCGTCGCCGACATCGAGGAGTACACCGGGGTGCCCGGGTTCCTGCACGATCTGCGCGCCGCCCTCAAGGACGGCTCGTTCCGTCCCCTCCCAGTCAGGGAACGCAAGATCCCCAAGCCGGGCGGGTCGGGGAAGGTCCGCGCCCTCGGGATTCCGACGGTGGCGGACCGGATTGTGCAGGCCGCGCTGAAACTCGTACTGGAGCCGATTTTCGAGATCGACTTCGCGCCGGTCTCCTACGGCTTCCGGCCCGGGCGGCGGGCCTGGGACGCGATCGCCGAGATCCACCACTTCGGCGCCAAGCAGTATCGCTGGGTGCTGGACGCGGATATCGAGGCGTGCTTCGACCGGATCGACCACACGGCCCTGTTGGACCGCGTGCGACACCGGGTGAAGGACAAACGCGTCCTGGGCCTGGTCAAGGCATTCCTCAAGGCCGGGATTCTGACCGAACTCGGTGAGAACAAGGAGACCATGACCGGGACACCGCAGGGCGGCATCCTCTCCCCGCTGCTGGCCAACATCGCCCTATCAGCGCTCGATGAGCATCTGATGGGGCCGTGGAAGCCGGGCGGAGAGATGTCGCTTGCCTGGGAGCGAGGGTATCGGCGTCGCCGAGGACTGCCGAACTGGCGGTTGGTCCGTTACGCGGACGACTTCGTCGTCCTGGTCAACGGCACACGTCAGGACACCGAAGCAGTCCGCGAGGACGTCAGCCGGGTACTGAAACCTCTGGGCCTGAACCTCTCCGAGGCCAAGACCCAGATCACGAACCTGGCCGACGGAATCGACTTCCTGGGGTTCCGCATCCAGTGGCGCCGCAAGAAGGGGACGGAGAAATGGCACGTCTACACCTTCATCGGCCAGCGCCCTATCCGGCAGCTGAAGGCGAAGATCCGGGCCCTGACCCGCAGGCAGTCGCAACAAGATCTACAGTCCGTGCTCCGCAGGATCAACCAGATCCTGCGCGGCTGGTCCGCCTACTTCCAGCACGCTGTCGCCAAGAACCAGTTCAGCACGCTCGCCAACTTTGTGTGGTGGCGGCTGATCAGGATGCTCAAGGTCCGGCACCACTGGACGTGGAAGGACATCCGCCGCCGGTTCGTCACCCCGCAAGGGCACTGGCGGCCCATCTCGGCGGACGGGACCACCCTCTTCGACCTTCAGACGGTTGCGGTCACCCGCTACCGCTGGCGAGGAGCGAAGATCCCCAGCCCATGGCCAACGATCAAGCCCACGGCAGTCACCGTGGAGAGCCGGATGCGCTGAGAGGCGCACGTCCGGTTCGGCGAGAAGTCCGGGGAAACGGACCGGGAGCAATCCCGACACCGCGCCCCGGGCTTACTCAGCGGAACTTCAGGGTCTCTCGTGCAGGCAGTGCTTGGGCGGGCCCGTGTACGTGGCGTTGTGCTCGATGACTTGATACTCGTTCGGGCAAAGGACGACGAGCTGTCAGCGGTCATGTAATTCCCCAGAATCTTCATGATCAGCGTCACGTAGTTCCCCACCTGGGCTGAGGCCGTGACGGGCCGCCCGACGGTCGAGTATGCGGCTGGTCCGGTCAGTCAAGGGCGCCTTCGGCGGCGCTCCGCGCTGGCCTTGCGGCCACCCTGGACAGCCCTGACCAGCCTGAACGACGGTCTGGCTATCGGGCGGCCCGGGAACCTCTGGCACCCTGGGGACCTTGACGCGGTCACCGTCCCCATGTCCACGACGATCGCGACGTCGGCGTCCCCCTGGCCCATTGCGTGACGTTCTGGGTGGGGAATTGCGTGACCGTCGACAGACGAGCTGGTCCAGAGGCTGAGGAGGGCGACCACCTGACGGGGGTGCAGGCGGAGGATCCAGTGTTGGAGGAATCGTTCCGGTTCGCGTGCGAGTCGCTCATGATGGCCTCCTGGGCAACACGTCGAGACCCCGGGAAAGGACCTGGCGGTGGTTGGGATGCATTCAGGACAGGCCGGGAAGAACCGGGGAGCATGTGTGGCGGACGATCTCGTCCCGGCTCGGACGTGCGGCGAGAGCCTCAGTGGCGTCGGGACGACTACGGTGCCCATCGCGTGCGCCGTGGCGTAAAACCAGGCATGGCCACAGCTGAGGTCCGTTCAGGCGGTTCGGCCTCCACCGGAGCCAGCCTCAGCCGTCCCGGTCACCGGCCGGCCCCCGTCTTGAACGAGGAGTTGCGGATGATTAGTTCCGGCAGGACGAGGACGCGTTGCGCCGGGCGGCGCTTGCCCTCCATCAGCCTTGAGACCATCATCTCCACCGCGACCCGGCCCACCCGGGACTTGGGCGGGCGGACCGCCGTCATGGCCGGTTCGGCGAGCCGGGCCACCTCGTCGTCGTAGCTGACGAGGGCCATGTCGTCCGGGATGGCGATGCCTTGCTCGGCGGCGTACTGGGCGACGGACATCGCGTCCTGGTCGCTGTGCACGATGAGCGCGGTGGTCCGGGACCGGCGGCAGCGGAGCAGGATCTCCTCGATGATCTGCCGGTGGCCGGGTATGTCGAGGGCCACGCTCTCGCGGACCACGAACTTGCCGGGCAGATCGAGTTCCGCGCAGGCCCGCAGCCAGCCCTGGGCGAGATGCGCCGAGGTTGGGCTGCCGTTCGCGAGTACCAGGCCGATCCGCCGGTGGCCGTGTTCGTGGAGGTGACGCACCGCCATCTCCATGCCGAGGGCGTGGTCGCTGCGTACCCATTCGAGTTGGCGCGGCGTCGGTGTCCAAGGCGACGTCTGCCGTTCCACCAGGATCGTCGGTACCGGCAGCTTGCCGATCCAGTCGATCATCTCATCGGCGCCGTCGGCCTCGAGGCTCGGCGCCAGCAGGAGTCCTTGCACCTGCTTGGCCTCGATCAGTCGGCTGATCTGACGGCGGTCCTCGGCCCGATCGTAGCTCGACCCGCGCAGCTGGATCTGGACGCCGAGCGCGACTGCGGCTGCCCGGGCGCCGGTCACGATGGCCGGCCAGTAGTAGTCAAGCGAGGGAACGACCATGCCGATGGTGAACGGCGTGGATCCAAGACGGCTCCGGCGCGGAGGAGTCGAGTCGGTTTCGGTCGGGAGGGTGGCGCCGCCGTGCACCTTGGTGAGCAGGCCCCGGCCGGCGAGTGCGGCGATGTCGCGCCGGACCGTCAGCTCACTGACCTCGAGCATTTGGGCCAGCTCGGGGACCCGGACGGCGCCGTGCCGGCGTAGTTCGTCCATGATCCGCTCCCTGCGTTGCAGAGCGAAGAGCCGGTCACCGGCCATCGGTTCACCCTCCCCTATCCTGTGTGTTCGACTCTGAACGAATCGCTTCGTTCATGTACGAGCCGTAGCGGGTTTGTGCTCACCACCACTATCTCTTTCCCCACGCGACCGGCAAGACGCGCTCGCCAGCGCCGGTGTGAAACCGGCCGAGGGAAGGACTCGACGCTTGATGCAGACGAAGCCACACGCACTGGTCGTGATGAGCAGGGAGAGCTTCGAAGCGCACTTCGACGCTGCCCGCCTCGCACGGCTGGCGGACCTGGTGACGCTGGGTGAACCTGTCTGGACCGACGACCTCGACGCCCCGGCGGTACGGGCCCAGCTGGCGGACGTCGAGGTGATGCTGACGTCCTGGGGCGCTCCCCAGCTGACACCGGAGCGACTCGACGCGGCACCCGCACTGCGCGCGGTGCTGCACTGCGCCGGCAGCGTGCGGGGCCTGGTGGGAGACGACGTGTGGCGGCGGGGGATCCGGATCACCAGCGCAGCCGACACCAACGCCATTCCGGTGGCCGAGTACACCTTGGCGGCCATCATCTTCGCCGGCAAGAAGGTTCCCTTCCTCGCCGCCGACGAGCGTCTCGCGTACGAGGGGTGGGGCAGGGTGACGGGCTACGGGGACCTGTCGAACTTCGCGCAGACCGTCGGCATCGTCGGGTTCTCCCGAATCGGCCGCAAGGTGGTCGAACTGCTCAAGGTTCTCGACGGCACCACCTGCCTGGTCGCGGATCCGCACGCCGACCCGACGGAGGTCGCGGCGGCTGGCGCGACCCTGGTCGAGCTGGTGGACCTGCTGCCCAGAGTCGACGTATTGTCCCTGCACGCTCCCGAGCTGCAGGAGACCCGGCACCTCATCGGTACCGAGCAACTGCGTCTGCTTCCGGACCATGCGACGGTCATCAACACGGCGCGCGGCAGCCTCGTCGACTCCGAGGCACTCGCTGCCGAGTGCGCGTCCGGTCGCCTCTTCGCCATCCTCGACGTGACCGACCCCGAGCCGCTGCCCGAGAGTTCACCGCTGCGGCGACTGGCCCAAGTGATGGTCACCCCGCATGTGGCAGGGTCGCTCGGTTCGGAGATCGGGCGCCTCACCGACCACACCATCGACGAGCTGGCCCGGTGGATCGGGCGGCAGCCTCTGCAGGGAGAGGTCACCGCCGAATCCTGGGCCCTCGGACTGAGTGCCTGAGCCGATGTCTTCCATTCGACCAACACCGAAGGAGATACGCACCATGAGAAGACCCGCCAAGATCCTCACGGCAGCCATCGCGCTGGCCCTGCTCACCGCAGGGTGCAGCAGCGGTGGCGGTTCCGACACCACCGCCGACGGCAAGAAGGTGCTCAGGATCGCCCTGTGGAACTACGACCAGACACCCGAGTTCAAGGCGCTGATCGACGGGTTCAAGGCGAAGTACCCGGACATCGAGGTCCGCCCGGTCGACATCCTCTCCGACGACTACTCGGAGAAGGTCACCACGATGCTGGCCGGTGGCGACACCACCGACGTGCTGACGATGAAGACCCTCACGGACTACGCCCGGTTCGGTACGCGGGGCCAGCTTCAGTCGGTCACCGATGAGGCCGGCAAGCTCGACAAGGCGAAGTACGGCGGGCTCGACGCCTACGACCTGAACGGCGAGTACTACGCGCTGCCGTACCGGCAGGACTTCTACGTCCTCTACTACAACAAGGCGTTGCTCAAGGACAGCGGCGCGGATCTGTCCAAGCTGACCTGGTCGGACTACGCCGCGCTGGCGAAGCGACAGACGAAGGGCAACGGCGCGTCGAAGGTCTACGGCACCTACCACCACACCTGGCGTTCGCTCGTCCAGGCGATCGCGGCGGCGCAGACCGGCGGCGACCTGCTCGGAGGTGACTACGGGTTCTTCAAGGACCAGTACGCGATGACCCTCGACCTGCAGAAGTCCGGGGCGACCATGCCGTGGGCCACGGCCAACAGCCAGAAGGTCACCTACAAGACGATGTTCACGACCGACAAGACCGCGATGATGCCGATGGGCACCTGGTTCGCCGCGGTCCTGGTGCAGGAGAAGGCCGCAGGCAACTTCAAGGACGACTGGGGCATGGCACCCCTGCCGCAGATCACCGCCGACGGCAAGACGACCACCTTCGGCGCACCGACCGCCTTCGCCATCAACAAGAAGGCGAAGAACTCCGACGCGGCCAAAAAGTTCCTGACGTTCGCGTCCGGCCCCGAGGGTGCCGCCGCAGTCGCCAAGATCGGCATCACCCCGTCCTACACCGACGAATCGGTCATGAACACCTACTTCTCCGTCCAGGGGATGCCGACCGACGATCTCGCCAAGAAAGCCATGCACCCGGACACGGTGAAGCTGGAGATGCCGATCAGCGAGAAGTCCTCTGACGTCGACACCATCCTCACCGAGGAGCACCAGCTCGTGATGACCGGTGAGAAGTCGCTCGACCAGGGCATCAAGGAGATGAACTCCCGAGTGAAGTCCGAAGTCGGATGAGCCCGGAATCCGGCGCCGCAGCCGCAAAGCGGCGAAGTCGGCGCACCACACTGGTCGGCTGGAGTTTCATCCTCCCGAACTTCCTCGGTTTCGCAGCCCTGACCCTGGTGCCGGTGCTCGCGACGCTGCTGCTGGCGTTCACGAACTGGAACTCATACTCCACACCGGAATGGGTCGGACTCGAAAACTTCCGCCGGATGTTCGGCAGCGACACCTTCTGGGTCGCACTGAGCAACACCGCGTGGTACGCCGTCGGCCACATCCCGCTCACGCTGGCGGCGTCCCTCGGCCTGGCCGTGCTGCTCAACCAGAAACTCCGCGGCGTCGGGTTCCTGCGTACGGCGTTCTTCTTCCCGTACATCACCTCGCTGGTCGCGGTGGCGGTGGTGTGGAACATGCTCTTCAGTCCCGACCTGGGGCCGGTGAACCAGCTGCTGCGGGCCGTGGGTGTCGGCCACCCGCCGGGGTGGACCACCTCCACCGACTGGGCGATGCCTGCGGTCATCATCACCAGTGTGTGGCGGGACATGGGCTACTACATGGTGCTTTACCTCGCCGGGCTCCAGGCGATCCCCGCGGAGCTGTACGAGGCGGCACGGGTGGACGGGGCCGGCCCGTGGCAGCGGTTCTGGCACATCACCGTCCCGTCCCTGCGGCCCACCACGTTCTTCGTGCTGGTCATGCTGACGATCTCCAGCTTCAAGGTCTTCGACCTGGTGCAGATCATGACCGAGGGAGGCCCCGGCCGGTCGACCCTGGTGCTGTCTCAGGTGATCTTCCGGGAAGGGATCAAGCAGGGGCGCTTCGGCTACTCTTCGGCGATTTCCCTGGTGCTCTTCGTCATCGTGTTGATGATCACCGTAGTCCAGTTCCGGTTCCAGCGGAGGAATGAGCGATGAACACGAGCGTGCTGCGAGAGGACAGCACGACGGCCGAGGCGTCGCGCCCGACCGGTGGCCGGTGGGGCCGGTCCGCTCCGGGGAGTCGGCGCCGGACGGCGCGGCTCGCGGGCCGCGCCCTGCTCTACGCGGCGCTGATCGCGCTGTCGGCCGCGATCCTGGTGCCCTTCGCCTGGATGCTGGTCTCCTCGGTCAAGCGGGACAACGAGGTGCTCACGGTCCCGATCCAGTGGATCCCCCAGGAGTTCCACTGGGACAACTTCTCCCGCATCTGGACCCGGATCCCGCTGCTCACCTACCTGGGGAACTCGCTGTTCCTCAGTGTCACCATCACCGGGCTGCAGGTGCTGACCGGGAGCTTCGCGGCCTACGGCTTCGCCAAGGCCCGTTTCCCCGGCCGCGATGCCCTGTTCCTCGCCTACGTCAGCACCATCGCGGTGCCGTGGCAGGCCTACATGGTGCCGCAATACATCATCATGGAGCGCCTGGGACTGGTGAACACACATCTCTCGCTGATCCTGCTGCAGGCCTTCGGTGCGTTCGGGGTGTTTCTGATGCGCCAGTACTACCTGACGATCCCGGACGAGATCAGCGAGGCCGCGAGGCTGGACGGGCTCAGCGAGTACGGCATCTGGGCACGGATCGTGCTGCCCCTGTCGAAGCCGGCCCTGGCCAGTCTCGCGCTGCTGACCTTCGTCAACACCTGGAACGACTACATGGGGCCGTTCATCTACCTGACCGACAACGAGCTGTGGACGGTACAGATCGGACTGCGGCAGTTCGTCGGCATCTACGACTCCGAATACGCCATGATCATGACCGGATCGGTGTTGTCGGTGCTGCCGATCCTGGTCGTCTTCCTGCTCGGACAGCGCTACTTCGTCCAGGGCATCGCCACCAGCGGAATGAAGTGAGGCCGCGATGAGCACCCCCGTTACCGGTCGGCGCCTCAGGCTCAACCTCGACCACGGGTCCTGGGAACTGCTCTGGTCGCACGTCCACCGGGTCCTGGTCGTCAACCTGGGCCTGGCGGCGACGAACGCGCCCCTGCTGCTGGCCCTGGGCGTGGTGCACGGGCCGTGGCAGTACCCGGCCTTCTTCGGACTGCTGTCCCTCGGCCTCGGCCCCTCGCTCGCCGCCGCCTTCCACTACCTGCAGCGGACCACCGAGGACGACCGGGCACCGGCGGCCGAGCTGTTCCGCGGCTACCGGCGCCTGTTCGCCCCGGCGCTGCTCGGCTGGGCGCCGTGCGTGCTCCTGGTCGCCGTTGCGGCCACCGACGTGGCTGTCCTCCGCAAGGCCGCGTCGGGGCCGGCGCTGATCCCGCTGCTGGCCGTCGTCATGCTGGGCGCCGCGAGCTCTGGGATCGTGACAATGGCCGCCGTGGCGGACGATCCGCGGATCTCGCCGCGCACGCTGCTGACCGCGTCGTACGCGTCGGTACGTCGCTGGTGGCTCGGGCTGCTGAACCTCGGGCTGCTCGGCATCACCCTGGTCCTGGTCAACCAGGCGCCCCTGCTCGGCCTGGCCGTACTGCCGGGCTGCACGCTATTCGTCGTCTGGCGCAACGGCCGCGCCATGCTGGGGTCGCTGGCACCGGCCGCCAACCCTGCATTCAGCGACACCCATCGAGACCCTGTGGGAGCCAAGGCATGATCATCCGCCCCGGCACAACCGTCCCGGAGGACCGGGTCCGCTCCCCGTACACCGGGTGGACCCGAGAGCACTGGACCGCTCTCGCGGACCGGATGCTCGCCGCACTCGAGCCGTATCGCTCCCCCGCCGGCGCCCGCGTCGCCCTGCCGGGCCCGGTCAGCATGTACGGCACCGACTCCGACGGCCTGGAGGGCTTCGCCCGCACCTTCCTGCTGGCCGGCTTCCGAATCGCCGGGGAGAACGGCGCCGACCCCGGCGGGCTGCTCGACCGGTACGCACGCGGCCTGGCGGCGGGCACCGACCCGCGTTCCGCGGAGGCCTGGCCGCGCCCCGACGAGCTCGGCCAGGCCAAGGTCGAGGCCGCGTCCGTGGCGCTGGTGCTGCAACTGACCCGGCCCTGGCTGTGGGACCTGCTCGACGACGGGGTGCGCGAGCGCACCGTCGACTGGCTGGCGACCGTGCTCGGGCAGCCCTATCCGCGGAACAACTGGGTCTGGTTCAGGATCGTCGTCGAGTCCTTCCTCCGCGAGGCGGGCGGCCCGTGGTCGGCCGACGACATCGAGGAGGACCTCGCCTTCCACGCCTCGATGCGCAGGCCTGGCGGCTGGCTCAGCGACGGCGAGGAACGGTCCTACGACCACTACACCGGCTGGGCCCTGCACCTCTACCCGCTGCTGTGGACCCACCTGTTCGACGTCACCGGCTCGCTCTGCCCGCCACAGCTGCGCGAGACCTGGGCGGCGGACCTGCGGGACTACCTCGACGACGCGGTGCGCCTGGTGGGCGCGGACGGCTCGCCGCTGCTGCAGGGCCGCAGCCTCACCTACCGGTTCGCCGCCGCCGCACCGTTCTGGGTCGGCGCGGTCACCGGAGCCGGCGGGCAACCACCGGGACTGGTGCGCCGCGTGACCGGCGCCATCGTCCGGCACTTCACCGACCGGGACGCCCCCGATGCGGAGGGGCTGCTGACGCTGGGCTGGCACCACGCCTGGCCGGCGATGCGCCAGTCCTACTCCGGCTCCGGTTCGCCGTATTGGGCGTCCAAGGGAATGCTCGGGCTGATGCTGCCCGCCGACCACCCGGTGTGGACGGACACGGAACTCCCGCTCCCCATCGAGACCGCCGACACGGAGCGGGTGCTCACCGCCCCCGGCTGGCTGCTCTCCGCACGGCGCCGCGACGGAATCGCGATGGTCCTCAACCACGGCACCGACCACGCCCGCCCCGGCGACACCGGCGCCGACTCGCCCCCATACGCACGGCTCGGCTACTCCACCGCCACGATTCCCCCACTGACCGCGGACGCGGTGGCCTCCCCGATCGACAACGCGGTAGTACTGCTCGACGAGACCGGCCGGGCTTCCCACCGGTCCGGCTTCGAGCCGCTGTTCGCCCGGGAGCTGTCAGGCGGTGTGCTGGCGGCCGCCTCACGCGGGCCGGTGCGCTGGGTCGACACCGCCGCCGACGACTCGCCCGACTACGGCTCGGGCCGGCGCGGACCGGTGACCCCCGGACCAATGATCACCATCGCCTCGCTGCTGCGCGACGGCGTGGAGATCCGCCTCGCCCGGATCGACACGCCCCCGACCGGGGCGAGCCCGTCCTGGCGTGCCGTGCGGCTGGGCGGCTGGCCAGTGGCGACCGACACCCGGCCTGCCACACGGATCACTTCCGGCGAGCCGGGCCCGTCCGCCGAGGCCCGGACCGCATCACTGCGATCTCACCTGCGGGCCCTGCGGGGATTCAACCTCGGCGGAGTCACGACCCAGCAGGACACCAGTCCCCTCGGCTCCTGGACGGCGATCCCCTGGCTGGCCACGGACACGGACACACCGTTCGGCGAGATTCTCGCCGCCATGGTGCTCCTGGACCGGGGAAGCCCGGATACCGCGGACCCCTCACTGACCGTGCACCCCGAGCCGGACGGCGGTCATCTCGTCGCAGTCGCCTGGGGGGACGGCCTGCGCACCGCGATCACTCTGCCCGCCACGTCCGGATAATCAGCGAGTTCACGGACGGCACTACGAAGCCCGACGGGCGCAGGCGTTGTTGCTTTGCCCGAGGCTCCGGACGCACAGTGCCTTTCAGTTCAGTGTCCGGAGCTGGTCTATCCGGTGAGGTTGGCCAGGTAGGAGGTTCGGGTCCCGGCGGGGCAAGGTCCGCACGGTCGGCTTCGGTCCGTGTTCCGAGCGCCACGGCCGCGCCTCGTGGGTGCAGGTAGCGGGCAGGTTCATGCCACACTCAGGAGGCCGCGAGCACTACACTCGCCCCGCTTTCGCTGCCGGACAGGAGTTCCATGCCCAAGCGTGGTACGGGGCGCCCGTCGACCGAGGCGCTCACCTACGGTCCAGTCGGTTCGACGCGTCCCGCGCAGGAGTCGTGGTCGGCCGAGCACACGGGCTTGCGTCCCTTTGCCCGTACTGTCGTCATCGGACGCGGGGACGAGTGCTGGCAGGCCGCAGCGGATGCCGTCCTGGGCTGGGGCGTCAAGCGGCGCAGCGGCTTCACCGTCACGGGCTGCGACGGCGCCGGGGAACAGGTGGCCGTAGGGGCCGAATACCGGATCACCGCAGGCTTCGGTCGTTTCGCGGTGCGGGAGCCCGTACGGGTGGTAGCCGTGGTCAACACGCCAGACCGCTGCGGCTTCGCGTACGGGACGCTGCCCGGTCATCCCGTTCGCGGCGAGGAGGCCTTCGTCGTCCACCGTTCCCCTGACGGCACGGTCGCACTGACGATTCGGTCCCTGACTCGCGCCGCCCCGCACGGTCCCTGGCGGCTGCTGTTTCCGGCACTGCTCTTGGCACAGCAGTTCTTCCGGCGCCGGTATCAGCGCTCCCTGACCCGACCACGAGCTACCCGACTAGAGTGATCGGAGCTTCTTGTCGCTGTGATCACTCTTCTGGGTGGCGACGTGTCAAGCGGCTCGCTGATGAACCCAACGGTGCGACATCCGCGCGGCTGACTGTGAGGATGTCGGTGGTGCCGCCCGATGCGGCCTGCCCCGCCAACTGACCGACGTACAGGCTGCCTTGTTGAAGCCGGCACCCGACCCGTCCGCCCCGGACCACCTCCTGCGGTAGCCCTTGTGGCCCGTCACCCCGGCGAACCGGCCCGGCGCCGGCTCGGTCAGCCAGCCGCGGGCGACCAGGCGTTTCGCCTTTGACCGCAGCGCCTCCACCCGCGCCGGCACCACGTCCATGCCAAAGGCGGCAGCCATCTCCTGGCAGGTCAGCGGTCCTTGATGGAGCCGGACCCGGTCCGCGAGCACCTTGAGGATGCGTTGGTAGTCCGCCGACAGCACCGACCCGTGCCGCCTGTGCCGCCTGCGTGGAGACGCGCGTTTGATGAACCGATGCCGGCTCCGTCGGCACGCTGAAGACGCGGCGGCGCGGGCCCAGAGGTAGTACCTGCGGCTCGGCCGTCGTGTCTCGGCTGGACCACCGCATGACGCCTCCCACGACCGGCGTGTCTGTCGGACCGCAAGACGGCTGAACCGCGTAAAGAGTCCCGGCCGCGAGGGGATTCAGACCAATACCTCCTATTCGCGGTGGCCTACCCGCGGCCCTGAACTAAAAAGAGCGGACATTATTCGCATACCCGCTATACGTGCGGCCGTACTCGGCGCGGCGCCCGCGGCCCGCGACGAGGCCAGCGACGGCGTTCCGGGGTGAGGGCGACGGCGCCGTCCCGACCGGGTCGGTGGCGGCCTTCCCCCCTCCGCTCGCCCCGGCTGTCCTGATTGTCGACCCAACCCGTGATACCCCAGCTTGTGCTGGAGCCGCTTGCGCATATTGGCGCTGACGCCCGCCTTCGTTCTCACGGTGGTGCCGTCGTTGTACACGCCCGCCTTGCCGCAGGCGGCGTTCGCCAACACCGGTCCCGCAGTGGCCACGACCAGGCCTGTCGGACCCCGCTCATTCCTCGATGGGACGTAGAGCCGCCAGGTCGCCGAAGACGATCAAGGTGTCTCCCGGGTGAAGGGCGCTGTCCGGGTCGGGGTGGGGAAGCAGCGTGCCGTCCGCGCGGCGCACCAGCAGCGGCAGCACCCCCTTGCATGCTTGCCGCAGGGGGCGGCCCAGCAGGTGGGAGTCGGCTGCGATGCGGATCTCTTCCAGCCGGCAGTCCGAGGTACCAGGTCGGCTGAACTCCAGGAA
>NZ_JBSFJL010000061.1:0-17289 GCF_053598035.1 Streptomyces sp. NPDC001204 | reverse complement strand
CTACGCCACACCGCCCGCGACTGTCGCAGACCCCTGACAGCCCTCGGCCTCACCGGATGAACCCGGACAGACCTCGATCATGCAAGGAACCCTGCGGAGAAGACCCCCGGAGAAAGCCACCGAGGCGCTGTAAGCGCCCGGCCCATTCGAGGCCATGTCCAGGGATGAGGAAGACTTCTGGGCCTTTCGCCGAGTTCACACGACGGCTCCCCAAAGAGCGACGCGGGGCCCGCAGTCTCTTTCAGGGCCTCGATGGGCCGGGATGGGCCTGGCGGTGCTCCGCATCACTGCCCATTAGCCTCGATCTTGCATGACGGTCCGCCGACGGAGTCAGTGGACGTTTCGCTTTCTGTGGCTGATGGTGGGCATGCTGGCGGCCCGAGTGTCGCGTCGGGTGGGCGCCGGGTTCCACTGCTCCGGGCTGGGCCCTCTTTTCGTAGGGACAGGCAAATCCGCTGGTCAGCCGGGATTCGGCAGGAGGGTGAGCCGTTCGAGGGCGCCTGTGATCTCGTGGGTCCAGGGCCAGTGGCGGGCGATGCGGAGGATGAGGCGTCGGCCGGTGGTGACGAGCTGGCCGGCCGCGGAGAACAGGCGGAACCGCAGGCGGCGCGGTTCCCAGAGCCTTGCCTGGCCAGTCAGGGCGAGCATGGGCATCCAGGCCAGCAGGTCGAGAGCGATCTGGACGATCTCCAGCCAGATGCCGTTCTGCGCGGTGTCGTGCAGAGGAAGGTTGCGCAGGCCGGTCGAACGCGCGGCCCGGATGCGGTCCTCCGCGCGGGCCCGCAGCCGGTGGCGGAGCTCGAGCTCGGCGATCGGCCGGTCGGGGGTGTTCGTGGCGAAGCAGGTGATCCGCATGCCGTCCGCATCCGTGAATCTCAACTGGGCACCGGGGTGGGGCCGTTCCTTGCGGACGATCAGCCGCATGCCCTTGGGCCAGCCGTCCAGGACGTCGCCAACGAGTTCGGCGACCCAGGCGCCGTCGCGGACCTCGCCGTCCGTCTCGACGGCCGGGGTCCAGGCCGATGCCGGGACCTTGAGGACGTGCTGGTGGATGGCCTCGGTATCACCATGCCGACCGAGTAGGACAGCCAGCGCCCGCGCTGGGCGAGCCAGGCGACGAACTCGTGAGTGCCGCCTGCGGAATCGCAGCGGATGAGGGTCTGCCGCCCGCGCCGGTACTTCTTCGGCAGCTGGGCCAGGGCGAGGCGGGCGGCACTGATGTGGTCGGCGGCCGTGTTCGAGCCCGCGTTGCCCGGCCTCAACAGGGCCGCGACAGCCTCGCCGGTTCCGCCCGGTCCGTGGTCGACGAACCCCATCAGCGGGTGGTGGCCGTAGGTCTTCTTCCAGGTCGGGGCGGCGTCCTGCTTGTCCGAGTGCGCGACGACCAGCACTCCGTCCAGGTCCACGGTCACCCGCCCGTCGGCGTCCGGAGCCCGACCTGCAGCCAACTTCCAGACACGGCTGCGGACTTCGGCCCGAGCCGCGCGGATCGCGGTCAGTGCCTTCCCACCGGCGGTGGCGAGGGTGTCGATCAGGCGGGAGACCGTCGGGTCGGAGGCCACCGGTCCGAACACGGCCGGCTCGGACCGCAGCAGTACGACGTCGGCGAGGCAGTCTCCGCCGAGCGCGACCGCCAGCGCGAGGTCCAGGAGGACCTTGCCCGGGTCGTGGACGGCCCCGCGGTTTGCGCCAGGGGGCGAGCGCTGCGGAGATGGCCTGGTCAAGGCCGATCTTGCGGACCGTTTCAACCAGCAGGACCGAACCGGCCTGCGAGACCACGGCTCGGCCGTCGTCCCGGACACGGACATGGGGGTAGGACCCGGTAGGCTGCTTCACCTGGAAAGTGCCTCCGACAGGGGCGGGAACAAGGACCTCAGCAATCCTCATTCTCGCTGGTCAGAGGCACTTTTCGCTTACCTGACCGCCTGTCGGACAGCCCGCTTCATGAAAGCGCGAGGTTAGGTGTGTCGTCTCATGACATTGGTTCCTCGCTGTCAGGCTTGGCGGGCGTAGGACGTGAGGCGATCGGCGAGCGCGATGACGAGGTCGCGCAGTTCATCGGGGCGCTCGATGACGAACGGCCGGTCGAGTGAGGCGAGTACCGGAGGCAACCAGTCGAGCCGCTCCACCCGCAACTCGACGCGCAGCCAGCGCTCGGTCGCCCGGTCCTCGCCTGCCACGGGCGCGTACTCCTCCAGGCTCGCCACGCTGGCGGGTAGGTGGGCGCGGATCTGCCCAACCGTCCCGTGGATCCGCAAGGTCACCTCATGCCGGTACTCGGCCGTGGCGAACCCTGACAACACACGCTGTGCCGGACCGGGACCCACGGGCGCTTCGAATGAGCCGGGCAGGGTCCTCGCGTCTGCGATGCGATCGAGCCGGAAGGTTCGGTCCTCGCCGATCTGGGCGTCCTTGCCCGTGACGTACCACCGGCCCGCATGGGCGACGATCCCGTACGCGTGCAGCGTGCGGTCGCTGCGCCGTCCGTCGCGGTCGGTGTAGCGGATCGAGACCGGTCGGCGGTGGCGCACCGCATCGGCGATGGTGAGCAGGACCTCAGCGTTCGGGGTGTCGAACTCGCCGGGCTGATCCGTGAAGGCGAGAGCTTCCAGGAGTGTGTCGAGCCGACGGGCGATGTGCTTGGGCAGCACCCTCCGGATCTTCGCCGATGCCGTCTCGCTTGCCGTGTGCTCCGTCGTCGTCAACCCTGCTCGACGGCCGGCGACCAGGCCGAGCAGCACGGCCAGCGCCTCGTCGTCGCTGAGCATGAGCGGAGGCAAGCGGTACCCGGGGGCGAGCCGGTACCCGCCGTAGCGGCCGCGCACCGATTCCACGGGCACATCGAGGTCGATCAGCTGGTCCACATACCGCCGCACGGTGCGCCCTTCGACGCCGAGCCGGTCGGCGAGTTCGGCCACCGTCCGGGTTCCGCCCGACTGCAGCAGCTCCAGGAGTGTCAGCACGCGGCCGGTGGGTCGAGGCATGTTCGCAGCCTAACGCGAATACAGGACCGATTCTGTCCACTATTTCTCCTAGCCTGCGACGTGCATACCTCCAGCACAGCCAAGGAGATCCCCATGAACTTCGTCTCGATCCGCATCATCACCAGCGACGTAGCGCGCCTCGTCGAGTTCTACGAGCGAGCCACAGGGGCGCGGGCGACGTGGGCCACCGAAGACTTCGCCGAACTCAACACCGGTGGCGCCACCCTCGCGATCGCCGGCACCCGCACCGTCCTGCTGTTCGCCCCGGGCTCTGCCCGCCCGGCGGAAAACCACAGCGTGATCACCGAGTTCCTCGTCGACGACGTGGACCGCGTTCACCAGAACCTGACCGGCTTCGTCACCGACTTCGTCAACGAGCCCACCACGATGCCCTGGGGCAACCGGTCGCTGCTGTTCCGCGACCCCGATGGCAACCTCGTCAACTTCTTCACCCCCGTCACCCCAGCGGCCATCGAAAAGTTCGCACGCTGACGCCACGCACAGCCGCACACGCGGGAGTCCTGAGATCCCAGGGCTCCCGATGAACGCGGCCCCCGAGTCCAGGAGCGCCACCAGCAGGGCACATCGGAACGCACCGCTGACCCCCGAAGGACGTCTGCGCTTGGGGCCTGCGGGTTGACGCCGGACGCCCGATCGCACACGTCGCTGCGGAAGCAGGCGCCGCCGGTCGATGATGCGTTGCGCGCCGCTGGGCTCGGGGATCAGGCTGAAGTCCCCGAGGCCCAGGGCGAGGATCACGTTGGTTCAAACCCCGGCGAGGCACCCGCACTCGTCGTCGCGGCCGATGAGGGACCCGCGTGTTTCTGAGCCCCCGATTCCACCGGCGTCGGCGGTCGAGGCCGCAGCCAGCCGGTCCTGCTGCTGCCACGTCCCACGAACCCGGTCTCCACCGTCCGGGCGACCTCCGGTTCCTTCCCCGGTCGCGGCGACCGGGCTTGCAGGGGTGTGCCACTGCTGGCGCCGCTCCGCTTCTGATACTCGCCCTGGGCGAGGCGGCACACCGGGCAGCGTGACGCCTCGCGCACGGCTTCCTGCTCGGCGCGCTTGGCCGCCTTCTCCCGGGCGCGGCGCTCGCGCTGGCAGGTGTCGAGGTCGTCGGGGTTGGCCAGGGCCCGGTGGAGGGTCTCGCGGCCGGAGCGCCGGAAGCACCACCGCACCGGGCGAGCGGGCCGTACTGCTGGAGCAGCTTCAGCGTGGTCACGGTGATCGGGACGGCGCGGCAGCAGTCAGTGGAGTGGCGGCCGTTCGTCGCCTTCCGGCCAGCGGGCCGCGGGTGGGAAAGCGGTTGGCCCGGCACGGGCGAAGGCAGCGACGCGGTCGAGAGCGTCGAGGCCGACGGAGACGTCGGAGCAGATGCCGTCCACGATCCGCCGCAGCAGCAGGGCGTGATGATGAATCACATGAGCTTGTGACCTGCTCGTCGACGCTGCGGGCGGCAGCGATGTACTGCCCGCCGCTGGCAGGCGGCGCGCAGCGACCCGCGGCTAGATGATCGATTCCAAGGGGTAGTTGCGGCTGCGGGGTCCAATGAGCCTTTCCGGTTCCTGTGTTCGGCGATCTCCGTGGGAACAACCAGGTCCGGTTGACGGCCCTCCTCTGGGACAGTCGACGGGAGTAGATACTGGCCCTCAACGCAGGCACGGACGAGGAGCACAACCAGTGACCAGCGACAACCGCATAGGACCGCCCAGCTTTGGCAGCGAACGCGACATGCTGCGGGCTTTCCTCGACTACAACCGCGCCACCCTCGCCATGAAGTGCGAAGGGCTCACCGACGAGGAGCTGCGGCAGCAGTCGATGCCGCCGTCCACGCTTTCGCTGCTCGGTCTGGTGCGGCACATGGCGGAGGTGGAGCGTGCCTGGTTCCGTCGAGTGTTCGAGGACCACGACGCGCCCATGGTCTGGTCCGACAAGATCGACTTCCAGGCGGCGTACGACGCGAGTGCGTCGACCAGAGACGAGGCGTTCGTAGCCTGGGAGGCCGAGGTGGAGACCTCGCGCCGTATCGAGCGGGAGGCCAAGTCCCTGGACCAGGCTGGGTATCAGCCACGATGGGGCGAGGAGGTATCGCTGCGGATGGTGATGGTGCACGTGCTCCTGGAGTACGGCCGCCACAACGGGCACGCGGACTTTCTGCGTGAAGGTGTCGACGGGACCGTGGGCGCCTGATTCCGCAGGGGCCACCTGTCTCCACCTGCTGAGCCGTTCCAGAGAATCACCCGCGGGGTTGGAAGGAGGGAGTCCAACGTCAGTGTGTGAAGACAGAGTTGGACTCCCTCGCCACCGCACTCTATGTGAAGACCGACGACCTGCTGAAGGACTCACCGCACCTGGCGCCCTGGCGTCCGTCGGTCGGGATCGCCGCGCAACTGACCGATGCCGAGCTGGTCACGCTCGCGATGATGCAGGCCATGCTGGGCTTCACCTCCGAGGCCAAGTGGCTTCGCCACGCCCGCGCCCACCTGCGGCACCTCTTCCCCTACCTGCCCCAGCAGCCCGGCTACAACAAGCGCTTGCGCAAGGCCACCGAGCTGCTGCGGCGGGTGACCCGGCTGCTGGCAACCGACACCTCTGTATGGAGTGATGACGTGTGGATCGTGGACTCCACGCCGGTGGAGTGCGGACGCTCCCGCGAGACCGTCAAGCGCTCCGACCTGGCCGGATGGGCCGAGTACGGCTACTGCGCCAGCCACAGCCGCTTCTTCTGGGGCCTGCGCCTGCACCTGGTGTGCACCCTGCAGGGCCTGCCCATCGCCTTCGCCCTGACCGGGGCCAAGGCCGACGAACGCGAGACCCTGCTGGACCTGCTCGCCGCCGAACCGGAACTGGTCGCCGCCCGGGCCGGGCAGACGCTGATCGGCGACAAGAACTACTTCGGCCGCGCCTTCGAGGACCAGTTGGCCGAGCAGGACATCCGGCTGCTGCGGCCGGCCCGCAAGGACGAGCCGGAGCGGGCCGGGGCACCCCTGTTCAAGCCGTTGCGGCAGGTCATCGAGTCGGTCAACGAGACCTTCAAGGGCCAGCTTGACCTCGAACAGCACCGAGGCCGCACACCGGGCGGTGTCATCGCCCGCGTCATGCAGCGCATCCTCGCGCTGACGGCCGCGATCTGGCACAACGACCACACCAGCCAGCCCGTACTACGCTCACTGACCGCCTACGATTCCTAATCTCTTTGTCAAGCGGCGTTCGTGACGGGGGGTATGGGTTCGTAGCACCGTCCGTCGCGCAACAGGGCCCACAGGACATTGACCCGCCGACGGGCGAGGGCGAGGACCGCCTGGGTGTGCCGCTTGCCTTCAGCGCGTTTGCGGTCGTAGAAGTGGCGGGACTCGTCACAGCAGCGGATGCTGATCAGCGCGGAGGTATAGAAGACGCTGGAGTCGCCGGCTGTAACGTCTGGGCCGGTGCAGGTTTCCGCTGATCTTGCCCGAGTCGCGCGGAGCCGGTGCGACGCCGGCGAACCCGGCGAGGCGGTCCGAGCTGTCGAAGGCCGTCATGTCGCCGCCGGTGGCGGCGAGGAACTCGGCGCCGAGCAGCGACCCGATGCCGGGCATGCTCGCGATCACCTCGGCGTGTTTGTGCTCGCGAAACCGGGCCTCGATGAGCTTGTCGGTCTCGGCGATCTGCTCGTTGAGGCGCATCACCTCCTTGGCGAGCGTGTGCACGAGTTGGGCCGTCGGCTTCTCCCCGGTCACGCTGGCGTGCTGGCTCTCGGCGGCCGCCAGGGCCTTCTCGGCGAGCTGGACAGCACCGCGGACCTTGCGGTTGCGCAGCCAGGTCTCCAGCCTCCGAGCCCCGGTCCTGCGGATGGCGGCTGGGGTCTGGTAGCCGGTCAGCAGGATCAGCGGGCCGGTATTCGTGAGGTCCAGAGCCCGGTCCAGAGCGGGAAAGATGCTGGTGAGGTGATTGTGGAGCCGGTTGATCACGCGGGTGCGGTCGTCGGCAAGGTCGCGGCGATGGCCGGTGTGGACCTTGATCTCGGCGACCAGTTCGTCACCGGGCCGCAAGGGTTGCAGGTCCCGGCGGATCCGGGCCTGGTCGGCGATGATCGCGGCGTCCTTGGCGTCGGTCTTGCCTTCGCCCCGGTAGCCCTCGGAGGCGCGGCTGACGGCTCGGCCGGGGATGTAGAGCGTGTGCTGTCCGTGGTTGAGCAGCAGATCGATCAGCAGGGCGGCGCCGCCGTCGGCCAGGTCGATGCCCCAGGTGACCTCATCGCCCAGAGCGAGTACGTCGGCCAGAAGCTTCAGCAACTCCGTCTCGTCGTTGGGCACTCGCCGCGACAGCAGCCGCTTGCCGGTGTCGTCGATTATCACGCAGTGGTGATGGGTCCTACCGGCATCGATGCCGGCCCAGATCGCTGTCACGCGCTCTCCACGGGTCGCTTGCTTACCTGCACCACAGACGACCTCGCTGGCGAGTCCCTACTCAGCGATCGAATCGCAATTCCTAATCAGCAGCCGAGTCGTCGGGGGGTGTCGGGCGGCGAATCGTAAGAAGCCACGGACGGCAGACCACTGAAAGCCACACCCGACACCCCTGGGTGAGCCAACCCTACGAATGGCTCGCTCATCCCGATCAACAAGGTAGGGACCACTGACCTCTTGGAATCGATCATCTAGAAGGTGATCTTGACCTTGAGCGCCTCGCGCGCGTCCATCGCCTTGTAACCCTCCGGCACTCCCGCCAGCTCGACCGTCCTGTCGAACACCGGCGACGGGTCGATGACCCCGCCCAGCACGTCCGCCAACAGCGCGGGAATGTAGTGGCGCGCCGGCGCCACCCCGCCCCGCACCGCGACATTGCGGTTGAACATCTGCCGGATGTCCACGCCCGCGCTGCCGCCGTGCGGCACGCCGACGTAGCCGACGGAGCCGCCGTCGCGGGTGATGGAGATCGCGGTGCGCATCGACTCCTCGGTGCCGACCGCCTCCAGGACCGCGTGCGCGCCCGAGCCGCCGGTCAGCTCCTTGACCGCCGCCACGGCCTCCGCACCGCGGGCCGGGACGACGTCGGTCGCGCCGAAGGTGCGCGCGATCGCGGTCCGCGACTCGTGCCGCCCCAGCGCGATGATCCGCTCCGCGCCGAGCCGGCGCGCGGCCAGCACGCCGCACAGGCCGACCGCGCCGTCGCCGACTACGGCGACCGTCGCGCCCGGCCGGACGCCCGCGGACATGGCCGCATGGTGCCCGGTGGACATGACGTCGGACAGCGCCAGCACGGCCGTCAGCAGCCGCTCGTCCGAGCGGACCTCCGCGGGCAGCTTGACCAGCGTGCCGTCGGCGAACGGAACCCGGACCGCCTCGCCCTGCCCGCCGTCCGAACCCGGCTCACCCCAGAACCCGCCGCGCGGGCAGGAGGTGTGCAGGCCCTCGGCGCAGAACTCGCACACGCCGTCCGACCACACGAACGGCGCAACCACCAGGTCGCCTGGCCGGAAGTCGCGCACCTCGGAGCCGACTTCCTCGACCACGCCCAGGAACTCGTGCCCGATCCGCTGACCCTTCTCCCGGGCGGCCACGCCGCGGTAGGCCCACAGGTCGCTGCCGCACACGCAGGCGAGTACGGTCCGCACCACCGCGTCGGCGGGACGCCGCAGCGCGGCGTCGGGGACCTCCTCGACTCGGACGTCGTTCGGGCCGTGGATGACGGTGGCACGCATGCGTTCTCTGCTTTCGGTTCTCGCGAAGGGGCCGCCCCGTGAGCGGCCTCCGGATCAGGCGGCCTGGGATCAGGGACGGCCTCGAAGGTGAAGGCCAACCACACTAAGACGCCCGCCGGGGCCACGATATTCCGCGCCGCACCGGGCCGGTGCCGCCTGCGCAGGGTGCGTCACGCGCCTGCCTCGCCCTCACCGGACAGCTCACTTCGAACCCACTCGCGCCCGAGGCCGCAAGCTGAGTTCAGCCAGTGGAGTAGGTATTGATCCACGTGAGGCCGCCGAGGTCGAGTCGGTGGCGGGCGCGGGTGACGGCGACGTAGGCGAGGCGGGCGTCGGTGTCGTTGACGGGTTCCGGGATGGGGCGTCCTTGGGTCGCGCTGGTCGGTGTCCTTTGGTGGAGGGAAGTCGTCGCCGATTTGGACGGTGGGCCATTCGCGGCCTTTGGCGGTGTGGGCGGTGGTGACGGTGACGTCGGCGTGATCCTCGCTGGTGAGTTGGTCGACGGCGGTGAGGATGGCGTCGGGGGGTGCCGGGCCACCATGGTCGGCCGGGGCCGCAGCCGGCGGGGGTCGGCACGCGCAGCAGCTTCGCGAGCCGTGGCACCTTGGTGAAGCGGCGGGTGTGGTAAGCGGAGGCGATCGCGCCGCCGCGCGAGCGGCCGTGTTCGCGTGCGAGGGGGAGGCGGATGGGGCAGCCGGTTGGCTTCCTGGGCGATCAGGGGGCCGAAGTGGAAGGAACGGGTCAGGCGTGCTGTTCGACGTCGTCGATGTCCGACCGGTTCGGCAGGGGAGGGCTGCTGAGGGTCCGTCATGGGCCCGGGAAGGGGACCTGTCCTGCTTCTGAGTGAGAACGGGGTCTGAGGATCGATCGGGGATCGGCGGGGTCCGGCGATCGGTTGTTGATCTTCCTCGCGCAAAGGTCCGTTTGCGAGGGTAGCCGCGTACACCTCTGGTCCCTGCTCTCGCTCGGGGGAGATCGTCATGGGGCGGTCGATGGAGCCGTAGGGCGTCGCCAGAATCTACATTGCGATGATAAAAATCGGTCTTCCCCGGCCCGCCGGGGGCCACCAGCGCCTCCCTTCACCGAGCGTGCGGTGAGGACATGGCCGGCCGGGACTCGCTTCCCAGCGACTGGATCCACCTCAAATAGCTCATCTGCGCACTGGGCGCCGGACCTGAGGAAGTCGGCGCCTTCTCCCCGGCTCCGCCTCCATCTTCCGACCACGGTTCGGAAGGGGACGTACGGACTCGACCCAGGCTCCCTTGGCGGATCCGGTTCCTGTACCCCGCGGCAGACCGCGACGACGACCGCCCGTGACCGGCATCGCCGGAGCTAACCCGCTGCCGCTCATTACGCGACAGATCACGCCCTGCCTGCCGCCGCATCTCGGTCTGCTGCTCGGTGGACAACTCCACCGTCAGGATCTCCCTCCGCTATGAGGTTGCGCCGCACCTGCCAAGGACGTGTTTCGCGCGGAAGAGGGCTTCGCATGACTCCCTGGCCGGGTCGGAGCCTGACCTCTTCGACCGGCGGGCGCTACCGGAGGACCTGAGTCCGGGGTGGGGTCGGCAGGTCGTTCCGGCATTCGGTCTCGAGCGGACCGTACAGGCCGCTTCTGAGTGCGAGGTGCGCCGTCGTCGCGCCGGCTCGGTCATTGCTCAACTGGTCCTTTTTTCCTGCATGGTGACTGCCGGTCCATGCCGCCCGCCTGCCCGGTCGACACTGCTTGGGCGCCTTTGTGCCGACTCGCGTCCGCTGTCCTCGGACACGGGTGATCGAACTCTGACCCCGCCAAGGCCGCAGCAAAGTAACTAGACAACCTAGTACCTAGACAGCCTGGTTTCCTTAGTCGTAAGGTCACTCGCAGGTGGCCAAGATTCACCTGTTCCGACTTGAAACATTTGGGCGTCTTTGCTCCCTTGACGTTCTTTGTAGCCCGCCGATTGATCGAGGTAAGGCATGACTGAGTCGAATGACACCGCCGTCCCCGCGCTGTGGGGTCCGATGACTGCGCTGGTACTGCAGAACTCGCCGGCCTCCGGCCCGCGGCTGCGGGACCTCCCTGCGTTCGTCCGCGCATTCGGCGAGGTCAAGTTGGCTGCGGTGCGCGCGAACAGTGACCTCGGCGTCCTGGACGAGGTGCGCGCGAGGGTCATCGCAGAGGCGGCGAGTGAAGTCGCGCAGGGTGGCCTGATAGATCAGTTCCCGGTGCGTCTCGTCGCCACTGGTGGCGGTACCGCGACCAACATGAACGTCAACGAAGTGCTGGCGTCGCGGGCGACCCAACTCCTTGCGGGCGACGCGGATCTCACGATCCACCCCAACGATCATGTGAACCGGTCTCAGTCCTCGAACGACACCTACCCGACCGCGACGAAGGTGCTCCTGGTGCGCCAGGCGTACGCGGTCGCGGCGGCCCTGCGGGAGCTTGCGCGCAGCTTCATCCGGCAGGCCGAGCAGAACGCCGGAGTGGATCGGATGGGGCGCACCTCCTGGCAGGACGCCGTCGTCGTCCCGGTGTCGGCGACGCACCAGGCGCACGCAGCGGCGGTTGAGCGTTTCGCCGACCAGTTCGAGGCTGCCGCGCAGATGCTGCTGGCGGTTCCGCTCGGCGGGACCGTGCTCGGGACCGGCGTGGGAGCGCCGGAGGGATTCAAGGCTTCAGCAGTAGAGCACCTGGCCGACATCACGGGTCTGCCGCTGCGGCCGAGCGCAAACCCCATCGATGCGTTCGTGCACGCCGACGGCTACGCCGCGCTGGCCGACACCGCAGCCCGGTGTGCCAGCATTCTGTTCAAGCAGTGCCACGACCTGCGCATCCTCAGCTCGGGCCCGAACGGTGGACTGTCGGAGCTGTCGCTTCCCAAGCTCCAGCCCGGATCGTCGATCATGCCGGGCAAGGTCAACCCGGCGGTACCCACCATGGTCATCCAGGCGACCTTCGCGATCCGAGCGGCCGCCACGGGTGTGGGCATGGCCGTCGCTTCCGGCGACCCCGACACCTTCGGGCACGGACCCGCTGTCGTCGCTGGTCTCTCCCCGGCGCTTACCGAGCTGGCCTCCGTGGTGTCCGTGCTCACCGACAAGTGCATCGACGGCCTGCGCTGGAATAAGGAGCGGCTCGCCGCACTCGCTGCAAGTCCCTTCGATGCCGCGATCGCGCGGGCGGAGAAGGACGGATATGACGCAGTCGCCGGGCGCTCGGCCCGCACCTACCTGTCGGCACAAGAGGAAAAGTAATGAACACGTACACCAGCACCAGAGCCGACACCGCGCGATGCGGGGCAGTGCTGGCCGACCGGCCGACCGGAAACAGGCGGTACGCCGAGGCTGTCGGTCGGGCGGTCCCAGATCAAAGCAGTCGAGTCCGGCATGAGGTGCTGCAGCGGGGCTCTAGGATGGGGCACTGATGCGACCGGCAACGAAACTGCAGCGGACGAGCCTGGTGGACCAGGCCGTCGAACAACTGCGCACCGAAATCATCGACGGTTCGCTGGCCCCCGGCACGCCGCTGCCCGAAGCGCAGGTCAGTGAGTGGCTGGGCATCGCCAGGCCGACGGTCCGTGAGGTGCTGCTGCGGCTGCAGAACGACGGCCTCGTCCAGAAGCAGGGCCGCGGAGTGGCACTCGCGGTCACCCGCATCACCCGTGACCAGATGGTCGACATCTACATCGCGCGGTTCCATCTCGAGGCGGCCGGCGCCCGGTCGTTCGCGACCGCCGCCCCGTCCGCCCGCGAGGAACTGGACCAAAGCCTTGAGGCGCTCGACGCAGCGATCGCATCGGCCGACCGGCTCAACCAACTCCGCCTCGAAGCTCGCTGCCACACCGCAGTTGTCGGCCTGACCGGCTCGCAACGCTTGGTCACTGCCCACAAACAACTGATGGTGGAGGCTCGTTTGGCCGCCATCACGGCGGGCGATGTCGATCACGAGATCGTCATGGCCAATCATCACAAGTTCGTCGACTTGCTTCGGGCAGGGCAGGCAGAAGCCGCCTGCCAGCAACTCGGGGAACGCATGAACGCTGCCCGCGGCCGGCTCCTGAAGAACCTTCCTGAATGATCAACCGGCTCGCCATCGTTTCGCGGCCCACGCGTTGACCCTCTTGAACGCGCAGCACCACCGTCACCCACACGGCTGGTAGCGCGCCTCAACAATCGGCTCCCCGGCTCCGCCTTTCCCCGGCCGGAGTTGGGGAGCTCTCCTCGCAATCCGTTGACTCTGGCCAGTCTGCCGACGACGGTTGCCGTCACTGCCTCACATCTCCGTTACACAACCTCTCGGATAACGGAGATAAAGGTTCTCCCATTCTCCCAGCGAACGGGATGAGTATCCCATTCCTGGTGTTCAGCGATCAATCAAGCACATACGGCATCGATGTATCCACACTAGTTCCCAATTGGAGGTGCGGCCGACATGAAGAAGTTCATCAGCGTGGCGCTCGTGCTCGGGCTCTCAGCGTCACTGGCCGCCTGCACGTCTACCGGCTCGGACGCCGGCGCCGGTGGAAAGGACGTAGTTGTCGTCCAAGGCTTCGGCGCCGAGTACGCAACCCTCTTCACAGAAAACATCGCGAAGCCCTTCACGAAGAAGACCGGCATCCAGGTCAAGTACAGAGCCGGGGGAGCGGGAGCGGAGACCTACGCCGCCATCCGGGCCGCGAACGGTGAACCAGGCTTCGACCTCGGCGTGATGACCTACTTCGAGCTCGACCAGGGTCACCAGGACCACCTGCTTGCCCCGGTGACCCAGAAGCAGGTGCCGAACATGGCACATGTGCCCCAGAAGCTGCAGGAACACACCTACGGTGTCGGTGCCATCCAGGACGTCCAGCAGGTCTCCCTGATGTACAACCGCGACGACTTCCCGAAGCCGCCCACCAGTTGGGACGTGATGTGGGACGCCAAGTACGGCAAGGGCACGCTGGTCTTCAACCCGAACAACATCCTCGGGGTCTACGCCCTGCTCAACCTCGCCGACATAGGCGGCGGGAGCATCACCAACACGAGCCCCGCCTTCAAGCGGACCGAGGAGATGGCCAAGCACGCCCTCGGCACCCCCACGACCTCGGCCGAGGCCGTGCCGTTCATGGCGAAGCAGACCGCCACGGCCTTCCCGTACTTCGACGGCCGCGCCGCGATCTACGCCAAGACCAACAACTACGACTTCACCGTTCCCCGTGAAGGCACATACGCGCACCTGGGCGGTCTCGGTATCCCGGACGGTGCCCAACACAAGGACAACGCCTACAAGCTCATCGACTACTGGCTTTCCAAAGAGGTCCAGGAGCGCTGGGCGCGTGCCTACAACGTCGGGCCCGCCATCAGCGGCCTGACCTTCCCCGCGGACTTCGCGGCCAAGCACATCACGACGCCGGAGAAGCTTGCCAAGGTCAAGATCGCTGACGCGGCGACGGTCAACAAGCACCGCACCCAGTGGCAGCAGGAGTGGCAGGAGGCCGTGCGATGACCACCTCCCTGACGGCCTCGCCACCGCGCCCACCAGTGCCAGCGCCGGCACGGAAGCGTTCCAGGCTGCCGTTGCTCACGTTGCCCGCGACGGTCTGGGTGCTGGCGGTGTTCGCCGTCCCGACCATGATCCTCCTCGCCAGCAGCGTGCTGACCTACGACGGCGCCAAGGTCACCACTCATCTCACCCTCGAGCACTACACCGATCTGTTCGGCGACAGCTACTTCCGGTCGGTGCTCTGGGACACCATCTGGACCTCCGTCGTGGTGGGCCTGGCCTGTACGGCCATGGGGCTCCTCGTCGCCCACTTCCTCGTCCGGTCCCGCTCGCGGCTGCGCACGCTCGTCCTGCTCATCGTGGTATCGCCCCTGGTATCCAGCGTCGTCGTCCGTACCTACGGCTGGCTGGTGCTGCTCCAGGACGACGGGCTGCTCAACAAGATTCTCCTCTGGGCAGGAGTGACCGACGCACCCGTCGCGTTCATCGGGACCTGGTTCGCCGTGATCGTCGGCCTCGTGCACGTGCTCCTGCCGTTCGCGGTGTTCACCGCGATGTCCAGCGTGCAGGGCGTCGATCCCGCACTGGAACGCGCATCCCGCGACCTCGGTGCGGGGCCGGTCCGCACCTTCTTCCGGATCACGCTGCCACTGATCCGGCCCGGCTTGATCTCCGGTTTTATGCTTACCTTCGCGATCAGCCTCGGCGCGTTCGCCACGGCCGCCGTACTCGGCGGCGGGCGGGTCCAGACCCTCGCCACCCTGGTCCGCTACCGCGTGGTGGTCAGCCTCGAATGGGGCCAGGCCGCGGCAGTCGCAGTGGTCATCCTCGTGGTGAGCGCCATCACGGTGTCCGCACTGCTGTGGGCCGGCAACCAGTCACGAAAGGGGATCTGACCATGACCATGCGCTTTCGTCCATGGATCCTGCTGCGCTCCGTACTGCTCGCACTGGTCATGCTCTTCATCGCCGTGCCGATGGTCGTCGTGGTGTGGACCTCCATCCAGCCGGACACCTACCCGGCCTTCCCGCCGAGCGGACTCTCCCTGCGGTGGTGGGACTCCGCACTCACCCGCGAGTGGCTGCTGCCCATGGCCCTGTCTGCCCAAGTCGCCCTGGCATCCGCACTGTGTGCTCTTGTCATGGGCACAGCCGCTGCGTACGCCCTGTCCCGCGGCCGGGGCCGTGGCCGCGCCGCGCTGGAGGGCTTCCTAGCCACCCCCTTGCTGCTACCGGAGATCGTGATCAGCCTCGGCGTCGTCCAGCTGATCTCGATGCTGAGCGCGCGCGGACTGATCGGCTCCCCCCTGCTGGTGGTGACGCACACGGTGATCGGCATCCCGTTCGTCCTGCGCACCGTGGGCGTCAGCCTGCTCGGGGTCAACCCCATGTGGGAACGAGCCGCCCGCGATCTCGGTGCCACGCCCCTGCGCGCGTTCACCTCGGTCACCCTGCCGCTCATGCGATCAGGCATGTTCGCGGGAGCACTCTTCGCCTTCATCATGTCGTTCAACAACGTCGAACTCTCCCTGTTCCTCACCACACGCGACGCGAACACCCTGCCCATCCAGCTCCTGCAGTACATGGAGTACGAGTACTCGCCCACCCTGGCCTGCGTCGCGGTCACCAGCGTCCTCGGCATCTGCGCCATCGCAGGCATCGCATCCCGGTTCACCCACCTGACCGAGTTCATCCACGGAGGTACCAAGTGACCGCACTCAGCACCGACAAGCGGCCGGCCACCCAGGCAAGAGCCGGCGGATACGCGGTCACCCTGGGCGGCATCCGCAAGCAGTTCGGCTCCTCGGTAGCCGTCGAAAACCTCGACCTCGATGTACGCCCCGGCGAGTTCCTCACCCTGCTCGGGCCATCCGGCTGCGGCAAGACCACGACACTGAACATGATCGCGGGCTTCCTGACCCCGGACAGCGGACAGATCATGCTCGACGGGCAGGACGTACACCAACTGCCACCGAATCGGCGCGACACCGCCATGGTCTTTCAGCAGTACGCCCTGTTCCCTCACCTGACCGTCGGCCGAAACGTCGGCTACGGACTGCAGATGCGCAAGCGCCCCAAGGCGGAGATCTGCAAGCGCGTGGCCGAGGCGCTCGAACGTGTTGGGCTTGCCGGTCACGAGGATCGCCTGCCCAGTCAGCTCTCCGGCGGGCAGCAGCAGCGCGTCGCGCTGGCCCGGGCCATCGTGGTGCAGCCGAAGGTGCTGTTGTTCGACGAACCGCTGTCCAACTTGGACCTCAAGCTGCGCGAGCAGCTCCGCCTGGAAATCAAGCACCTGCAGCGCGAACTCGGCGTCACCTCAATCTTCGTGACGCATGATCAGACCGAGGCGCTGGTAATGAGCGACCGGATCGCGGTGATGCGAGCCGGCCGGATCGACCAGCTCGACACGCCGGACACGATCTACCGGGAACCGGCGAACGCGTTCGTTGCCGGATTCGTCGGCCAGTCCAACCTGATTCCCGGCATCTGTACGGAAGCCGGAGCCGACCGATGTACCGTCCAGTTGCCCACATCGAACATCGTGCATGCGCTGCATCCCGGGACGGTCACGGCGGGCGACTCCGTCCGCGTCCTGCTCAGGCCGGAGGCACTCCGCCTGGGCGAGCAGAGCGCGGCAACATCGATCACCGGCCAGGTGGCCGAGGTCGTCAACGAAGGCAACATCGCCACCGTCGTCGTTGAGATCACAGGAGACATCCGGCTCCGGGTCGCCGTGTCCGACCCGGCCGCGCTCAGCCTTCCCGTGCCCGGCGACACGATCTCCGTCTCTGTCCCCCCAGACGCCGCCCGAGCGCTGCCCGCAGAGGACTGAAATCTCACATCGCAGAAGCAGCAGAGACCAGGACGGGAGTGGGCGCGACCCATCTGCCACCCCTGCTGGCTCCGCTCGGTTCCAGCGCCGTTGCCCGAGCGGAAGAGTCCCGGCCGCCCCACCCAACGCGGCCGGGACTCGGCTTCCTACGCATGAGGGATCGGTGCCATAAGACCAACAATCCGATGCCGCCCGGGCACCGACGCCTCACCCGCAAGCAGTCGATCGGCCTCGGCGACCTGCGGGTGAAGCGCTTCCGGCGGGGCATGCTGCGGCTGCTCGGCGCGGGCGTGTTCGGCAGCGTGCCGCTGTGGCGTTCGTAC
>NZ_JBSFJL010000060.1:0-19728 GCF_053598035.1 Streptomyces sp. NPDC001204 | reverse complement strand
CAAGCAAGGTCCTGCTCGTCCACGGGCCGGGGCCGGCGGATCAGCAGGCCGCCGTCCGCCGTTCGCTGAGTACGGATCGCTGACCGTGCTCTCGAAGCCCGTCCCATGCCACTCACAACGACCGGTGCGCGGCGTCGTTGCCGCCGGATCCACTCACGTAGGCCGATTCACGCGCGTCGTCCGGCAACGTCGTCACCGTCTGGCCCTGCCCTCTAGCTAGAATCGAACGTATGAACGATCTTCCGCCTGACCTGCCCCACCTCCGCGCCCTGGAGACGTGGCTCGTCCTCACCCTCGACCGGGTACGGCAGCAGATCGCTATAACCGAGCGCCTCGAGCAGGAGCGCCAGCGCGGTGAGCAGGCCCGGCCGGCCGCACCCGACTGGATCCTCGAAGGCGGCCTGAGCCGCGACTCACCGGCCGTCGCCGTCCACGTCGGCGGCTGCCATATGGCAGGCAAACACTGGAAAGGCGTACCACGGGACGTCGCCCTACGAGCACTGAGCGAAGGCGTCGAGGCCTGCGTGCACTGCCGGCCTGACGCCGAACTCGGCCACCTGGACGGCTAGGGCCTGTCCGGCGGATCTTGCCGGACAGGCCCCTGGATCCGAGGGGGCTCAGCGCTTGAGCGTGAAGGTGAAGTCGCCGGAGAGCTTGCCGCTCAGCCGGACTGCCGAAACGAGTTTGCCCTCCGCGATTAGTCTCTCGACCTCGGCCCGCGACAGACCGCACCCTTCAGCGATCAGTCGCATCGGCCGGACAGGGATCCGCGCCACGAAGCGGACCGAGACGTCGATCACCTCGCGGTCCAGGTGATCCGATCCGCCGGTGTCGAGGCGCCAGGCGTTGTCCCAGTCGAGGGCAATGCGATTACGGCGCCGCACGACCGGATCCTGGAGCAACTCAGCCGCCAGGCCAGGGTCGTTGTCATGCATCCGGTCCAGCAGCTCAGGTCGTACGGAGCGCACGTTCATCCGCTCCAGGACCGTGAGCTTTGCCGTGTCCCCACAAGCGGTGCAGAGCACGAGGAGCCAGGCGTCGAGGAGCTTGTGGTTTGCGTTGACGCGGAATTTGCCGTTCGCCCGGAAGCGGTCGGACGCGCACGCGGGGCAGCGGCGGAGAACCGCTGGCAGGCAGGTGGGCATGACCACCCAGTCATTGAGCACAGAAGTACACCGGTTTCAGTGAGAAGTCCGCAGCAAAAAGCAGCGCGGCGCACAGGCGCGACGCGCGACAGATCAGCACTCGGGAGGTCTCACAGGGTGTACAACGGCACGTCCTTGCCTTGACGACTTGGCTCGGCAGCACGGTAATGGCACGCAGCGGCGCTGCTCCACTGGTTTTCGAGCGCCTCACCGCCAGGTTCTGCCCGGCGGATCATGGGCGGAGCCAGATTCGGATCGAGGCAATGGCGACGGTGCCGTGGAAGACGTAGGCGCGCTTGTCGAACCTCGTCACGACGGCCCAGAAGTTCTTGAGGGCGTTGATCGTCCGCTCAACTTCGTTCCTCCGCTTGTAGATCGTCTTGCCGAAGCCGACGGGCCGGCCGCCCCTGCTGCCCCGTCGCTGGCGGTTGGCCCGCTGGTTCTTCGGCTCGGGGATGGTGTGCTTGATCTGGCGCCGTCGCAGGTAGCGGCGGTTGCGGTGGGAGGAGTACGCCTAATAGGCACTGTGGATTGACAGTTGTCAGTCCTGGCAGGGGCCGGGCGAGACGTCTGGACTGTATGCAGCGCCTGGGAGTGCTTCGACAAGAGGGACGCATGCACGGCCTCTGCCGATTCGAGCTCGGCCGCCATACCGTGCCGTGGTTCGAGCCGTACCCAGGAACACCTCCCAATCAGCTGGAGCCGCGGAGCTCTTCACGAGGGCGAGGACGCTGGACACTGCTGGGGCCACGGACGGCTGATGGGGTGGTGCGCCCATGAGCGCTTTTATTAGGTCGCCGGGTGGTCCTGCCACGGCCCGACACGGACGGACAGGGAAGGCCCGAAAGGAGCGCGCGGTGCACGTGACCTGCGGAATCGACTGGGCTGAGGATCACCACGACGTTGCCGTGGTCGATCAGGACGCCCGACTGCTCGGCAAGCTCCGGATCGGCGACGACGCAGCGGGCCTCCAGGACCTGCTTCAGTTGCTTGCCGAGCACGGTGACAGCCCGGACGATCCGATCCCGATCGCGATTGAGACATCTCGCGGACTTCTCGTGGCCTGTCTTCGGGCCTCTGACCGCCGGGTGTACGCGATCAACCCGATGGCTGTCGCACGTTACCGCGACCGACACGTCGTCTCCGCCAAGAAGTCCGACCATCAGGACGCCGCGGTGACGACCACACCCGGTTCGCCACGGCCCGAGACCTGAAGGCCTACGCCGGAAGCGCCCCGGTAACGAGGGAATCCGGCAAGAGCCGTCGCGTCAGCCACCGCCGGATCAAGAACAGCCGCCTGGCAGCGGCCGGCCGGCACTGGGCGTTCGCCGCACTCACCGCTTCAGTCGGAGCTCATTCCCACTACAACCGCCGACGGGAAGCCGGCGACCGCACCACGCGGCCCTCCGCAACCTGTTCAACCGCCTGATCGGCCAGCTCCATCACTGCCTGACCACCCGTCAGAAATGCGACGAAGCGGTCGCCTTCGCCCCACCGGCTCTGCCAACGCTCGCAACAGCTGCTTGACCCCATAGCTGCATGGGGTGTCTTGTCGCCGCTGAGGTGGTCGGGTACGCGGGTGTCCGCCACCGGCGCGGCCGACGCGGATGCATTCCATGACCGAAGTACCCCGGACTCACCTTTGAGTGAATACGAGTTCTGCGAACCGAACCAGCGCTTCGCGATCACCGGAGCGTCATCTTTGATCTTGCTCGGACAAAGGACCGTTTATGAGAATCCAGAGTGTGACGCATCCGGTCGTTCATAGCTCTGGTCGTTCTCCAGGTGCACGTGGAGCAGTCCAAGGTCCACGGCGTCCAAGGCGGTCTCAGGCGCCCGAACGCGACCCGGGCCTGGAATGATTGGTTCATGCGTGCGGTCCGGCTTCTCTCTCTCGTCCTCCTGCTGCAGAACCGGGGCAGGCTGACGGCTGGTGAGCTCGCTGAGGAGCTGGGTGTCTCGGTGCGGACCGTCTATCGGGACATCGACTCGCTGAGCGGCGCGGGCATTCCGGTCTACGGGGACGGCGGGCACGGCGGCGGTTACCAGCTGCTTGGCGGCTACCGGACCCGACTCACCGGGCTGCATGCCGACGAGGCCGAGTCTCTGTTTCTGGCCGGGCTGCCGGGCGCTGCGGACGACCTGGGGCTGGGAGAGGTGCTGGCGGCGGCGCAGCTGAAACTGACCGCGGCGCTGCCCGCACCGCTGCGGGACCGGGCAGGCCGGGTCCGTGAGCGGTTCCACCTCGACGCTCTCGGCTGGTACCGGGAACAGGACTCCCCGCCTGCTCTTGTGGCGCTCGCCGACGCAGTGTGGAACCAGCGGCGGATCAGTGTGCGCTACCGACGTTGGGCCGAGCCGCAGGAGGTCGAGCGCCAGCTCGACCCCTACGGCCTGGTCCTCAAGGCGGGCGTCTGGTACCTCGTCGCAGCGGTGGACGGCGCCGTGCGGACGTACCGGGTGTCTTCGATCCTCCGCCTGGACGTCGGAGAGGTCGGTTTCGAGCGCCCTGAGGGGTTCGACCTGGCCGCCCACTGGCAGGATTACCTCACCGTCTACGACGTGCGCAGGCTGCGGCTTCAGGCCTCCGTCCGGATTGCTCCAGCGCTGCTGTCCGCGCTGCCAGACCGCCTGGACGTGGCACTGGTCCGCGCCGTCGAAGCCTCGGCAGGGCCGCCGGAGGCAGATGGCTGGGTGACGGCGACGGTGCCGCTGGAGTCGGTCGAGCTTGCGGTGCCCATACTGCTGTCACTGGGGTCGGACATCGAGGTGCTCGCCCCCGAGGAGCTGCGTCGCGGGATCGTGGAGACGGCGGCGGCCGTGGTCGACCGGTACCGACCAGCGGACTCATCAAGCCGGGCGGGGGCCGGCGATCTGAGCAGCAGTCCGGCGGACAGGGTCGCCAGCAGCGCAAGGGCGGCGAGGACCCCAAAGCCGTAGCGCGTGTCGCTGTGGTCAGTGACCGTCGCGACCAGGAACATCACAGCGACCGTAGCCGCCAGCCCGCCACCGTTCGCCAGCCCGAAGACCCTGCCCACAGTGGCATCATCGGCCGAGGTCATCAGCATGGTCCGGGAGGCGATCCGGGCCTGCCCGAAGAAGAACGCACCCAGCGGCACCCCGACGAGATAGCCGACGATCCCGAACTGGCTCTGCAGCACCAGGCCAACATTGCAGAGCAGAAAGCCCACGACGGCGATGCGAAGGTCGGGACTGTGTCGGCTGACGATCCGGTACGCACCGGTGGCCGCCAGGAAACCGAGGCATCCGAGAGCGTCCACGGCACCGAACGTCGCTGCCCCCAGACGGAGTTCACCGATGACGGCGGTGGGCAGCAGAGCATTGAATACCGTGACGACCACGCTCCCCTGGGCGTAGAGCAGGATGAAGCGGCGCATCCGCAGCGGCCCGCGCGGAGCCGCTGCCGGCGCTGGCCCCCCGGCAGCGGTGCCCGTCAGCGCCCGGTCCGGGCGACGCGCCACCGCGACGACGCAGAGCGCCGAGACGATGAAGGTCCCGGCGTTGAACACCAGCAGCGGCACGGCACCGAACGCCTGGACGGACAGCCCGCCGATCGTCGCCGACAGCAGCATCCCCGCCTGGGTCCCCATCTCGTAGCGGGCGTTGAACCGCCGCAGCCGGTCCGCCGGGACCCGTTCCTTGATCAGCGCGGAGCTTGCCGGGAAGAACAGGGCACCGACCACGGCGAGCGCCAAATTGGCGCTGTAGATGCCGGGCCCCGGGGAGCCTCCGCAGGCCAGCCACAGCGGCAGTGCGAGAGCCAGCGCCGCACTGGTGATATCGCAGCCGATCCACAGGGCCCGCCGGTCGAAGCGGTCGGCCAGCCGCCCAAAGAAGGGCGACAGCAGCGCCTGCGGCCCGGCGACGGCGATGAAGAGCCAGCCGACGGCCATCATGGTCTGCTGCTCCCTGATCATGAGCAGTGCACCGACGATGAGCTGGACATTGTTGCCGAGAGCGGTGGCGAAAGCAGCGGGCACAAGCAGCCGCTCGGCCCGGCGGGAGTTGTGACTGAAGATCATGGCTCCACTGTCCGGAGGTTCACTGACATCTTCTGTCAGTGAAGTTTCCGCACAGCGTCATCTTCTGTGTCGTCGTCTGCGGCGCCAGACCTCCGTTGTGCTCCTGAAGCCACATCGCGGAGACCTGCGGATCTCTCCATCAATCAGTCAGGCCGCCTGGCCGAGTCCCTCACTGTGCAAGAACCGCCTGCACCTCGACGTCCACAGTGAGCGCGGCGGCCTCGACAAGCCGGGGGCAACCCGCGTCCGCGAGGTCCACAAGGGGCCTGCCGGGCACTGGTGGATCATGCAGGACCCGGAAGGCAACGAGTTCTGCACGGCGTAGGCCGGGCCGCGACCGCCCTCGACACCAGTGCTGCGCGCCCGGCGGTGCCAGCTCCGTCAGGCCGCCCGCCTCACTCCTCGCCACCGCCGGCGTCGTCATCGTCAAGCTCGGGGCGTCCGGGTCGCGCAGCGGGCGCAGGCCCTGGCGCGGGGTGGAGGGGGTGAAGCTGTAGCGGCCCCAGGACGTTGAGGTTCTTGAACTTCAACGGGGAGAGGCGGGCGACATCCTCGTCGCTGATCTCGTGGCCCTCGGCGCGCAGACGGGCGACCGCAGCGTCGATGTACTTCGTGATCCACAGCACCACGGCGTTCAACACCAGCCCCAGCGACCCTAGTTGATCTTCCATCCCGTCCCGGTATGCCTGACGGATGGTGCCGCGCTTGCCGTGGCAGATGTCCCGGGCGAGGGTGTGGCGGGACTCCTGGACGGACAGCTGCTTACCCATCTGCCGCCGGTAGGTGTCATCGACGGGGTCGACGACCTCGAGCAGGTGCAGTGTCTTGGCCATGCGCCCGTACTCGGCGAACGCCTGCCCCAGCGGCGTGGGCCGTCCATGGTTGCCGAACATCCGCAGCAGGTCATAGGCCCGCACCTGGTTGGTGACCAGCGAGCCGGCCACCTTCAGCATGTCCTCCCACTGGGTGGTCACCTTCTTCAGGTTCACCTTGTTGGTGCGGGCGAGATCTGTCAGCGGCCCGTAGCCGCCGGTCTCGATCCCGTCCATCTCCGCCCGCCAGAACCGCTGGTCGTCCAGGTCCTGGAAGCGCGGGGAGAAGTTACAGCCCGATGGCTCCGCGTCGGTGTATGAAGTGATCAAGCAGCTGCCCGCCATCGCGACGGTCCGCGATCGGTCCAGGTCCCTGGCGATGTTGGATGCCGTTCTGAGCCCTGAGTGGGAGTGGAGGTACTACTCCTTCGATTCCGGCTGGTCGCCGGGCGAGGAGATGGCCTCGATGAGGGACGGCGCCGGCAACGACTACGCCATCGTGTTCTCCGCTGCTGGGGTGTATGCCCAGGCGTGCGACCACGAGTCGCAGTTCGCGGTGCCCGGGGCGCAGCCGCCGGCGTTCACGCCGTCCCCCCTCCAACCCGGGGCGGCCCTTGGGGCTGCGGTTCTGGACCTGGACAGCGGCCAGCCGCTCGACCACCTGGGCGTCGTGTGAGCGCAACGCCGCCAGGATCTTCGCCAGCCCGTCGTAGGCGCGGGAGGTGAGCTTCACATCGCCGGAATCTGCCTCCGGTCCGCCGGGCGATCCAAACGAAGGCCTTCAGCCGTCGTACGGGACCCAGGCACGCTCGCCTGCGCGGTTTCTGCCGTACCAGTAGTGCGGTGCTCCCTTGATGCTGGTGGTGCGGAACGGGTGGCCGTGGTCGTCGATGCGGATCGTGCCGGTGCGGCCCTGGGAGGACCAGTCGAGTTCGAGGTACCAGCGGGCGTCGTAGAGCTGTGTCGCCGCGACGACCTGCAGCACCTCCGCGTCCTCGGCGGAGACGCGGTACGGGAAGTCCACGGCCGCGATAGCGTGTCCTGTGCCGGAGCCGCTCCTCGCACGGATGACAGGGCGGTCGACATCGAGGTCCACGGTGAAGCGGCGGGGTGCCAACTCGCTGCCGCAGCCCTGGTCCATGGCGTACGCGCTCCCGGCGGCCGGGTTGCCGCGGTTGGCGATGCGGACGCGCAGCGCCTCCAGGACCACGGCCGTGGACGACCGCCCCTGCACCGTGACCTGCACCAACGTCTGCCCCCCGGGCACTGCGCCCTGCGTCGCCGCCCACGCCCCGGCGTCCTGCTGCACCGGCGGTGGAGGCACGTGTGCGGGCGGCTTGTCGATGACGTAATCGTAGCTGCAGCCCATGTCCCAGACCTGGGAGTCGGCGCTCCAGGTGAGGGGCAGGCCGGTGGCCGGCTTCGCGGCCGAGGCGGGACCGCTGCCGGTGGCGGACGGGGCGGGGGCCTTCTGCGGGGGGCCGGGCGGCGCGGACCTCCGGGAAGGGGAGAGGGAGGCGGTGGCTGACGGTTTCGCCGGACGTTGGGGTGCGCCGGGGGCGGTCGTCCGCGGGCCGGCGGAGCCGGAGGCGTCCGCCTCAAGGGAGTGGCCGCCCGACAGGACGGACACGCTGCCCGCAGCAGCGAGCAGTGCGCAGGCGGCAGCGGTGGACGCCAGGATCCGTCGGCGGCGGTGCCAGGGGCGGGGAGGGGGGGAGGGGACGGGCCTGTCCGGGTCGGGACCGTTCCCGGGCTGCTCTGCGGGACTGTTCTCCTCGGCGAGCGCCCGGTCCGGGACCGCTGCGGGTGCGGGGATCGCTGCGGGTGGCGGTGCCGAAGCGGCCGTACGCGCCCGCTGCCGAGCCGCCACCGCCGACAGCCACAGCCGGTGCAGTTCGAGCCGCTCCTGCGGTGTCGCCTCGCAGAAGGCCGCGAGCCGCTCCACGGGCGCGAAGTCCTGAGGCACCGCCTCGCCCGCGCAGTACCGGTGCAGTGTGGAGGTGTTCATGGTGAGGCGGCGGGCCAGGGAACCGTAGCTGCGGTCCGTGCGGTCCTTCAGCCGGCGCAGCAGCGCCGCGAACTCCTCGGCATCGTCTCGAATCGGCACAGTTCCCCCGTTGTCCGCCTGCGATCCCGCATTCCAGGCACTCACATACCTGCACGTCAGATGGGCTGGGATGGTTCCACCGTCGCCAAGAGGGCGTCAGTCGTTGCGCGGGGCTGCGGTGACGCCGATGCTCTGGGTGTCGCACCGACCAGGGCCGGACCGGCCAACTGGCGGCAGGCGACGTCCGAGACGCATGCACTGCACTCATGCGTTCACCGCACTCATTCACCGGGGGGACAGTCATGCGTGAGCGCACCCGAGCAGGTCCGCTCCTCGCAGGCGCCGTCACGGGTCTGGCCGTGGCGCTCGCCGGACCAGCCGCCGCCGCTTTGGAGGCGCTTGGCTTTCCTGGCGGCCGCGGACCTGCCGCCGCACCGGCCTGGACACGAACGCCCGACGGATCACCGTGGTCCTGCCCGGGACCTGCTGGGCGAAGCAGCCGGCCTCGTGGCTGAACAGGGGCATCACGTCCTGCGCGACCGCACCGAGCGGCGGGGCCCGGGCACCGAGGCCACCGGCAAGGACTGCGGAAGCTGTCCGTCGAGGAGGGCTCCCGCGTCTGCGGTGTCCTCACCGAGACCTCCTGGGGTGCGGGCGACGTCCGCCTGCTGTCGGTCGGCCGGGACGGCCGCATCGTCAGGGTCTTGCACGGGGCACAGTTCGGCGGCTTCGAGGGCGCTCCGGTGAAGGCTTTCCAGCAGACGGCCGCCAAGGCCGCGGACAGGCCCGCTGACGGGGCCGTCCGGGGCCCTCCTCCCGTCACGGGGTCGGAGGGGCGGCCCGGAACCGACCTCCGCAGCACAGCCCGGCCATTCGGCCATTCGACCATTCGAAAACGGAGAACAGACATGAACAGTAAGACCCGCACCGCTCTCGTCGCCGGCGTCCTCACCGTCGGCCTCGGTCTCGGCACCGCCGTCCAGGCCTCCGCCGGGACCCCGCGCAGCGTCAGCGGCAAGCCGTCCGACAACCTCACCCGCGTCGCCGACTTCTACGGCGCCTACATCGATGCGCTGATCGACGAGGACAGCGGCCACCTCGGGAAGGCCCTGCGCAGCCACTACCTCACCGCCGGCTTCCAGAAGAGGCTGAACGCCTGGGAGGCGAAGAACCACGCCAACGGCGTCCTGCGCGCCCAGAACGTGCCGCTCGCCTGGAAGGTCGCCGACAACGGCAGCATCGGCCGCAACACCGAGGCCATCGTCACTTTGACCTTCAGCTCGGGGAAGATGAAGCTCTTCGTCGATGTGAACCGCGGCCACCAGGTCTTCCGCATCGACACCAAGAGCCTCCGCAAGTAGCGCAGCACACCTGCCTGGGCCACTGCGTGCCGATGCGAGGCAGTGGCCCGGGCAGGCGTCTGTGCGGAGCGGGGGAATGCGCGTGTCAAGCCCCGGCCTCGGGTATTCAGCCGGGCGGGATCAACTGATCCGGATTTAGGAAAAGGTGCCCCTGAGCTGCAACGATGCGAGTGTCTAGTGCCGCATCAGGCAACCTTCGCCCTGTTATGACGTGAGAGACAACAGAGTCGGCGTAAGGAGGGTCTTCAAAGTTGAGCGGTGCGGAGGTGTCCGCGGGCCCGGCGGGTGGTGACGCAGCGTGTACGTAGGCGTTGGTTGGCGGGGTTGCGGAAGCCGAACGCGTTGCGGGCAGTGAGCTTGATCACGCGGTTGGTCCCTTCGCTCTTGGCGTTGCTGTGTCCGGTGTGGATGAACGCGGCGATCTCCGGCCACCAGCGGTCGACGGTGGTGGCGAGCTGGCGGACTTCGGGGATGTCGGAGTCCGCACACCAGGTGAGGAATTTCCAGCGGGCGTAGCCGACTTGGTGACGGTCGGCTCCGGTGCGGGCCAGGGCGAGGAGGGTGCGCAGGTTGTCTTTGGCGATCCAGGCCGTCAGTAGCGTCTGCCCGATCTTCCCCTCGCCCAGGAGCGTGTTCCACATGGTGGCGAACTGGTCGTCGGTGAGGTCCCCGCGGTTGCGCAGCAGCCGTCGTCTGGCCTTCCGCTCCGGGTCGCTCGCCCGTCCGCGCCGGCCGCGGGTCTCGGCGGTGGTGCGGCGCCTGACCATGGACAGCATCTTGTTGGCGAGCTGGACCACGTGGAAGTGATCGACCACGACGGTGGCGTGCGCCAGGCCGATGCGGATCGCGGCGCGGTAGGTGGCCGACATGTCGATGGCGACATAGCCGATGCCCTTTCTCCAGTCCAGGCTGGTGGTGGCGAGCCAGGCCAGGACATCGGCGACGGTGCGGCCCTCGACTTGTCCGAGAAGCCCGCCGTGGCCGAGGGCGTCGACGAAGCCGGTGTGCCACCGGTCCCGGGTCAGGCACCACTTGCCGGTCTCCGCATCCTGTTCCCAGCGAGGCCGTCCGCGGCGGGTCTCGTCGATGCCCAGTACTGCGACCTGCGGCAGAGGTGCCTCGGTGACGTCGCGTGCCTGCGTGCGGAAGACTTCCATCACGGTCGGCCAGGACAGATGCAGATCCGGCGCGGCCTGGAGGACCGTGGAGCCGGCATCCCGTATGCGGCGCCCGGCCGTATCCCGCAGCCGGGCGGTCAGCCTGGCGCCGGCCGGGATCTGCGGGATCTGCTCGGTGAAGGACCGGCGAGGGCAGCCGGCCTTGCGGCACCACCAGCGGCGCTTGTGCCAGCGGAACTCCAATCCGCCCTCGCCGTAAGGGAGATCGCGTGGCCGGGTCACCGCCGAGCCCTTAACCCGGGTGGCGAACACCCCGCAGGCCGGGCAGGCTCTGGCTGTCTCGTCGGCCGTGACCAGGTGAACTCGTCGGCCAGCCGCTCAACCCGCGCGACGGACACCCCGTCGAGGTCGAGCAGCAACGTCGTACCGTTGACCAAGCCCGTGGCTCCTTCATGATCGCTCTGCGTCGAGAACAGAGATGATCACGCAGGCCCACGGGCACCCCGCATCCGGGGCCGTGCCGAATGTCTCATGACAATCGGCCGGGTGTGGTTCGCTACTGGGGTGACTCAGGACTTGGAGATCGTCGCATTCGAATCCGCCGAGGCATTCCAGGCATGGCTCGGCGAGAACCACGCCGTCTCGCCCGGCATCTGGCTCAAGCTTCGCAAGAAGGGCCCCGGAATCGCCGCTCTGGACTACACCCAGGCGCTCGACGCGGCACTCTGCTACGGCTGGATCGACGGCCAGAAGGCCAAGTTCGACGACCAGTGGTGGCTCCAGCGGTTCACCCCGCGCAAGCCGCGCAGCAAGTGGTCCAAGGCCAACCGGGACAAGGTGGCCGCCCTGATCGAGCAGGGCCGGATGCATCCGCCGGGACAGGCCGAGGTCGACCGCGCCAAGGCAGACGGCCGCTGGGAAGCGGCCTACGACGGCGCGAAGACCGCCACGGTGCCGGACGACCTCACGGCGGCCCTGACCGCCGACCCGGCCGCGGCGGAGTTCTTCGAGACACTGGACCGGCAGAACCGCTACGCGATCCTGTACCGGATCCAAGACGCCAAGAAGGCCGAGACCCGGGCGCGCCGGATCGAAAGGTACGTAGCGATGCTGGCGAAGGGCGAGAAGCTGCACCCGTAGTCACGGAGAGGGACCGTGGCCATGTGCTGCCCTGGACTCCCGGCGCGCCTGCGGCCCCGGCAGCAGTCACCAACTGCCGTCGCTGAGCGTAACGAAACGTCAGAGGCCCTGAGCAGGCGCACCGCTCAAGATCGAAGACCCTGGAAAGTGCCTCTGGATTCAGCGGGAACAAGGTCCTAGTACTCCAGTGTGGCTTCGTGATCTATCCGGTCGAGGGCTCGGCGAGGCGTCGCTGGCAGTGGCTGCGGTGGGCGGTTGCTTGATGGAGTCTGCGCCAGTTTGACCAGGTCAGCAGGCTGTGCGGGGACGTGGCCGATGGAACCAGGAAGGCGCCGATCCCGGCATCCAGTGCCGCCGTGATCATTTGTCCGGCCAGCGTCGGCTTGGTCGCGAACCTTGTCCCCGCTCATCCCCAGGCTCGATTTCGCGCTCGGCCCTCGGCTGCTCGTTCTTCGTGCCCTCGCAGCCGGGGGCACCGATAGATTCCACTGTGTGACCGCGCATAATCCGTTGCCTGGGCAGGTGGGGTAGCCCACGCTTCCCAGATGCGCTTCTCGATCAATATCCCGAACTTCGGCGACTTCGCCGACCCCCGAAACGTGGCGACCGCAGCGGCGGCGGCCGAGGAGTCCGGGTGGGACGGGCTCTTCGTCTGGGACCACGTCCATTACCGGGGATACTCGGGGCGGCCTTTCGGGGACGCGTGGATGTTGCTGACCGCGGCCGCACTCGCGACGTCACGGATCCGGGTGGGGACGCTGCTCACTCCGGTAGCTCGTTATCGGCCGCAGCAACTCGCGCGGCAGGTGGCCACCTTGGACAACCTCAGCGGAGGCAGGGCCAACTTCGCCGCGGGGCTGGGTGGGCCGGTCGAGGACGAGTACGGCAGCTTCGGCGACTCCACCGATCGACGTGTGCTCGCCGAGCGGCTGGATGAAGGGCTGGAGTTGTTGGGGCGGTTCTGGACGGGCGAGGCCGTCGACCATCACGGTCGGCACTACCAGGCGCGGAACGTGAGCCTGCAGCCCGCCACCGTACAGCGGCCCCGGCCACCGGTCTGGATCGGGGGATTCTGGCCGAACCGTCCGCCCATGCGACGGGCCGCGCGGTGGGACGGCGCGGTTCCTCTGTTTAAGAACGCCCTGCATGGATGCCCACCGGACCGCGAGGACGTGCGGGAGTTGATCACCTATGTGCGCGGCCATCGAGAAGACGACACGCAGCGCCCCTTCGACCTCGTAGTTGGCGGCGCCACTCTGGCGGACGCTGCCAAGGCCAAGGATGTGATCGGCCCGCTGCGCGATGCGGGTGCCACCTGGTGGGACGAAAGGCAACTCGATCCCGGCCCCGATGTGGACTGCCTGGCTCCTGTGCTGCGGCGCATCGAGGCGGGGCCACCGGTACTCGATTAGTGCTCCAGTGTGACGTCATGATCTAGCCGGTCGAGGGCTCGGCGAGGCGTCGCTGGTAGTGGCAGCGGCGGGCGGTTGCTTGATGGAGTCTGCGCCAGTTTGACCAGGTCAGCAGGCTGTGCGGGGACATGGCCGGTGGAACCAGGAAGGCGCCGAGCAGGTGGCGGATCTCAGGGACGGTCAGGTCGATCGGGTCGGTGCCGCGGGCGTGCCGGTTCGGTTGGGCGGTCCTGGCCGGCGTCGCGTCGGCGGCGAGGACTGCCAGGAAGGCCAGGGCGAGCATGGCCAGGGTGATGTGCCGGTGCCAGGCGGTCCAGTGGCGGACCTGGTAGTGGTCCAGGCCGACCTGGCCTTTCGTGGCCTGGAAGCACTCCTCGACGCGCCACCTGGTCCCGGCCACCCGGGCCAGCTCGGACAGCGGCACCCGTCTCGGGGACCAGCACAGGTAGAAGGCGAGTTCGCCGCTGTGCGGGTTGCGGCGGATCAGCAGGTGCCGGTGGCCGTCGGTATCGATCTCGATCCAGGCCCAGTCGTAGTAGCGCGGCCCCTTCGCGCCGGCTCCGGCGCTCTGCCGGTGCCAGGCCGAGGCAGGCAGGTGGTCGGCCACGGCGTCGGCGCGGACGGCGGTGTGTCCCTGGTTGATCCGCACCCGCGTGCTGCGGGTGACGGCCAGGACGTAGCCGGTCCGGCGGGACTCCAACAAGGCACGCAGAGCCGGGTCTTGACCGTAGGCCTCGTCGCCGGTCGCCCAGGAGGCGCCGATCCCGGCGTCCAGCGCCGCCGTGATCGGTTCCCAGGGGGCTTGTACGACGGACACCGCCCGCGGGTTCTGCCACACCAGGCACCCCAGGGCCACTCCCGGCACCACTCCGTTGCGGTCCGCCAGCGGTCCCGGTTACCCGATTCCAGCGCCTCCGCGACGGCCTCCAGGTAGCCGCCCAGCGTGCTGTACTCACGGTGCAGATAGGCACTGTCGGTCGAAAACCAGCGGCCCACCCGGATGGCATCCGGCACGTCGACCACCACCATCTCCCCCGCGTAGTCGTCGTCGGCACCGGACAGCGGCACCCACCCGGAAAAGCCGACAGCGCCGGTGTCCGGATCGCTGCGTGCGGCGTACACCCGGGTGACTCCGCTCAGCGGCAGGAAGGTGTACCCGGGCCAGGAACCTCGCCGGATCGACCTCGCTTTCCTCGTCACCGTCGACCTCGAAGAATTCGGCGCCGTCATGCCGCAGCCACAGCGCCGACACCTCCTCCGGCCAGCTCACACCCATGTGTGCCTGTGCCGCCGCGATCGGCTCTGGTGCGGCGGGCGGCCGCAACGGGGCATACGAGTTCGGTGCGTTGACCTTCAGCCAGGATTCAATGCGATCCCACATCGCGAGAACGTCATGACTCACTCGACCACGGTACCCACGCGCCGGAACTGCTGCGGACCACTGCCTTCCTTGATCGCTGCCCTTGGCGCCACCAACGGGCCCTCGGGCTCGATCTCGATTGGGCGGCGGCGTAGGGGCGCTATGGGGGATCGTTGGGCGGATCATGGAGAGCTTCATCGGAGAGGTGGGGTGTACCGCCCCATGACAGTAAGACGACTCGCACACACCACCCCACGACATTGACTGCTCCCTCGCCTGAAGGGCGGGGGATTCCTGGCTCAGGCAGCCCCCTGGAGCAGCGCTCCAGAAGGTCTTGCGCCTTCAGCACCAGCCGGGGTCAGACCAGCCCGGACGAGCATCACGGATGCGGAGTTCTTGTCTCTCGGCGAGACGGCTCCGCACGCGGTGCACGTGTGGGTACGTTCCGAAAGGAGGAGTGCGTGCTTGGCTCTCGCACCGCACTGTGCGCAGTCCATCGTGGTGTGCGCGGGGTTGACCAGGTGCACGGCACGGCCGTGCTTGCGGCCCATTTCGACCAGGGCCTTCTTCGTGGCGCCGATCGCCGCGTCTGCTGCCTTGCGGGCCATCGAGGACTTGGCGAGGAACTTCGGGCGGAAGTCCTCCACCGCGATGGCATCGTGGTCGCGGACCACTGCCTTGGCCCACTTGCGGCCGGTGTCCTGCCGCTGCCGGGCGATCTTCCGGTGCAGCTTCGCAGCCTGCCGCCGCGCCGTGCGGTAGCCCTTCGAGGCGGCCCGGCCCCTTTCGGCTTCCGGCGGGACATCATCCGCTGGTACGGGCCAACTTCCCCGCGGCCTTCCTCCCGTGCAGCGGATGCGGAAGATCGTGGGCATCGGACGTGGTGGTCGCAACTCCTTCACACCCCAGTCGATACCAATCACCGCACCAGTACGCGGCAGCGGCTGCACCTCGGCCGGAAGGACAAAGCTCGCGTACCAGTGGCCGACGCCATCGCGGTACACGCGCACCGACGACGGGCCGGCCGGAACCTGCCGCGACCACACCACCGTCAGGCTGATGCCGCCCGCCAGGCGCAGCCGCCCGTCCTTGAGCCGGAAACCGCGCCGCGTGTAGTTCAGGCTCGGCCGGGAGTCCTTGAGCTTCTTATGCCCGGGCATCCCCGCGCGCCGGCGCATCGGCAGCCCCGCCTTGATGTCCTTCAACGCCTTCGCACGGGACCTGCCGAAGTCCCGGATGATCTGCTGCTGCGGAACCGACGAGCCCTCCCGCAGCCAGGCGTTGCCGGCGCGGGCCTCGGTCAGCATCCTGTCCAGCTGCGCCGGGCCGCACCTCTCGCCGTCGGCGAACGCCTTCTTGGACCGGGCGACGCACTCGTTCCAGACCCAGCGGCAGCGCCCCCACTCGCCCGTCAGCTGCCTCTCGGCGGTGGCGGACACACGCAGCCGGAAAACGTACCGGGCACACCCGGCGTCCTCCGTCTCCTGCTGCTGCATCGTCACAAGCGCCAACCTATCGGCGCCGTACGACAGTCCACGCCGGTTCGCCTGTCGGCGAAACGGCTTTCCCTGACCCGCTCCGCGGGCGACCGAATTCCTCCCCAGCCTGAAGGCCGGGGCGTCCTTCGGAGGTTTTGGTGACCTCACTCCTACTCAACGCCCGACCAGCGAAAACATCCCGGCTTGACATGCCGTCACTGACACCAAACCGGCACATCGCACCCCGGTTCGGCAAGCTGGTTCTGAGCATTTTCTGAGTCTCCGGTCCAGTCGGCGCGTGTAGGGTCCTCCCACGCTGGCCGACCACGGTCGCGCACGGAGTCCGGGGGCCTCATGGAAATGCTGTTCTACATCGTGCCGCTGCTCATGATCGGCGGCGCGATCGTCATGCTGATCAAAGTCATCGGCCGCTCCCGGGACGTGCGCAGCGCCTGGAACAGCGGGCTCACGGCCGAGGCGCGGTGCCTGCGCACGTTCACCACGACAAGTGGCGGTGGGGAGACCCAGGTCAGTACGACGCTGCACCACGTGTACGAGTACAGGACCCGGGAGGGCCGCGGCGTCCGTTTCGAGGAGAGCAACGGGCCGGCGACGATCGTCGAGGGCGACATCGTCACCGTCCACTACACGGCCGAGCACCCGGAGCGGGCGACCGCCCACGCCCCGGCACGCGGGAAGCTGGCGGCGGAGTCCGGCTGCCTGCTGGCCTTCCTGGGCGTCTTCATCGCCGGCTGCGTCATCTTCATGGTCGTCGTCCGCACCGTCTTCTCGCTGGCGGACGGCTTCCCGCCGTAGGACCCGTCGTGATCACGACGGGCCCTACATCTGTGCGCCGCCAGGGACTCGAACCCACACTGGGGTCATGATCGGGTGGTCTACGGGCCGGGCCTTGGCCTGGCAGGTCCTCGCCCAAGTGCGTCTGGGAGGGACGGGTGGACTGGGCGGGCACGACGGATCCGCAGGGAAGCCAGTCTCCATCGTTGCAGACCCGTTGAAAGCGGCCCGGGCGCGGTAGGCGTGGGGACAAGAGCGGTAGCGTGCATCGCCCCGAGCCGTGACGGCCGTCTTCTTGGCGAGGGACGGCCGTCACTGCAACCGGTGCTTCAGCCTCATCTCAGTGCTGCAGCCGTGAGGAGTGCCGCTTCTTCGGTGAGCGCCTTCAGGATCGCGGCGCTGACAGGAAGCGAGTTCTTCCACGCAGCGAGCCACTTCTCAGCGGCAGGTGGAGCGGCCCTCCGCCCCGGTGCTGGACCTGGCGCAGCGGAGGGGCCCCGGCGCGTTCGTACAGGGCATACAGGGCGTGACTGAAAATCGGCCTGATCTGCGATGTACTCGGGCCGCGGGTTCTTGAGGTGCAGGGTGCCGCGTTCTTCCGTGCGGGCCGTCCGCCACAGCTTTTCAAGTTCGGCGGCGTTCGGGATGAGACGTATGTGAGGAGCTGCAGCGGCGAAGCAGGCGATGCAGAATTGCGTGACTGTGAGCCACTCCAGGAGAACCGCGCCTGAAGCGGCGCGCTTGAGGGTGGCCGGTGATACGCCGTCGGCATCTTGTTGGGGGCGTACCTGGGCATCCGAACGCTCTCCTTCTGGGGCGTTCGCAATCACCGATAGAACTCAAGCGGCGTCCAGCGGTCGGTTCTGCCATTCGGCCATGCCGTCCAGGACCCTGTCGGTGATGGTGGAGGTGGTCTGCCGGGAGACCTCGGCACCGTAGACCTCCGCGAGATGGGCCTGGACCTCACCGGTGGTCAGGCCCTTCGCGGCCAGCGAGATGACCATCTCGTCGACGCCGGTCAGGCGCTTCTGCCGCTTCTTGGCGATCTTCGGCTCAAAGGAGCCGTCCCGGTCGCGGGGCACGACTATCTCGACCGGTCCCACGTCGGTGAGCACGGTCTTGGCGCGGGTGCCGTTGCGGGAGTTGCCGCCGTTCTTGCCCGCCGGATGGTGCTTGTCATAGCCGAGGTGATCGGTTATCTCACCCTCCAGGGCGGACTCCAACAGCCGTTTGTCAGCTGCTGAAGCAGCCCGCCCTCGCCGGTCAGCTGCAGACCCTCGGCCTGGGCCCGGCTCACCAGCTCGTCGATCAGGTGGTCGTCCACGGCCTTCGCCGACACAGCCGCTGCCGCCTCAACAGCCTCGTGCTCGGCCACGTTCTCACTGGTCATCGATGCATCTTCCATGATCGGGAGTTACACCGAACGATTTACAGTCCCGACGACGGCTTGACACGCCTGATGAGGGTGGGAGGGTGGAAGAGCGGTGGTGCGGTAGTGGTCACCGACGGCCGAGGGCGTTGCGGAGCGCGGGATCGTTCCGGCGCCTGCCCGGGACGAGTCCTCGTCAAGAGTGACCTGATCCCCACGTGCAGCTCCTGATGCCGGCCATCGTGTGGTGAAGCAATTGAAGGGGAAGCCATGAAGGCTGTTGTATATGACGGGCCGCGCACCGTCAGTGTGAAGGATGTCCCCGACGCGCGCATCGAACGGCCCACCGATGTGCTGGTGAGGATCACCAGCACCAACATCTGCGGTTCGGACCTGCACATGTATGAGGGCCGCACGGACTTCGAGCAGGGACGGATCTTCGGCCACGAGAACCTGGGGGAGGTGACCGAGGTCGGTGCCGGGGTCGACAGGGTCAGGGTCGGGGATCTGGTCTGCCTGCCGTTCAACATCAGTTGCGGTTTCTGCCGGAACTGCGAGCAGGGGCTGACCGCGTTCTGCCTGACCACTGCCGACAATCCGAAGACGGCTGGTGCCGCCTACGGCTTCGCCGACATGGGCCCGTACAGCGGCGGGCAGGCCGAACTGCTGCGCGTGCCCTACGGTGACCACAACTGTCTGGTCCTGCCGGAAGAGGCCCGGGAGCGGCAGACCGACTACGTGATGCTCTCCGACGTCTTCCCCACCGGTTGGCACTGCACGGAACTGGCCAAGGTACGGCCCGGCGACACCGTGGTGATCTACGGTGCCGGCCCGGTCGGCCTGATGGCCGCACTGTCGGCGAACCTCAAGAGCGCATCCAAGGTCATGGTCGTGGACCGCCACCCGGACCGTCTGGCGCTGGCCGAGCAGATCGGGGCAATTCCCATCGACGACTCCAAGGCCTCGCCCGTCGACCAAGTCAACGAGCACACGAACGGACTCGGGGCGGACCGGGGCTGTGAGTGCGTGGGCTACCAGGCCCACGACCCCCAGGGCCACGAACACCCCAACATGACGCTGAACAACCTGGTGGAGTCGGTGAAGTTCACCGGCACCATCGGCGTGGTCGGCATCTTCATCCCCCAGGATCCCGGCAGCCCCGACAAGCTGTATCAGCACGGTGAATTCGCCTTCGACTACGGCCTGTTCTGGTTCAAGGGCCAGTCGGTCGGCAACGGGCAGGCCAACATCAAGGCCTACAACCGCCAGCTGTGCAACCTGATCCAGCAGGGCAAGGCCACACCGTCCTGGATCGTCTCCCACGAACTCCCGCTGCACCGGGCCCCCGAGGCCTACCAGCACTTCGATGCCCGTGACAACGGATGGACCAAGGTCGTCCTGCACCCTGATGGCGGCGCCCGTTGAACAATCGTCACCGGCAACCTGACCGCGGGCAGGCGTGCCATCGGCACCATCCTCGTGGCTCGGGCATCCCAAGGGCCGCCTGCCGTTGGCGAGATGGACCAATCGCGGATCGATTGCACTCGGTCGGCCCGAGCGGGGCTCACCGCAGACTGCGTACATCCAGGTGGCGCAGTACCCGGTCCACGATCTCCGGGTCGGCCCCCGGCTCCCGGCGCGCCGCCAG
>NZ_JBSFJL010000059.1:0-23968 GCF_053598035.1 Streptomyces sp. NPDC001204 | reverse complement strand
AGGGGCAGATCTTCGTCAAGGGGCAGGTCATCAAGACCGTTCCGGAGTCGAAGATCGTGGAGACCCTGATCGAGGAGGCCATGAAGATCGCCGAGGGGATGGGGCACGACGACGCCGCGTCCGGCGGCCGCACCGGCACGGGGACACCGACAGTCACAGTGAGTTGAAGTACGGCACGGACCGAGAGGGGGCCCAGCGTGACCATTCTGGAGAGCATCCGGGGACCACGCGACCTGAAGGCGCTGTCCGAGGCGGAACTGGGTGAACTGTCCCACGAGATACGCGAGTTCCTGGTGCAAGCGGTCGCCAGGACCGGCGGCCACCTCGGGCCCAACCTGGGCGTGGTGGAACTCACCGTCGCACTGCACCGGGTCTTCGAGTCGCCGGTCGACCGGATCCTGTGGGACACCGGTCACCAGAGTTATGTGCACAAACTTCTGACAGGACGTCAGGACTTCTCCAAGCTGCGCGGCAAAGGAGGGCTGTCCGGCTACCCGGCACGGGAGGAGTCCGAGCACGACGTCATCGAGAACAGCCACGCCTCCACCGCGCTCGGCTGGGCCGACGGACTCGCCAAGGCCCACCAGGTGCAGGGCGAGAAGGGACACGTCGTCGCCGTCATCGGGGACGGCGCGCTGACCGGCGGCATGGCCTGGGAGGCGCTGAACAACATCGCGGCCGCCAGGGACCGGCCGCTGATCATCGTCGTCAACGACAACGAGCGGTCCTACGCGCCGACCATCGGCGGACTCGCCAACCACCTGGCCACCCTGCGCACCACCGACGGATACGAGAAGGTCCTGGCCTGGGGCAAGGACGTACTCCAGCGCACCCCGGTCGTCGGCAACACCCTCTACGAGTCGCTGCACGGCGCGAAGAAGGGCTTCAAGGACGCGTTCGCACCGCAGGGCATGTTCGAGGACCTGGGGCTGAAGTACCTCGGCCCGATCGACGGACACGACATCAAGGCCGTCGAGTCGGCGCTGCGCCGGGCCAAACGCTTCCACGGCCCCGTCCTGGTCCACTGCCTCACCGAGAAGGGCCGCGGCTACGAACCCGCCCTCGCCCACGAGGAGGACCACTTCCACACCGTGGGCGTGATGGACCCGCTCACCTGTGAGCCCCTCACCCCCGCCGGCGGGCCGTCCTGGACCTCCGTCTTCGGCGACGAGATCGTGAGGATCGGCGAGGAGCGGGAAGACGTCGTGGCGATCACCGCCGCCATGCTGCACCCGGTGGGCCTCGGCAAGTTCGCGGAGCGCTTCCCGGACCGGGTGTGGGACGTGGGCATCGCCGAGCAGCACGCGGTCGTCTCGGCCGCGGGGCTCGCCACCGGCGGTCTGCACCCGGTCGTCGCCGTCTACGCCACCTTCCTCAACCGCGCCTTCGACCAGCTCCTGATGGACGTGGCCCTGCACCGCTGCGGGGTCACCTTCGTCCTGGACCGGGCCGGAGTGACCGGAGTCGACGGGCCCTCCCACAACGGCATGTGGGACATGTCCGTCCTCCAGGTCGTACCCGGCCTCAGGATCGCCGCGCCGCGCGACGCCGACCAGCTGCGGGCCCAGCTGCGCGAGGCGGTCGCCGTCGACGACGCGCCGACCCTGGTCCGTTTCCCCAAGGAGTCGGCCGGCCCGCGGATCGAGGCCACGGGCCGCGTCGGCGGCATGGACGTGCTGCACCGGGCGGAGCGGTCCGACGTGCTGCTGGTCGCCGTCGGCGTGATGGCGCCGGTGTGCCTCCAGGCCGCCGAACTGCTCCAGGCGCGGGGCATCGGCTGCACCGTCGTCGACCCGCGCTGGGTCAAGCCCGTCGATCCGGCGCTGCCGGGCCTGGCCGCCGGGCACCGGCTGGTGGCCGTGGTCGAGGACAACAGCCGTGCGTCCGGTGTCGGCGCCGCGGTCGCCCTGGCCCTCGGTGACGCCGAAGTCGACGTACCGGTACGGAGGTTCGGCATCCCGGAGCAGTTCCTCGCGCACGCCAAGCGCGGGGAGGTACTGGCCGACATCGGGCTCACCCCGGTCGAGGTCGCCGGACGGATCGGCGCGAGCCTGGCCGTGCGGGAGCGGGCCGGGACGATCCCGGCGCAGGAGGGCGCCGGGGCCGTCATGGCAGTCAAGGAGACAACCGAATGACCACGGAGTTCGACCTCGGCGCCCTGCTGTCCGAGCGCGGCGCCGAGCGCTACGAGCTGCACGCCAGGCACCTCAACCACCAACTGCCGCGCATGCTGCACACCATCGGCTTCGACAAGGTCTACGAGCGGGCCGAGGGCGCGTACTTCTGGGACGCGGAGGGCGACGACTACCTGGACATGCTCTCCGGATTCGGGGTGATGGGCCTGGGCCGCCATCACCCCGTCGTCCGCAAGGCGCTGCGCGACGTGCTGGACGCCCAGCTCGCCGACCTCACCCGCTTCGACTGCCAGCCGCTGCCCGGGCTGCTGGCCGAGCGGCTGCTCGCGCACAGCCCGCACCTGGACCGGGTGTTCTTCGGCAACAGCGGCACGGAGGCGGTGGAGACCGCGCTGAAGTTCGCCCGCCGCGCCACCGGCAGGCCGCGGATCCTGTACTGCGAGCACTCCTTCCACGGCCTGACCGCCGGCGCGCTGTCCGTCAACGGCGAGGAGGGCTTCCGGGACGGGTTCGCCCCGCTGCTGCCCGACACCGCCGTCCCGCTCGGCGACCTCGACGCGCTCGAGCGGGAGCTGAAGAAGGGCGACGTGGCCGCCCTGATCGTCGAGCCGATCCAGGGCAAGGGCGTGCACGAGGCCCCGCCCGGCTGGCTGCGCGCCGCGCAGCAGCTGCTGCACCGGCACAAGGCGCTGCTCATCGCCGACGAGGTGCAGACGGGCCTGGGCCGCACCGGCGACTTCTACGCCTACCAGCACGAGGACGGAGTCGAGCCGGACCTGGTCTGCGTGGCCAAGGCCCTGTCCGGCGGTTATGTGCCGGTGAGCGCGACCCTCGGCAGGGACTGGATCTTCAAGAAGGTCTACTCCTCGATCGACCGGGTGCTGGTCCACTCGGCGAGCTTCGGGTCCAACGCCCAGGCCATGGCGGCGGGGCTGGCCGTGCTGTCCGTGATGGAGAACGAGCAGATCGTGGCCAACGCGCGGGCCACGGGCGAGCTGCTGAAGTCCCGGCTGGCGGCGCTCACCGACCGGTACGAGCTGCTCGCCGACGTGCGCGGCCGGGGCCTGATGATCGGCATCGAGTTCGGCCGGCCGAGGTCGCTGAAACTGCGCGGGCGCTGGACCATGCTCCAGGCGGCCCGCAAGGGACTGTTCGCGCAGATGGTGGTCGTCCCGCTGCTGCAACGGCACCGTATCCTGACCCAGGTCTCCGGCGACCACCTGGAAGTGATCAAGCTGATCCCGCCGCTGGTCATCGGGGAGGCGGAGGTCGACCGGTTCGTGGACGCCTTCACCGCCGTGATGGACGACGCGCACGGCGGCGGGCTGATGTGGGACTTCGGAAAGACGCTGGTCAAGCAGGCCGTCGCCAACCGGTGAGCGGAGTCACACCCAGATTTTGCCTCTGAGGCAAGGAATTTGCCTTAGGGGCAAAGTGGCGCTGGAATGGAGGCATGAACTCTCCAGAGTCCCAGCCCTCGGCGGGGCCGGCCGAGGACCTGCCCGCCGTCGCTCCGCAGCTGCGTGCGCTGCGCCGCCGTGCCGCACTGACCCTGGAGGCCGCGGCCCGCGCCGCCGGACTGTCGCCCGCCCACCTCTCCCGCCTGGAGACCGGGCAGCGCCAGCCCTCGCTGCCGACGCTGCTCGCGCTCGCCCGTGTCTACGGTACGACCGTCTCCGAACTGCTCGGCGAGAACGCCGCCGACCGGGACGCGGTCGTGCGCGCCGAGGACATGGAGCCGACGCGGGCCGGCGGCTGGACGTACTGGCAGGCCGGCGCGTCCGGCCGAGGGATGCAGGCCCTGCGGGTCCGCGTCCCGCACGGCTCCCAGGGCGACATCGTGCGCGTGCACCCCGGCGAGGAGTGGCTGTACGTCCTCAAGGGGCACCTCAGGCTCCGCCTCGGGGACGCCACGCACCTGCTCGTGCCGGGCACCAGCGCGCACTTCGACTCGCTGACCCCGCACCGCATCGCGGCCGAGAGCCCGGACGGGGTCGAGCTCCTCTTCGTCCACACCCTGTTGCAGAGTCCCACGGCCGCGCTGTGCCTGGGCCCCCACATCGGAGACATGCCATGAGCAACCTGGAAGAGAAGTTCCCGCGCGCCCTGTGGGTCCGGCTCGTCATCTACACCGTCGTCGGGCACTTCTTCGCCGGGTTCGTCTGGTTCCTGTTCTCGGTCGGCGGCTCCAAGTGACGGCCCACGTGACGGCCCGTCAGTCCAGCAGCCGCTCGCGCAGCCGCTCCCGGGTTTCGGGAGCCAGCCGCAGCCCCCGCTCCAGATAGGAGTCGACGCCGCCCCAGGTCTCCTCGATGGTCTCCAGGGCCGCCGCCAGGTACTCGGCGCGCGCCTCGAACAGGGGACTGAGCAGTTCCATGACCTCGGGGGAGTAGGCCGCGGCCGAGGTGCCGCTGCGGTGCACCTTGTAGCGGCGGTGCTTGGCGTTCGACTCCAGGTAGTCGGCGACGATCGCGTCCCGCTCCACGCCCAGGGCGAGAAGGGTCACGGCGACCGACAGGCCCGCGCGGTCCTTGCCCGCCGCACAGTGCATCAGGACCGGGACACAGTCCTCGGCGAGCGCGTGCAGCACCCGGGAGTGCTCGCCTGTGCGCTCCTTGATCATCATGCGGTAGGACGCGATCATCCGGTGCGCGCCCTTGCCGTCGTCCAGGACGGAGCGCAGCTCGTCGAGATCTCCGTCGCGGACCATCTTCCAGAACTCGGCGCCGTCCGCCGGGTCGCTCAGCGGTAGGTTCACATGGCGCACGCCCGGCAGTTCGACGTCCGGACCCTCCAACTTGACGTCGGCCGCGTTGCGGAAGTCGAAGATCGTGTGCAGGCCCAGGGAGCCGAGGAAGGACGCGTCCTCGTCGGTCGCGTGCGCGAGGTGGCCGCTGCGGAACAGCATCCCGTGCCGCACCCGCCGGCCGTCCGCGGTCGGCAGCCCGCCCACGTCACGGAAGTTGCGCACTGCGGCCAGCTCGGGTTCGGTCGAGGGGACCTGCTGCGTCACGGGGACTCCTCCCTTTCGGTCCCGCCGTCACGGCGCGTCGGCGGGCACGGCTTCGACCATACGACATGGCTTCACGGGGCAACGGGGGTTGTCCACGGGCGTTGCCCGCGCGCCCGGGCGCCTCGATGATGTCGGTGCGTGCGCGGACCTGTTCGGACCTGTGGGGGACGGAACATGCTGGAGACCGCCGACGACGGCCGTACATGGCTGCTGACCGGGCCCACGAGCGGCTACGCCGTCCATCTCACCGGGCGCGGTGAACTGCTCCACCTGCACTGGGGCCCGAGGATCACCCTCGCCGACGCCGAGGCCCTGGCCGCCCGTCCGCTGCCGGACGCCCGGCCCTTCGAGTCCCCGCTCGACGGACACGAGGAGTACCCGGTCGAGGGCGGCCCCCGCTTCGTACGGCCCGCGCTGTCCGTGCGCACCGCCGAACGGCGCGGCACCGAGTGGACCTTCGTGGCGGACCGGACCGAGGGCGACGAACTGCGGCTGCTCTTTCACGACTCGGGGCTGGACGTCACACTCCACTACCGGATGCGCGAGGATGTCGTCGAGCGCCGGGTCACCCTCGCCAACCGGGGGCCCGAAGCCGTGGAGGTGCTGCGCGCCGACTCCGCCACCTGGACCCTGCCCGACCGCGAGGGCTGGCGGCTGTGCCAGCTGCACGGCCGCTGGGCCGCCGAGTCCCGCCTGACGCGCAGCGACCTCACCTACGGCGAGAAGGTCATCGGCAGCCGCCGCGGCCACACCGGCCACCAGCACCTGCCGTGGGTCGCCCTGGACACCGGCGCCGGCGAGGAGCACGGCGAGGTCTACGGCTGCGCCCTGGGCTGGTCCGGCTCCTGGCGGATCGCGGTCGCCCAGCTCCCGGACGCGCGCGTGCAGATCACCGGGGGCGCCGGGCACGACGACTCGGGGCTGCTGATGCTCCCGGCCGGAGAGACGTACACCAGCCCCGTCTTCGCCGGGCTGTGGAGCGACGGCGGACACGGCGGCGCGAGCCGTGCCTGGCACGCCTACCAGCGGCGGTACGTCGTCCCCGACGCGGACCGGGACCGGCCCGTGCTCTACAACTCCTGGGAGGCCACCGGGTTCGACATCACCGAGGAGCAGCAGGGGGCTCTCGCGCGGCGGGCGGCGGCGATCGGCGTGGAACTGTTCGTCGTGGACGACGGCTGGTTCGGCGCCCGCACCAGTGACCGCGCCGGGCTCGGCGACTGGTGGCCCAACCCCGACCGTTTCCCCGGCGGCCTGAAGCCGCTCGCCGACCGGGTGCACGGCCTCGGCATGCGGTTCGGCATCTGGGTCGAGCCGGAGATGGTCAACCCCGACAGCGACCTGTACCGCGCGCACCCCGACTGGGTGCAGCACCAACCGGGGCGCACACGGGCGGAGTTCCGCAATCAGCTCGTCCTCAACCTCGCGCGCGAGGACGTGCGCGAGCATCTGTGGGGGCGGCTGGACGGTCTGCTCTCCAGCGCCCCGATCGACTATGTGAAGTGGGACTTCAACCGCTGCTTCACCGACGCGGGCTGGCCCGGTGAGCCGTACCCGCAGCGGCTGTGGACCGACCATGTGCGCGCGCTGTACGCCCTGCTGGACCGGCTGCGGGCCGCGCACCCCGGCGTCGCCTTCGAGTCCTGCTCGGGCGGCGGCGGCCGGATCGACCTCGGCGTCCTGTCCCGCACGGACCAGGTGTGGACCTCCGACAACACCGATCCGCTGGACCGGCTCGCCATCCAGCACGGCTTCAGCCAGATCCATCCCGCGCGAGTCATGGCCGCCTGGGTCACCGACAGCCCGAACACCATGCTCAACGGGCGGTCCAGCACGCTGCGCTTCCGCTTCGTGAGCGCCATGGCGGGGGTGCTCGGGGTGGGCGGCGACCTCACCCGGTGGACGGAGGAGGAACTGGCCGAGGCCCGCGAGTGGATCGCCCTCTACAAGGAGATCCGGCCGGTGGTCCAGCGCGGCGACCTGTACCGGCTGCGGGCCCCGCGGGGCGGGCTGAGCGCGGTGCAGTACGTCCTCGGCGACGACACCGTCGTCCTCGCCCTGCTCCAGGCGCAGCACCACGGCGAGCCCGTGCCCGCGCTGCGGCTGCGCGGACTGGACCCGGCGGCGTCGTACGAGTGTCGGGACACCGGGGAAGTGCACCGGGGTGCCGTGCTGCTGCACCACGGGCTGCGCACCGGGCTGCGGGGCGACTTCGACGCGACGGTCGTCCGGCTGCGGCGGGTCCGAGGGGCCCGCGCACTCCCGTTATTCCCGCCGGGGGCGATCGGCTGAAGTGGCTTTTCTCACCGGCCGTCAACCCCTTCCTACGGTCGCGTAGGTCACATTCGAAGGTGAATCATGGGCCGACGTGGCAGACGATTCGAAGAGTGACAGCAGATCAGTGATCGGGTCGTACGTGGCGGTGGGGGACAGCTTCACCGAGGGCGTCGGCGACCCCGGCCCCGACGGGGCGTTCGTCGGCTGGGCCGACCGCTTCGCCGTCCTGCTCGCCGACCGGCGGCCCGAGGGCGGCTTCCAGTACACCAACCTCGCCGTGCGCGGGAAACTGCTCGACCAGATCGTGGCGGACCAGGTCTCCCGGGCCGTCGAACTCGCCCCCGACCTGGTCTCGTTCTGCGCCGGCGGCAACGACATCATCCGCCCCGGCACCGACCCGGACGACGTGGCCGAGCGCTTCGAGAACGCGGTCTCCCAACTCGCCGCCGTCTCGGGCACGGTCATGGTGACCACCGGCTTCGACACGCGGGGCGTGCCCCTGCTCAAGCATCTGCGCGGCAAGATCGCCACGTACAACGGGCATGTGCGGGCCATCGCCGACCGCTACGGCTGCCCGGTGCTCGACCTGTGGTCGCTGAAGGCCGTCCAGGACCGCCGCGCCTGGGACGGCGACCGCCTGCACCTCTCGCCCGACGGGCACACGCGCGTCGCGCTGCGCGCCGGCCAGGTCCTCGGACTCGACGTCCCGGCCGACCCGGAGCAGCCCTGGCCGCCGCTGCCGCCCCGCGGCACGCTGGAGGTCCGCCGCGACGACGTGCACTGGGCGCGCGAGTACCTGGTGCCGTGGATCGGCCGCCGACTGCGCGGCGAGTCCTCCGGCGACCACGTGACAGCCAAGGGCGCCCTGTCCCCCGACGCCATCAGGACCCGAATCGCGTCGGTGGCCTGAACGGTCGGAGGCCCCATGCCTCCGGCACCCGGAGGCATGGGCCTGAACGTACCCGCATCCCCCGCTCACGGGAGCCTGGACCGCATCCGGCTCCGGAGCGGGTGTCCGCCTCGCCGTTCGTCGGCTTGGTGGCCATTTCCGGGATTCGGGCGGCGGACCCGCCTGCCGCCCACCCTTCGCGCCGGGCCGGTGACGGCTGCCTTCCGGTCGCTGCGGGAGGGGCTGGGCGGCCAGGCTCGATCCGCCCCTCAGATCTCGGCCCCAGCAGTGCGGGGCGCTCTCGTCGGGGCCGCACGAGTGGTCAGGGCGAGACCCTGCCCTCGGCGTCCTTGGCGGGGCCGGGGCGCCTTGTCGGCGCGTTGTCCGTGGCCCGTGCGGATTCCGGGACCTCGCAGGAGTCCTTGAAGCCCTGACTCGTCAGACCCAGCGCGGAGTTCATGCGTGAGCGCAGGTTCTCGACCGCGACCACCGCCGTCAGTTCGACCAGGGCCGGCTCGCCCAGCCGGTCGCGCAGGCGGGCGGCCAGGTCGTCGTCGACCGTGGGAGGCGTGGCCGTCATGGCCTCGGCGTACGCGAGGACGTCGCGCTCCAGCGGCGTGTAGGCGTCGCTGTCCCGCCACAAGGGGACGTCGTGCAGCTTCTCGGGTGCCATGCCGTGCTCGCGGGCGACCCAGTAGCCGAAGTCCATGCACCACGAGCAGCCGATCGCGGCGGCCGACGCCATCTCGGCGAGCGCCTTCAGGTCGGGGTCGAGCCTGTTCCACTTGGCCAGCGACTGCTCGAACCGCAGATCGCTCCACAGGACCCGCGGATTGTGCGCGAGCGCCCGGGCGGGGTCCAGCACCTTGCCGTAGACGCGCCTGCTGTACCACTCGACGAGGCGGAACAAGCGGGTGCGGGGCGGGGTGAGCGAGACGCGGGCCATGGCGGCCACCTCCAGTTGCATCGGTTCCGAGAGCACCTCGCGGGTGCCTGCACCGGTACGACGGACGGGAGCGCGCCGGTGTGACATCCGGGCCGTCGGAGGGGCCCGACATAATGGAAAGCCTGACCGACTCCACCTGGAGGTAGCGTGGCAGGATTCCGTCCTTCGAACCCGGGGCTCCGTGCACTGCGGCCCGAGGCCTTCGGCGCCGACCCCAGCGGAGAGCGCATGGCGCGTATCCGCAGATCACCCCACTTCAAGGACGGCGTCTTCCAGAACCCAGGGGGTCCCGCCCGGACCCGTCCCTCCGGCTCGACGCCGGCCTTCGCCAGGCGCTACCTCGACAAGGACGAGCGCCGGCGCCGCGCCCCGCGCGGCACCGTACCCATGCACGCCACCACGCTCGCCGACCTGGCGAAGCCCGCGGCCACCGGTCTGCGGCTGACCTGGATGGGACACTCCAGCGTCCTCGCGGAGATCGACGGGCAGCGGGTGCTGTTCGACCCCGTGTGGGGGGAGCGCTGCTCGCCGTTCCCCTTCGTCGGGCCCCGCCGGCTGCACCCGGTGCCGCTGCCGCTGGCCGCGCTCGGCCCGGTCGACGTCGTCGTCATCTCCCACGACCACTACGACCACCTGGACCTGCCCACCATCAAGGCGCTGGCCGGCACGGACACCGTGTTCGCCGTGCCGCTCGGCGTCGGCGCCCACCTGGAGCACTGGGGCGTGTCCGCCGACCGCCTGCGCGAACTGGACTGGCACGAGGCCACCAAAATCGGCGGGCTCACCCTGACCGCGACCCCAGCCCGCCACTTCTGCGGCCGGGCCCTGCGCAACACCCAGCACACCCTGTGGGCCTCCTGGGCCGTCGCGGGCGAGGAACACCGGATCTACCACAGCGGTGACACCGGCTACTTCGACGGCTTCCGGCAGATCGGCGCCGACCACGGCCCGTTCGACGCGACGATGATCCAGATCGGCGCGTACTCCGAGTTCTGGCCGGACATCCACATGACGCCCGAGGAGGGGGTCCGAGCCCACCTCGACCTGCAGGGGAACACGCCGTGCGGCGTACTGCTGCCGATCCACTGGGGCACCTTCACCCTCGCCCCGCACGCCTGGGCCGAGCCCGGCGAGTGGACGAAGGACGCCGCCGAGGAGGCGGGACAGGCAGTGGCGCTCCCGCGGCCGGGGGAGCCTTTCGAGCCCGCGGGCAAGGTGCCCGCGGAGCCGTGGTGGCGACCGGTGTCCGCGCCCCTCTCCCACTCGTGGCGCACCGCCAAGGGGCCGGAGGTCGCGCCGACCGTCCCGGCCGCGCCGACCGCCCCGGGCGATCTCGACCTCGCCGGCGAGCGGTGACGCCGGGTCCGTCTGACCTCTTCGCCGGAAATCTCTGAGAAATCCCGGACCGAGTTCGTCCCCTTCCTCCACCTCGATGCAGAAATTCGGCGACTTCGGCTGCGTGGCAATGCCGACTTTGCGTGGGAAGCGCATGTCGCGGGCCACGCAGTCGGCTGAAATACCTAAACCTCACTGACCAGGCAAAGCTCCACAGATCCAGTTTTACACCTGCCGTGGCAGCTTCCTGCAAGCGCCGTACCGTGCGAAGGAATCGCATGTTAAAGTTTCGGCACTTGATAATCTGTTAACTGTGAGGCGATTATGCACGAACGCGAGTTGCGCGCTTTTGTCGCGATTGCCGAAATAGGTCGAATGGATCTCGCAGCCAAGAAGCTCGGATACTCGCAACCGGCAATAAGTTACCAGATCATATGCCTTGAGCGATCTTTGGGTATCAAGCTGTTCACCCGGAATTCAGGTGGCACCACTCTGACCCGAGAAGGACAGATGATTCTGTCCTCGGCACGCGCGACTCTGATGCTGATCGAGAACATCAAGAGAGAATGCGTGGAATTCAGCAGAGCGCCCGTGCCCGTCACGAGCTTGGTGCCCTGACCCCCGACCCGGCTCCCCACGACCACCTCGATCCCGGAGTGCCGACCCGGCCGCCGCAACCGGCCGCCCGGATCGAGCACCAGGCGAGGCCGCCCACGTATGCACAAGGGAGAACCGTGGCACAGCGGGAAAAGGAAATCGTTGGCGTGGGCACGTTCCCGGTCCCCGGCGACCGGGGCACCGTGGTGGTGTCGGGCCTGGCGAGCGACGCGCACACGTGGAACCTGGTCTATCTCCAGCTGGTCATCGAGGAACTCGGCTACCACGTGGTCAACCTCGGGCCCTGCGTGCCGGACGACGTACTGGTCGCCGAATGCCGCCGGATCGATCCGGCGCTGGTCGTCATCGGCAGTGTCAACGGGCACGGCCGCACCGACGGCCTGCGCGCGGTCGCCCGGCTGCGCGCCTGCCCGGAACTGGCCGCCACGCCCATGGTGATCGGCGGCAAGCTCACGGTGTCCGACGAGAACGTGGACCGCCACGCGCGGGCCCTGGTGGCCGCGGGCTTCGACGCGGTCTTCCCCGACCAGGCCTCGGACGCGGACGACTTCACGGCGTTCGTCGCCTCGCTCCCGCCCGCCCCGCAGCCGGCGCTGAGCGCGGGGAGACCCCGGTGACGGCCCTGGTACCGAGACGGCCCGCCCGCACGCAGCCGGGATTCGGCGCCTTCGTCCGCGCGCGGGCGCAGGCCGGCGCTCTCGTCGTGCAGCCGCGGATGGGTTTCGGTGATCCGGAGCGGATGCGGGCGGGGCTGGCCGCCACCAAGGCGGCCAGAGGGCACACCGTCGGCACACTGACCCTGGACAGTTACACCAGGGTCGGTGATCTGGCCGCGATCCGCCACGCCCGGCGCGAGGGCCTGCCGCTCAACGGCTACCCGATCGTCAGCCACAGCGACGCCACGACCCGGGCGATGCTGGCCGGTGTCCGGGACGCCGGCTTCCCCGTACAGGTGCGGCACGGATCCGCCCTGCCCCAGCACATCTTCCGCAAGCTGATCGCGCTGGGCCTGGACGCGACCGAGGGCGGGCCCGTGTCCTACTGCCTGCCCTACGGGCGTACCCCGCTGGCCGAGTCGATCGCGGCCTGGCGGCAGTGCACGGAACTGTTCTCCGGGCTGCGCGACCAGGGCGCCGAACCGCACCTGGAGACCTTCGGCGGCTGCATGATGGGCCAACTGTGCCCGCCCAGCCAGCTGGTGGCGCTCAGCGTGCTGGAGGCGCTGTTCTTCCGCGCCTACGGCTGCCGCAGCGTCTCGGTGAGCTATGCCCAGCAGACCCACGCCGGCCAGGACGCCGAGGCCGTGTTCGCGCTGCGCCGGCTGTGCGCCGAGCTGCTGCCCGACGTGGACTGGCACGTGGTCGTCTACGCCTACATGGGGGCGTACCCGGTCACCGGGTCCGGCGCGTACCGGCTGCTCGGCCAGGCCGCCGAACTGGCGGTGCGGACCGGCTCCGAGCGGCTCATCGTCAAGACCGTCGCCGAGTCGCGGCGGATCCCCACCATCGCGGAGAACGTGGCCGCCCTGGAGTACGCGGCGCGGGCGGCCGACGCGGTTCGGCCGGTGCCCGCCCCCGACACGGACACGCAGACGTACGCGGAAGCGCTGGCGCTGGTCGAGGCGGTGCTGAACCTGCACGCGGATCCCGCTCGCGCGCTGCTGCTGGCCTTCGAACGCGGCTGTCTCGACATTCCGTACTGCGTGCATCCGGACAACCGGGGCCGTACGCGCAGCCGACTGGACGAGGAGGGCAGGCTGTGCTGGGCCGAGATCGGAGCGCTGCCGCTGACGCGTCTGGTGCGGACCGGGCAGGGCCGTGAGGTGACCGCGGCGGGTCTGCTGGGGGACCTCTCCTATCTGCGGCGCAAGTTGGACCGGGAGGCGGCGGTTCACGACCGCGCCGCCGCCGCGGTGACGGCCTCCGATCCGAGGTGACGGGGACGGGGCCGGCGGCGTCGGCCGGCCGTGGCGGCAGGCGGGAACCCGGCCCTGTCGGCCGTCCGCGGCGCCCGGTGGGAACGCCGTCCATGCCGCCCCGTCCGCGACGCGGCGCCGTCCGCCCGGGGGCGCGTCCGCGCAGGGTGTGCCTACCTCTGCCGGGAGTGCCCGTGCCGGGCGTGACCCCCAGGGTGTGCCCGCGCCGGGCGTGACCCGCACGGCGTATCCGCGCCGGGCGCATCCCTGCCCGGCGTCCCGGTCTGGCCGGGCGTATCCCGCTGGGCGTTTCCGTGCGGGGTGTGACCGGCAGGGCGTTTCCGTGCCGGGCGTATCCCGCAGGGTGTGCCGGTGCTGGGTGTGACCCCGCAGGGCGCGTCCGTGCAGGGTGTGCCTACCCCCGCCGGGAGTTTCCGTGCCCGGCGTGACCCCCATGGTGTGCCCGGGCCGGGCGCATCCCGCTGGGCGTTTCCGTGCGGGGTGTGACCGGCAGGGCGTTTCCGTGCCGGGCGTATCCCGCAGGGTGTGCCGGTGCTGGGTGTGACCCCGCAGGGCGCATCCGCGCAGGGTGTGCCTACCTCTACCCGGAGTGCCCGTGCCTGACGTGACGCCCAGGGTGTGACCGTGCCGGGAGTGCCCGTGCCTGACGTGACGCCCAGGGTGTGACCGTGCCGGGAGTACCCGTGTCGGGCGTGACCTCCACCGTGTACCCGTGCCGGGCGTGACCCGTTGGGTGTGCTCGTGCCCGGTGTGGCGTGTCGGGTTGTGCCGTGTCAGGTGGGGTCCGGAGTTGTTTGGGGCCAGGCGGCGAACCGCCGGCGGCCGTAGAGCAGTGGTGTGCCGCCGGCGCAGTCGGTGCCGAACACCTCGCCGAATACGACGACATGGTCGCCGACGGCCTTGGCATCGGCGACCCGGCAGGCGGCGAACGCGACGGTGTCACCGCCGAGCCGGGGGAGTCCGGCGCTGCCCACCGGTTGCCACGGCACGTGCTCGAAGTGGCTGAGCGAGGAGTCGGCGAACAGGCGGGCGACGCCGCCGGCGTGGCCCCCGAGCAGATTCACCCCGAAGAAGCCGTGGGCGCGCAGCGCGCCGAGCGTTCGGCTGGTGACCGACAGACAGACGGACAGGACCGGCGGATCCAGGCTGACGCTCGAGAGGGAGGAGCAGGTCATTCCGCGCGGCCGGCCGTCCGCGTCGACCGTGGTCACCACGGACACACCGGTCGGGAAGGAACTCATGAACGCGCGATACGCCCCGGCGCCGACCGGACCCGGCTCCACGTCCGTCCCCTTCGCCGTTCCGCCCGGCGCCCCGGCGCGCGCGGTCACCGCGCCTGCTCGCGTTCCCGCCACGCCTGCCGGACCCGGTCGAGATGGGCCAGTCCGGCCAGCACCTCGTCCGTCTCCACACCGAAGTCGATCAGGCAGGCGATCTCGTCCACGCCGATCTCGTACAGCCGCTCGCACATCCGCAGGCCGTCCTCGACCGTGCCGAACAGGCCGCTGGTCTCGAAGTAGCGGTCGAACGCCTGGCCGACCAGGAAGTCGATGTCCGAGGGGCTCATCTTGTTCAGATCCAGCGCGACCGCGTTCGCGCCCGCCGCCTTGGCGGCGTGGATGACCAGGTCGAAGGAGCTGGCCAGGTACTTGCTGAACGGCTCGCGGACCGTCTGCCTGACCTTCTCCCGGTCCGTGCCGACGAAGGTGTGCAGCATCAGCGCGACATGTCCGTCGCCCTCGGTCTCGTCGTGGTGGTCGCGGAAGGACTGCCGGTACTCGCCGATCCGCTTCTCCAGCACGTCGACGCCCTGGCCCAGCAGGTGGGTCAGCACCCCGGCGCCCATCTCGCCCGCCTCGCGGAACGTCTGCGGGTTGCCGGCGCTGGTCAGCCAGACCGGCAACTCCCGCTGGACCGGGGGCGGGAAGACCGTCACCTCGACGCTCTCGCCCGCGCCGTCGACGAGCGTCGCGGGCTCCTGCCGCCAGAGGCTCCGGATCGCCCGCACCGAGTCGATCAGACCGGACCTGCGGGTCGGATATCCCTCCGGGCGGAGTACGAAGTCGGCGGCGTGCCAGCCGGAGGCGAATGCGATGCCGACCCTTCCCTTGGACAGGTTGTCGACGACGGACCATTCCTCGGCGATGCGCACCGGATGGTGCAGCGGGGCCACCACACTGCCGGCCCGCACCGCGACCCTTTCCGTGACCGCGGCCACCGCGGCGCCCGTCACCGCCGGATTCGGATAGAGGCCGCCGAACGCGTGGAAGTGACGTTCCGGGGTCCACACCGACGCGAAATCGTGGGTATCGGCGAACTTGGCTCCCTCGATCAGCAGCCGGTATCTGTCGCCGGCGTCCTCCTTGTCGTTCGCGAAGTAGAAAAGGCCGAAATCCATGGCGCCTCCAGCCATCAGCGCGTGCGGTGGGTGGCCGAGCGGAAAACGGAAGTGGAGCCCGATTCCGTCCGCCTGACACGCGCAGCCTAGTCAGGGGGAAAACACCCGCTCCGGGTCAGTTCGAAAACTCTGTGGCCGAGTTTGAGAGGCGCCGTCGAGGACGGTCGCCCTCGGGTCTCACCGCATGGGTCCGGCGCGGCCATAGGCACGCGCCGCCGCCGGAGCGGCCACGGCGATCACCAGCAGACAGAAGACGACGGCGAGCGGCGCCGCGTGGCGGTCCGGGAAACCGGCGCCGGTGGCAGTCCCCTCCGTGCCGAGCAGGTCGCGCACGGTGCTGTTCACCGCGGTCACCGGGTTCCAGCCGACCACCCGACGCAGCCAGCGGGGCAGGCCGTCCGGGGGCACGAACGCGTTGGACAGGAACGTCGCCGGAAGGAGGCACACCGGTACGACCGAGGTGACCGCCTCCGCGTTGCGGAAGGTGAGCCCCAGACAGATCCCCAGGCATGAACACCCCAGGCCCAGCAGCAGTTCCAGGCTCACCGCGGCCAGCGCCGCCGTCGGCCGGACACCGACGGCCCAGCCGGCGATCCACGCGGCGGGCACCACACTGACCATCGCCACCGCGACGGGCAGCGAGTCCACCAGGATCCGTCCGGAGAGGATGGCCGCGCGGTCGACCGGAAGGGAGCGGAGCCGGTCGAACATGCCGTTCTGGAGGTCGTCGACGACGCCCAGCGCGGACAGCGCGACCGTCGAGACGGCGAGCGAGGTGACCACGCCCGCCGACACGTACGCGCCGTACTGCCCGCCGCCGGGAACCCGCATGCTGCCGCCGAACAGGACCCCGAGGCCCACCACCATCGCGACCGGCATCACGGTGAACCCGATCAGCTTCTCCGGCAGGCGCAGCAGATGCCGCAGGTGCCGGCCGGCGATCGCCCGCAAGTCGCCGAGGAACTCCGCCATGTCGCCGCGGGCCGGTCAGGCGTGCCCGGCGAGCAGGATCCGGTGCATCGGGGTGTCCAGCACCGCGACCCGCCGCAGTCCGGCCGAGGCCAGCCACTGGTCGTAGTCGTTCAGCAGGAAGGCGTCACCGCCTCCGGTGGCCAGCATGGACGCGGCGAACAGCATCGCGAACCGGTCCTGGACCGACTTGGCGTCCTTCTCGTCGGTGACCAGGTGGTCGGCGATGCAGACCAGGCCGTCCCGCGACAGGGCCTCCTTGGACTTGCGCAGCAGCTCCTGCGCCGACTCGGGGGTCTGGAGATGGAAGATGTTGACGAAGACCAGCAGGTCGTGGTCGGAGCCCCAGCTCTCGGTCCAGAAGTCGCGCACCTGGACGTCGAACCGGTCGGCGACGCCGAGCCGTTCGGCCTGCGCCATGGCGATCGGGGCGATGCTCGGAGCCTCCAGGCCGGTGGCCCGCCACTGCTGGAACGCCCGCAGCAGCAACTGGCTGTACAGGCCGGTCCCGCAGCCGATGTCCAGCACGGAGGCCGGCCGGTCGGTGGGCCACTCCAGCGTCTCGAACCCGCCGCGCAGCGCCTCGACGATCGGCGGCGCCCAGAAGTTGATGCCGCGCACCAGGGATTCGTAGTTGTGCTCGGTGATCTGGTTGAGCTGGAGCCGGCCGGCCTCGTCGCGGTTGTCGCCGCGCACCGAGTCCGCCAGGTTGCGCCAGGAGTGCCAGGCCAGCTGGCGGTCGTACTCGATCTTGCCGACCAGGCTGAACAGCCCGTCCGGCAGCAGGCATTCGCGCATCTCCTCCGGCATCCGGTAGACCGCGGGGCCGTCCTCGGCCGGGACGCGGTCGACGACGTCGTAGGCGTACAGGCCGTCCATCAGCACCCGCATCGCCCGCGGGTTGGCGGCGCAGGCCCGCGCGAGCTGGTCGCCGGTCTTCGGCCCGGTGCTCAACTCGGCGAACACGCCGAGGTCGTGCGCGGCCTCGATGACGCCGGGAGCCCACAGCGAGATCAGATGCTCGTACACCCGGTGGGCGGAGTGCACGACCTTGCCGGCACCCCGCCAGTCGGGAAGCAGTGTGGTGTCCACGAGCGGACGGACGTTGAGTTCCGGCGCGGGTGTGTCGCCCGCCTCGAAGTCAGCGGGCGTGGTGACACCAGGCGTCATCGCAGTGCTCCTTTGGGGGTAGGCGGCGCCCTGTCGGGCGAGCGGTTCACCGGGCCGCCGCGGTCTGGTACCTGCGGGCGGCGAGCGGCATGGCCAGCGCGATCATCACCGCGATGAGGACCACGGCGACGGGGACCGGGTGAACCGAGGGGAAGGAGGTGTCCCCGACGGAGGTGGGGTTGCCGAACAGCTGGCGCAGTGCCCCGACCACCGCCGACAGCGGGTTCCACACCGCGATGGCGCGCAGCCACTCGGGCAGTCCGCTGAGCGGGATGAACGCGCTGGACAGGAACGTGAGCGGCATCATGACCATGGACATCACCGCGCTGACCGCCTCGACGTTGCGCAGGGACAGCCCGAGCAGCGCCCCGAGCCAGGCGGCGCCCAGGCCGAGCAGCAGCAGGATGCCGAAGGCGGCCAGGATGCGCGGGGCGCCGGTGTGCACCCGCCAGCCGATCAGGGAGCCGACCGCGGCCATCACGACGATGGCGATCGTCGACAGCAGCAGGTCGGAGACGGTACGCCCGATCAGTACGGCGTAGCGGGACATGGGAAGCGAGCGGAACCGGTCGACCAGGCCGTTGCGCAGGTCGTCGACCACGCCGACCGCGGTGGTCTGCAGGTTGGCCAGCATGACCTGCGCGAAGATGCCGGCCATGATGTACTCGCGGTAGTTGCCGCCCTCGACCCGCATGGCGCTGCCGAAGAGGAACCCGAAGACGATCACGTACATCACCGGCATCAGCGTCACGCTCAACAGCCGCTCCGGCACCCGGGACAGATGCCTGAGGTGGCGGCCCGTCAGGGCGAGGCAGTCGCTCAGGAACTCGCTCACGTCGCCGCTCCTTCGGTCACCGGCCGCGTCGCGGGGCCGGTCAGGGACAGGAAGACCTCGTCCATCGAGGGACGGCTGAGCCGGAAGTCGGCCACCGGGATACCGGCCCGGACCAGTTCGGTGGCCACCGTCGCGATGCCGCCGACCCCTTCGGTCATCGGCACGGAGACCGTCCTCTTCTCCTCGTCCACGAGCGGTTCCTCGACGCCGAACCGGCTCAGCACCTTGGTGAGAGCGACGACGTCGTCCGAGGAGGCGGCGGTGACCCGCAGCCGGTCGTCGCCCACCCGGTCCTTCAACTCGTCCGGGGTGCCTTCGGCGACGACACCGCCGTCCTTCAACACCGCGATGCGGTCCGCGAGTTGGTCGGCCTCTTCGAGGTACTGGGTGGTGAGCAGGACGGTGACACCGCGGCTCACCTGGGTGCGGATGACCTCCCACAGGGTCAGCCGGCTGGACAGGTCGAGTCCGGTGGTCGGCTCGTCCAGGAACAGCACCGGCGGCTCGGCGATCAGGCTGGCGGCGAGGTCGAGCCTGCGCCGCATGCCGCCGGAGTAGGTCTTCACCGGCCGGTCGGCCGCGTCGGTCAGGTCGAGCCGTTCGAGCAGCTCGTCCGCCCTGGCCCGGGTGGCGCTCCGGCCGAGGTGGTAGAGGGTGCCGATGAGCCGGATGTTCTCCCGGCCGGTCAACCGCTCGTCGACCGCCGCGTACTGCCCGGTCAGCCCGATGCGCCGGCGGACCTCCTTCGCCTGGCGGCGCACGTCGAAACCGGCCACGGTCGCCTCGCCGCCGTCCGCGGAGAGCAGGGTGGCCAGGATGCGCACGGTCGTGGTCTTCCCGGCGCCGTTGGGGCCGAGCAGCCCGAACACCGTGCCGGCGGGGACCGACAGGTCGACACCGTTCAGCGCGTCCTTGACCTGCTTTCCACCGTAACGTTTGCTCAGCCCCTCGGCCCGAATTGCAATGTCCACGCATTCACCCCCATACGCTACGGGTTCACCGACCGCGACGGCTGCCGCATCGGCGCCGCCGACGCTAGCAGCGGCGTGGCCGGAACCGGCCCCCTCATTGAAAACTCCGATATGCACGGGGTTCGCGCCTTCGCGCCCGGTGATAGCGTGCCCGCGGTGTGCTCGCGGCTTCGAGGTGAGGATTTGGATGGTGCACGAAACATTAATTCCAGGCGAAAATGACGAGAATTCACCTGGCCGGGATCGGGGCACCGAGCTGCCGCCCCGGCCGGTCTGGGTTCACCTGGCTTTCGTTTTCACGCTGCTCTTCATGCTTCTCCACGTGTACTGGGCGGTGGGCGGCACCTGGGGACTTCCGCTCCTGGCGCGCCACAACAAGTCCGCGGTGCAGGCGGTCAACTGGGTGGTGAGCGCCCTCATGCTGTTCGGCGCGCTCTTCGTCCTCGCGCTGAATCGCCGGACGGGGAGCCGAGTTCGCGCCTGGGTGCTGCTGGTGCCCATGTGGATCGCGGCGGTGGTGTGCGTCTCCCACGCCCTTTACGGATTCGCCACCAAGGCCCTGTACCTGAGCGGACGCCACGGCGCGGTCGACTTCCCGGTCGTGCCCGGTGTCGGCACGGCGGAGGCGGCCGAGGCGAACCATCTCTCGGCCGTGCAGGACCTCCTGGTGTTCGAGCCGTGCTTCATGGTCCAGGGCGTGGTGCTGGCCCTGGCCGCCTGGCAGTTCATCGGCACCCGGAGCGGCCGCCGCAAGTGGTGGACGTCGTTGGCCGTGGGCATCGTGGTGATCGACGTGTTCGGCGCCCTGCTCTCGCTCGCCGGCGCGCGCTTCGCGCTCTCCTGACTTCCTCCCCCGCGTCGCCGGTTCAGCCGGCGACGCGGGCGGCGGCCAGGTGGCCGGTCAGACGGCCGGCCAGGTCGCGGACGAGGGCTTCGGGGTCGTCCATCAGGTAGAAGTGGCCGCCGGGGTAGACCCGGTGGTCGAAGCGGCCGGTGGCGCTCACCGCCGCCCACTCCCGCAGGCCCTCGACCGGCACCTGCTCGTCCTCGCTCCCCACGTACGCGGTCACCGGGGTGGCCAGCGGGGTGACCGGGCGCGGGAAGTAGGTGCCGATCAACCGGAAGTCCGCCCGGATCGCGGGCAGTACCAGCTCCCGCAGGTCCGGATCGTCCAGCACCGTGTCGGCGTCGGGGTCGCCGAGCCGGCGTACCTCCGCCACGATCGCGTCGTCGCCGCCCAGGTGCACGCTCTTGGGCACCACGCGGTGCGGCGGCAACTGGCCGGAGACGAACAGCCGGCCCGGCGCCGAGCCGGTGCGCTGCTTGAGGCGCAGGGCCACCTCGTAGGCGACGGAGGCACCCATGCTGTGCCCGAACAGCACGAGCCTCTCTCCCGCGTAACACTGGAGCACGTCGGCGATCGGCGTGGTCAGCGCGCCCATCTCGTCGATGCACGGCTCCAGGACCCGGTCCTGACGGCCCGGGTAGCACACCCCGGTCACCTCGATGCCGTCGGGCAGCCACTGCGGCCAGTCACGGAACATGCTGGCCGCGCCGCCCGCATGGGGAAAGCACACCAGCCGCAGACGGGGGCGGGCCACCTTGCGGTAGCAGCGCAGCCACTTCGACGGGCTCACCCCGGCGGACGCGCTCACCGACGCGCTCCGTTCCCGCTGTCGTAGGCGGCCAGCGCCGTCTCGTCCGGCTCGAAACGCACCGGCAGGCTGCTCAGCCCGGTCAGGAAGTTGGAGTGGATCCGCTGCGGCTCACCGGTGACCTCGAAGCCGGTGCTGTAGGTGCGCAGGGCGTCCAGCATCGCGTTCACCTCCACTCGGCCCAGGTACGCGCCGAGGCAGAAGTGCGGGCCGTAGCCGAAGGTGATGTGCTTGTTGGGCGACCGGTTCAGATCGAAGACGTACGGGTCGGCGAAGACCTCCTCGTCCCGGTTGGCCGAGCTGTTCCACAGCGTGACGATGTCGCCGCCGGCGATCACCTGGCCGTGCAGCTCCATGTCGGTGACCGCGCGCCGGCCGAAGTGCATCGCCGGGGTCGCCCAGCGCAGCACCTCCTCGGTGGCCGACTCCAGTGTCACCTCTTGGTCGCGGAGCAACTGCCACTGGTCCGGGTGCCGGGTGAAGGTCCGCACCGCGTCGATCATGGACAGCCGGCTGGTCTCGTCGCCGCCGAGGATCAGGCTGTAGCAGTTGAGGACGATGACCTCCTCGCTCAACGGCTCGCCGTTCACGGTGCTGTTGGCGAGAACGCTGATCACGTCCTCGGTCGGCTTCGCCCGGCGTTCGGCGACCAGCTCGTTGAAGTACAGAAGGATCTCGTTGCGGGCGAGCCAGGCGTCGGTCGCCGACTGGCCCTCCTCGTTCGAACTGAGCGCTGACTTGTTGAGGTTCAGCAGGAACTCACGGTCCGCGGTGGGCACTCCGAGCAGGTCGGAGATGGTGTTCATCGGGATGTGCTCGGCGACGTCGGTGGCGAAGTCGCACTCGCCACGCCGGACGGCCTCCACCACCAGGCGGGTCGTGTTGGCGTGGACCCGGTCGGTGATGGGCTTGAGGGCCTGCGGGGAGAAGGCCTTGAGCAGCACGTTGCGCAGATTCCGGTGCCGTGCGCCGTCGGTGACGGCGAGCATCCTGCCCGCGGCGGAGTCGCCCCCGGCGAGCAGCGTGACCAGCACGTTGCCCCGTTCGGAGGTGAGTCGCTTGTTGTCCTTGTACAGCGCCATGACGTCCGCGTACCGGCTGAGCACCCAGAAACCCGGTGCGTCGCCGGTGGGCGGGTGCCAGTGGAGCGGTCGCGTGGTGCGCAATCGGCGCCAGTATTCGCGGAGGTCGTTCTCCTCGAACGTTCTGGGATCGGTCAGATCGACCGTGGAGACATCGTCCGGTGTCGACATCGTCTGCGCAGTCATGTTTCCACCATTCGTCGTGGCTGCGAAAGGGGATTGCGGCGGTGTGGGGGATTGCAGCGGGATGTTCGACCGAGGAGGCATCCGGTTCAGGCCCGGGGAAAAGGAATCCCTTTTCCCCGGGCCTGAACCGTTCGGTCGATACGGGCTCCGACTACTTGCTTTCCCCGAGCTTTTCGGCGAGTACGCGGCCGATTTCAGCGGCCGGTTCCGCCTGCATCATATGCGCGTGGGTACAACGCACCACCCTGTATTCAATTTTTCCAGTGACGAACGGCCGCCAGCGTTCGGCCCGTTCCGCGAGTTCCGCGGCGGGCACCGTCTCGTCCGGCTCGGCGACGAGGACCAGCACGTCGCTGTCGAGCGGCTGCGGCTCGAAACCGCCGATCAGGGTGCGGCTGTTCGCGAAGACATTGGCCAGCGCGGCGATCGCGGACTCGTCGAGGTTGGCGAACACGCTCTGACGCTCCCTCAGCACCTCGGCCACCATCGCGTACTCGAGCGGTTCGTCGCCCAGGCTGTCCATGTCGTGGCCGACGAAGTCCAGCATGATCCGCAGTGCGTCCTGCTGGTCGGGCAGGCGCTCCGGCTCCGGGTCACCGCGGTCGATGGGGTACTGGTCGAGATTGGCGAGCAGCCCGACCTCCTCGCCCGCGGCCCGCAGCTGGGTGGCCATGGCGTGGACCACCAGACTGCCCAGCGACCAGCCGAGCAGGTGGTAGGGGCCGTTCGGCTGGACGCCGCGCACCTGGGCGACATAGTCCGCCGCCATCTCCTCGATGCTGCGCGGCAGGGTCGCCGACGGATCGGCGAGCCCCCGGGCCTGGATGCCGTAGAGCGGGCGGTCCGCACCGATGTGCTTCATCAGGCCCGAGTAGACCCAGCTCAGGCCACCCGCCGGGTGCACGCAGAACAGGGGTGCCCTGTCGCCCGTGGTCCGCAGCGGCAGCAGCACGTCGAGGGTGTCCCCTTCGGTGTCACCCGCGAGCCGGCCGGCCAGCTCCGCGACGGTGGGCGCCTCGAAGATGGTGCGGATGCTCAGCCGTACTCCGAACGTGGCGCGGACCTTGGTGACCAGCCGCATCGACATGATGCTGTCGCCGCCGACCTCGAAGAAGCTGTCGTGCACGCCGACCGTCTCCAGCCCGAGCACCTCGGCGAACAGGCCGCACAGGATCTCCTCCTGCGGCGTGCGCGGCCCCGTCCAGTCCGTGGGGCTGAAGTCGGGGGCGGGCAGGGCCTTGCGGTCGAGCTTGCCGTGTGGGGTGAGCGGCAGCTTGTCGAGCACGACGAACGCGGCGGGCATCATGTGGTCGGGCAGCCGCGTGGCAAGCGCGTCACGCAGCCGGGGCACCTCGACCGTCGCACCGTCCGCCGGTGCCACGTAGGCGACCAGGCTCTTCGCGCCCTCCTCGTTCTCCCGGACGACGACGACCGCCTGGCCCACGGTCTCGTGCCGGCCGAGTACGGTCTCGATCTCGCCGAGTTCGATGCGGAAGCCGCGGATCTTGACTTGTTCGTCGGCGCGTCCGGTGAACTCCAGGGTGCCGTCGGGG
>NZ_JBSFJL010000058.1:0-24794 GCF_053598035.1 Streptomyces sp. NPDC001204 | reverse complement strand
CCGGGACCCCGCCATGCCCAACATCCGACGGCAGCCCCGCGCCCCCCGGCACATGGATCACCCCAGATCAGCCGACGCCAACCGAAACAGCGAGGCTAACGCGCCCTCACCCTTTCCCAATTACCAAGGAGCCCCTTCCCGTGTCGCATTCCAGCGATGAAACGATCCGCCCTGCGAAGCACCGCGCTGCTCCGCTGCGCAAGCGGCTGATACCACTGGCGATCACGTACGAGTGGCGGCAGATCAACCCGGAGAACGACAAGGACGGCGGCCAGCCGGGCGGCAACATCCGCACCGCGTACCTCTTCAACCCGAAGCGAGTCAGCTTCACCGACCGTCCCGGAGGCACCTCCACCACCCCGTGGGCATCACCGGCAAGGGCGACAAGACCGCGCTGACCGTCTCCCCCGGCCGCATCGACCCCACCAACTCGGCCTGGAACTCCAGCCGCAAGCCGCTGGTCGGCGAGTTCACCTTCCACGGCAAGAAGCTCTTCGTGATCGCCAACCACTTCGCCTCCAAGCTCGGCGACCAGGGTGTCGACAGCCGCTTCCAGGTGCCCACCCGCAGCTCCGAGGTGTGCAGCGGACGCAGCAGGCGGCCGTGGAGAACGCCTTCATCAAGGAGCTGCTTGCCGCCGACCCGAAGGCGAACCTGGTCGTCCTCGGTGACCTGAACGACTTCCAGTTCTCGCCGGCGGTCCAGACCCTCACCGGCAACGGCAAGCAGCTCACCGACCTGGTGAACACGCTGCCACAGGCCGAGCGTTACTCCTACGTGTACCAGGACAACTCGCAGGTGCTCGACCACATCCTGGTCAACCCGGCGATGAAGCACGTCAGCTACGACGTGGTGCACATCAACTCCGTGTTCGCCGACCAGACCAGCGACCACGAGCCGCAGGTCGTGCGCGTGAAGCCGTAAGGCCGACGCAGGCCCGCCCGTCCCCGCGCTCAGTGCAGGGGGCGGGCGGGCTTCTCTGCATATGCGGAGCCGAGGCCTCCGTTGTCGCGGGGATCGACGGTGCGCGATCCTGGGGACCGCTGCGAGGACACCATGAAGATCAGCGCTCCATCGATCAGCTCGGTGTGTCGTGGGAGGTCGGGTGCGTTGTCGAGGTCATCGGCCTCCCAACCACTCGGCCGAGACGGCAGCATCCAGGGCGGGAGCGCGTCCCGGGCGGTCGTCATCGTGTCCTCCTTCGGGCGCCCCGGTCGGTCTTAATCCGTCAGTGCCGCGTGGCGGCGGTACGGGCCGCGACGAGAGCGGCGACGGGGTCGGCTGTGGCGGGGGCACAGGGCCACCATCGGGTGGTGGAGCCGCGTCCTTCGCGGAGGTAGGGATGCCATCGGTTGTCGGGGCCGAGGCGGATCTGGACGCCCTCGTCATCGGCGGTGAGACGGTTGCGCCAGACGCGTACCCGCACGGTGCCCGCGGTGTCGTCCTCGGTCTCCGCGTTGTCGGCGTTGTCGGGGTCGCTGAGGGCGGCGCGGGCCGCGGCCATGGCAGCGGGGTCGGGGGTGAGGGGTGCGCGGGCGACGGCGACGCCGGCCGGTCCGCCGTGGCGCTGGGCGCGGACCAGGCGGGCGAAGTCGAATGGAGGCAGGCCGGTGGAGCGTACGAGTTGATGGAACCAGTGCTCGCCGACGCCGCTCGCGGCGAGGCGTACGGCGTCGTCGAGCGGGGTGCAGGTGAGGGAGGCGGTGTGTCCGGCGGCAAGGGCGCGGGCGCGCTGAGCGGTGTCCCGGGTGAGGGCTTCGAGGTCGTCGAGGGTGAAGGGGGCGTCGGGTGGGGGCGTGGTCGTGAGGGGGGAAGGGACCGACCCGGGGTCGGCGGGGTCGGCGGGCGGGCTCTCGGTTCCCTCGGTCTGTGGGGCGGGCGGGGTGAAGACGCCGTCGAAGGAGGCGAACGCGTCGCGGGCGGGCACGCCCCGGCCGCGGGGCGTGCCGCCGGTTTCCGGCGCGGCGCCTGTGCGGGCCTGGCGCCGGGTGCGCAGCGCGGCGAGGACGGCGTCCTTGGTGCGGCCGCGGAGGGTGAAGAGCCAGAAGGGGTCGTCATCGAGGTGGGCGGCGGTGGCGTAGCACAGGGCGGCGGCGTGCTTGCAGGGGTAGCCCCAGTCGGGGCAGGAGCACTCGGGGTCGAGTTCGCTCGGCTCGGGCAGCAGGGGGATGCCGGCGGTGCGGGCGTCGTCGACGAGGTCGGCGGGCATCTCGCCGTCGAGGAGGGAGGCGGTGCGGCCGGCGTGGGCGGCGATGGCGTCGAGGAGGGTGTCCCACTGGGCGTCGGTCAGGACGCGCAGGTGCACCGCGGCGTCGTACGGCCAGGGGGCGCTGCCCTCGACCTCGGCGTGCAGCACTCCGGGGGTGACGGTGACCGGGCCGACCATGCCCTTGCGGGCGTAGGTGCGGCCGCGGGAGAGGCGGCCGGAATCGAGGGTGGAGGCCTCCAGGGCGTCCACCCAGGCCTGCCCCCACCAGGTGGCGGCGAAGGCGCGGCTGCCGGTACGGGGTGCCTTGCGGGCGGGGGTCATGCCTCGAACTCCTTGGAGAGTGCGACGAGTTCGGCGAGGTCGGCGTCGGAGAGTTCGGTCAGGGCGGCCTCACCGGAGGCGATGACCTGGTCCGCGAGGGCGCGCTTGGCACCGAGCAGGCGGGCGACCCTGTCCTCGACCGTGCCCTGCGTGGTGAGCCGGTGGACCTGGACAGGGCGGTACTGGCCGATGCGGTAGGCACGGTCGGTGGCCTGGTCCTCGACGGCGGGGTTCCACCAGCGGTCGTAGTGGATCACGTGGGTGGCGCGGGTGAGGTTGAGGCCGGTACCGGCGGCCTTCAGGGAGAGCAGGAAGACGGGGAACTCGCCCTGCTGGAAGGCGGCGACCATCTCCTCGCGCCGGGGGACGGCGGTGGCGCCGTGCAGGTAGCGGGCGCGGACACCGCGGTCGGCGAAGTGCCGCTGAAGGAGCTTGCCCATCTGCGTGTACTGCGTGAAGACCAGGGCGCCCTCGCCTTCGGCCACCACCGTGTCGAGCAGTTCGTCGAGGAGTTCCAGCTTGCCGGAGCGGCCGGGCAGTGGGCCGGCCTCGCGCAGGTAGTGGGCGGGGTGGTTGCAGATCTGCTTGAGCGCGGTGAGGAGTTTGAGCACCAGGCCGCGGCGGGCGATGCCGTCCGCCTTCTCGATGAGGGCCATGGCCTCGCGTACCTGCGCCTCGTACAGGGCGGCCTGCTCGCGGGTGAGCGCGACGGGGTGGTCGGTCTCGGTCTTGACCGGCAGCTCGGGGGCGATCCCAGGGTCGGACTTGCGGCGGCGCAGCAGGAACGGGCGGGTGAGACGGGTGAGTTGCTCGGCGGCCTGCCGGGCCTGATCGGCGGTCTCCGCGTCATCGTCCATGCCCAGCGCGCCGCGCTCGATGGCTTTGGCGAAACGGTCACGGAAGGCGGACAGCGGGCCGAGCAGCCCGGGTGTGGTCCAGTCGAGCAGTGCCCACAGCTCGGAAAGGTTGTTCTCCACCGGGGTGCCGGTGAGCGCGACGCGGGCTCGGGCGGGCAGGGCGCGCAGTTCGCGGGCGGTGGTGGCGTACGGGTTCTTGACGTGCTGGGCCTCGTCGGCGGCCACCAGCGACCACTTCACGGCGGCGAGCCGCTCCCGGTCGCGGCGCAGCACGCCGTAGGTGACCAGGACGAGTTCGTTACCGGCAAGGTGGTCCAGGGTGCGCTCGCCGCCGTGGTAGCGGCGTACCGGCACGGCGGGGGCGAAGCGGGCGGCCTCGCGCTGCCAGTTGCCGAGCAGCGAGGCCGGGCAGACCACGAGGGTGGGACCCGCGGTGTCGGGCTGCTCCTGGCGGTGCAGATGGAGGGCGAGCAGCGTGACGGTCTTGCCGAGGCCCATGTCGTCGGCGAGGATGCCGCCGAGGCTCAGGCGGGTCATGTCCGCCAGCCAGGCAAGGCCCCGCTGCTGGTAACCGCGCAGGGTGGCGGGCAGGCCCTCCGGCGCCCGGACGAGGGCGCGGCCCTCGGGGGCGCGCAGCCGGGCCACCAGCTCACCGAAGGCGCCGGCCGCCTCCACCGCGACGCGCTCACCGTCCCACTCCACCTCCCCGGTCAGCACCGCCTGGAGGGCGTCCAGCGGGTCGAGTTCGCGGTCGCGCCGCCGTTTGAGGCGGGCCACGAGTTTCGGGTCGGCGACCACCCACTGGTCGCGCAGCTTGACCAGCGGGCGGCGAGCCTCAGCGAGTTGGTCGAGCTCGGCCTCGGTGAGCCTCTTGCCGCCGAGCGCGACATGCCAGGAGAAGTCGAGCAGGGCATCGCGGCCCAGCAGAGTGTCCACGGTCGCGCCGGGCGCGGTCGCCGCCCCGATCTCCGCGTGCGCTTCGAGGGACTTGACCAGCTCACGCGGCCAGTGCACCCGCACGCCCGCCGAACGCAATGTGTCGGTGGCGTCCCCCAGCAGCTCCATGGCCTCCTCGTCATCGAGCCGCAGCACGCTGGGGGCGGCCTCGGCGAGCAGGCGAGCCAGCGGTTGCCAGGCGCGGGCCGCGCGGCGCAGCGCGAGCAGCGCTTCTTCCTCGGCGCGCGGACCGAGCAGGTGCTGTGCGCGGTGCGGGTCGGCCCACAACTCTGCGGCGTCCAGGACCAGGGACGGGTCGGCCGCGGTCCGCAGCTGCAGCACCGTGTGGAAGACACGGCGCCGCCCGGCCGGGGGCTCGACCCGCAGTTCCACACTGATCTGCGCGGCCCGCTCGGCCGCGGTTTCGGCCGCCCACTGGGCCAGGCGTGGATACAGGGCGGTCGCACGGTTGGCGTACGGGTTGCCGGGCACGGCCCAGCCGGCGGCCGGGGTACGCGGCAGAGCGTCCGCGAGCGCGTCGCAGAACTCCCGTACCAGAGCAGCCGGTTCGGCGACTCGTACGGTCTGGTCGTCCGCCGGGGGCGCGGGGAGGTTGTGGGCGTACGGCGGCAGGGCGGCGGCCAGCGCGTCCAGGTCCCGCTTGCCCTTCGCACCGGGCGGTCCGAAGCGCCAGGTGGTGTACGTGTCGGAGGTCAGCGCCGGATACAGGCGCCCCTCGCCCAGCAGCCGAAGGGCGAGCCGGGCGACGGCTGCCCACGCGAGGAGCGAGGGATGGACCCCGGTCCCGGGCAGGTCGAGCAGGAGGGCGAGCGCGCCACCGGGATCGAGCGCCCACCCATCGACGGTGCGGGTGCGCACCCCGCCGCCGTGCGGCAGGACCAGCGGCAGCCGGACCCGCTCCACCGCCTCGGGCGCGGCGGCCTGGGCGGGCACGCGGCAGGCGTCGGCAGCGGACCGGTAGAGCACCAGACGGCCGAGCCGGGCAGGCTGTCCCGGCTCGGCCGGGGCGAACACGGCCGCCCAGCCGCCGGCGACGAGGCGCTCGCGGGCCCAGGCGGTAGCAGCGGGATCGACGAGCGGTACAGCTTCGGCGCCGGTCTCCCTCACGAGCAGGCTCACTTGGCGTTCCCCGCCTTGAACGCGGCCTTCCGCAGCCGCTTGGCCAGGGCCTTGTCGACGGGCTTGACGGCATCCGCCAGCGCGCCGAGCACCTCGCCGGCGTGCGGGTGGCCGGCCCGCCACAGGTCGTCGGCGCGCTCGGCCAGCTGCTCGAGCCAACGCCGGCCCTCCTCGGGACCTGCCAGCAGTTGTTCGCGTAGCAATTGCTCGCCCGCCGCGACGAACGGCAGCGCGCCGTCCACCAGCATCCACTCCAGGCCCCACGCGTCCTCCCCCTCGGCAGGCTCGCCGATCCGGCGCAACATGGAAGCCGCCGCGTGAGCACAGCCGGTGACCTTCGAGAGGGCGGCCTTGCGCAGTACCGCCTTCGCCCGCCCGGTGCGGTCCGCCTCCAGTACGGCGGCCAGCACTCGCGGGGCCTGCAGGCGGCGCAGGGCGTCGGCCGGCTCCGTGCCGTCGCAGGCGTCCACCACCTGGACAGCCGCGTCCGCCGCGGGGCGAGCCGCCAGCCAGCCCGCCACCTCCGCCGCCACGTCCGTCTCGGAGGGGTACGCAGGGAGCGCGGCCAGCAGTGCGCGGGCGTCCGCCTGGGCGAGTGAGCCGATCACCGGTGCCGGGACGCCCGCCGCCACCAGCAGCGCGCGCAGGCCGGAGCGGCCCAGCGGGGTGAGCCGGAAGCGGCCGACGGACGGCGTGCCCCGCATGCCGCCGTCGGGCCCGTCAAACAGCAGAGCGAGCAGGGCGTCCGTCGGCGGAGGCTCGTGGCCCTCACGTTCGGCGGCGCCGAACAGCTCCAGAGTCCCGGCGGTGTCGTGATATTGGCCGATGAGGAGCGCCGAGACCAGCCGCCGGGCCGGGCCTTCGGGCAGCCCTTCCATGCCGTCGGTGAGGAAGCCGTCGACGGCCAGCCACTCCCCATCGGGCAGCCCGTATGCCGCGATCAGCATCAAGAACACCAGCGGCGGGGCTTCCTCGACCAGCTCCCGCAACGGCTGCAGCCCGCCCGGCAACTCGTCCAACGCAGGGAAGGAGAGGGAGAGTTCGACCGCCGCGCCCGCCACCGCTTCCTGCCAGGCAGACAGGAGCGCCGCGTCATCGTCCTGGTCCGGCAGTTCGTCGCCGGCGTACGCCCGGTTGCCCTCCACCTCGACGAAGCCACAGTCCAGCGCCCAGTCCCAGGGCAGAGCCAGCGGCTCCATGTCAGCCGCGCTGCGGACCTTCGCCAGCCACGCGGCCCGCTCCTCGGCATCACCCCACCCGTCGGGGTCGACGCGCCACAGCTCGGCCTCCTCCACGGCCTGCCGGGCGAGCTTCGGCCGCAACACCCCCTTCGGGGTCAGTTCCCGACCGCCGCCGCACCAGTGCCCGAGCCGCACGGCCGCCATGAAAGCGGGCACCTCGCGCACCGCGCGGGCCAGCTCCGCCTCGCCAGGCAGCCGCACGGCCGGCAACTGCAAGCCCACGGCGCCCAGGACATCGGACAGCGATACCTCGTCGTCCGGCCCGTCGTCTTCGGCGACCGGCCCCGCGCCTGCGGGCAGCGGGTGCAGACCACCGCACTCGCACCGGTACCTTCCCGGCGGAACCTGGCGCCCACCCGGCCCGCCGTGCCTCTTCCGCTTCGTGCCCACCGCCCGACGTAGCGGCACCTGCGCGAGCTCCCCGGTGAGCTCGGCGGGGTCGAAGGCGACCGGGTCGAAGCCCTCCTCGTACAGGCCCGCCAGCACCTCGTCGTGCAGGCCGTCGTACTCCGCCCACTCCTCACCGCCGTGCCGGACAAGCGTGGGGCTCGGCCGCTCCCCGTCCGCGTACCGCTCCAGCAGCCCGGCCAGCCCCCACACACCGCCGAGGTCCTCGGCGGGCGGCAGGGCCCGGCGCCCGCCCGCGCACACCGCGTGCTCCCCTTCACCCTCCCGGGCGGGGCGCACCGCCTCCACCGTGATCCGGTGCAGCCAGTCGTCGCCGAAGTCGTACGTGTAGTCCATGCGGTCGCCGGTGCCCGGCAGGACATCCGCGAGGCCGGCCTCCTCCTCGTCGAAGACCGGGATGTCGAGGTCCTCCGGAGGGGCGTACCGTCCGCCGGCGCGGTCCTCGAAGGCGTGCAGGTGCATGCCCTCCCAGCCGAACGCCACCTGGATCACGTCGTGCAGCGACCCCAGGGCGATGTCCGAAGGCACCACCAGCCGCCGCCACACCGGAGGTTTCGTCCCCACCAGAGCGACCTTGAGCTGGTGGACGAAAGCAGTGCGCTCCCCGGAGCTGCGCTGGGAGGTCATGGCTGAGGGCTTCCCATTTGTCGGAGGCATAAGCTCCGGGGCACGCGACGCGCCCGCCGCTGTACGCCGAACGGCTGACCCGGCCATTCTTGCAGTCCTGAGCGACCGGCCCGACCGCCGGGCGGAATTCCCCGTCCGACTTGCGCACGAACTACACCTTGTGCCTGAGCTCCAGTCCCGGCCCGCGCGGCGCCCGATCCCGGCGAAGTACTGATCACTGACTTTCGTGGCGAAGTCGAGATCAGGCTGCGGATGCGGTCGTCAGCCCAAGGTCGCGGCGGAGTCGGTGGACTCGGGTGGGTGGGCGGCCGGGCCGTCCGCCATGTCGCCGAGATTCCGGGCATTCGGGAGGGCGAGGTACTCATTGGCGTCATCGGGCGTCCACTGCCCATGGACACCATCCGTACATCAAACTGCTGCAGCCTCCACACCCCCGCCTAAGAACTCCTAACGTAATGACGCTTCTTGCCTTGAAATGTTGGCGTCTGATGGAGCGTTAGCCTTCATGTGAGAAAGGGAGAGCAGCTTCCGTGGATCGTGTCCGATGAGCTGTGGGCGCGGATCGAGCCGTTGCTGCCGGTGGTGCCGCGCCGTCCGGATCACCCAGGGCGCAAGCGTCTGGACGACCGGAAAGTGCTGTCGGGCATCCTGTTCGTGCTGTACACCGGCATTTCGTGGGAATTCCTACCGCAGGAGCTGGGCTTCGGCTCCGGCATGACGTGCTGGCGGCGCCTGCGTGACTGGAACGACGCGGGTGTCTGGCTGCGTCTGCACGAGTCACTGTTGGCCGATCTGCACGCCGCCGGCGCCCTGGACTGGTCGAGGGCGGTGATCGACGGCTCTCACGTGCGGGCCATGAAGGGCGGCCCAAACCGGACCGAGCCCGGTCGACCGTGCCCGAACAGGCTCCAAACACCATCTGGTCACCGAAGCGCACGGCATCCCGCTGGCAGTGTTACTGACCGGCGGCAACCGCAACGACGTCACCCAGCTCATGCCGCTGATCGAGGCCGTTCCACCGGTGCGCGGCCGACGCGGACGACCACGCCGTCGACCGGACACGCTCTACGCCGACCGCGGCTACGACCACGACAAGTACCGCAAGCAGGTCCGGGCGGTCGGCATCATTCCCGCCATCGCCCGCCGCGGCACCGAACACGGCTCAGGACTGGGTGTCCACCGGTGGGTCGTCGAGCAGAGCTTCGCGCTGCTGCACTGGTTCCGCCGATTACGCATCCGCTGGGAGATACGCGACGACATCCACGAAGCGTTCCTCAGCCTGGCCTGCAGCATCATCTGCTGGCGACGACTGAGGAACCTCCCACTTCGTTAGAAGTTCCAAGCCGCCGGCGACTGCGGCAGCTCCTGGACCAGGCGCTTGATCATGTTGCGCCCCTCGGTCACTTGCAGCCTCGGGTGCTCGAAGGCCAAAACGCCCACCCCGGCCACGCCGATCTGGACGCGAAGCGCCTGCGCAGCGCCGGGGATCAGTTCCGGCTCACCGACCCAGGCGACTTGATCGAGCGCGAAGGAATGCAGTATCTTGCCGGGTTTGCCCACTATGACCCCACCGACCGAGAAAACGAGCAGCCGCTGGTCGGTCAACGCGATGATGATCCGGCCGGGCAGCCGGAGCGGCACATCCGGCGCCGCCGCCCGTCCGCGCGAGGTGATCACGGCCATCGTGGCAGCACCGGCCGACCCGGCGAGACCGGCCGCGCCGCCGATCATCGTCGTGCGGACCCCGCCGACCCGGAAGGCCAGTACCCCGTAGAGCACCCGCTCACCAGGCAACTTCGCGTCCGTGAGCCGGAGTTCGACCTTCTCTGTCATCGTTCTTGCCATGGGATTGCCTCCCCCTCGCTTGGTCAACGGAGCAAATCTACGGGCACCAGGCCGACGTGCCTGAACAGCAGCAGCCGATCGTGCGCGCCGACAATCGGGCCACCCGCCACTGCGACGATCAGGGCCGACGCGGTGGACCCTTCCTCGCCCGGCTACCGCTTGCCGAAGAACTTCCGCAGTCCCCGGGGCGATGTCCGCTGCAGGTGTTCGAGCGCGGCGGTCGTGAAAGCGTCCTCGTCGCATGCCACCCCCGTACGCAGCATGGATGCCCGACAGCACTTTCCGGCGTCCAGACGCTTGCGCCCTGGGTGATCCGGACGGCGCGGCACCACCGGCAGCAACGGCTCGATCCGCGCCCACAGCTCATCGGACACGATCCACGGAAGCTGCTCACCCTTTCTCACATGAAGGCTAACGCTCCATCAGACGCCAACATTTCAAGGCAAGAAGCGTCATTACGTTAGGAGTTCTAAACGGCACACGCGTCCGGATTCGCGTACGTCTATTGACCTGCGGCAACCGGACTGCAGACCCGGAAGGAGTGACAACTCTCATGTCCAAGACCGAAACGGCAACTACCGGCCTGGCAACGCAGTACGCCGCTCAAGTAGCCACGGACCTTGAGAACAACCTCAAGGAGCAAGAACGCATCAGCGGTGACATCACAGCGCTGCAGGAGCAGTTGGCCACCCTCCAGCACGAACACGCCGTCCTGGTAAATGTCCAACAGGCCCTTGGCGTTGAGGTTGTCCCGCATGTCAGGCCGAAGCTGTCGTCCTGGTCGGTGCGTGGGAGAGGATCAACAGCGATCTGGTCCATCAAGTGTTCAAGAGGCAACTGTGGTTGACGGAGTGCAGACGTTCGAGCTCTTCCGGTTCGCAGATACGGTCCAAAGCGTCGCGGTTGAGGTGAGATGCGGTGCGCCTCGGACGGTGGGCGAAGAGCGGTACTACCCAGCCGAAATCGTTCTGAAGAGCGGCTTCGTCAACGGGCGGGTCGGCCTGCAGGTATCGCATGAGGTTCTGGACGAGTGGGAGCGTTGCCTCGATGCCCTTCAGGCTGAAGAGGGGGCCGAGTGGCCGGCCGGTGACCGCACCGCGTGGTTGGACGTGGTTCCCGATGACCCGGTGGAGGTGGCTGTGCACGACTCGCCGTCGACGCAGATTGCGGTGCGTGTACCGATCGACGTCGCTTCGGAGTGGCTGGAGGAGAACCGGCTGCGGTTGGATCGTGTTCGGGCGGCTGTCTCAGCGTCCTCATAGGGCTCGCAGGATGTGATGATCTTCGTGTGGCTGGAGTGATCACGGCGTCTGAGTCGTCTTGGATAGCACCGTTCACCGGGCTGAGCCCGCGCAGTTTCCGCAAGCTGGTGAATGCACTTCGTCGCGACGGAGCGGACGCGGTCCGGCGGGGTCGGCCGTGGAGCCTGCCATTGGACGACCGAGTGCTGTTGGTCGCGGCCTACTGGCGGACGAACTTGACGCTGCGTCAGCTCGGTCCTCTCTTCGGAGCCTCGAAGTCCGCGGCTGACCGCGTCATCAACCATCTTGGGCCCCTCCTCGCGCTTCGGCCGCGTCGGCGGTTCCGCAAGGACACCGTCCTCATCGTGGACGGCACCCTGGTGCCCACCCGTGACCACACGGTGGCCGAGCAGTCCAAGAACTACCGGTATTCCACCAACCATCAGGTGATCATCGACGCCGACACCCGCCTCGTAGTCACGGTCGGTCAGCCCCTGCCCGGCAACCGAAACGACTGCAAGGCATGGGAACTGTCCGGTGCGAAAGCCGCCGTCGGCCACCCGCCAGCCTCTGCGAACACACGCCGATGCCGCCACGGACAGAGACGCTTCCACCGCGCCCGGCTCACCGCCACCGAAGGACCAGACCCCGGGGTGCTGCGCGACATACGGCAGGCAGTCGTGGTCGGCGGCACGGCCTGCCTCATCCGCAGGGCCGACCTCGCCAGCGCGGTGGCCGTCACCTCACCGCGCGATCCGTGAGTCGGTCGAGCGCCGCCCGTGTGGTTCGCGGACCGTGAACGACCAGGTCGCGGCTACACGGCCACGGCAGGTAACGCCGAGCGGGATACGGTCGGGTGTTCGTCGGCGGTGGCGAGCAACTGCCATCCACGCGGGTCGACGTCGGTGTCCACGACCGCTGACACGTTTGCCGTGACCATCAGTTCGACCCCTGCGAGTTGCTGGTGGGACAACCCGGTGGCGCTCATCAGGTCAAAGGTCTGCACGGAGATGGTGATCTGTCCAGCGACAAAGGCAGGGATAGCGACGTGGGCCGTGTAAGGGCCAGCACGTACGACACGGGCGCAAACCCGCTGATAGTCACTCTCTGCCATGCCATCCCCCTTGATTGCCGCTTCACCTTTTCCCGGACGGCGGCAGGTGTCAATCCGTTCGGCCCCGGCTCGTTGCCCGATGCCGTCGCCGACCCGGCCGCGATGTGGTGGGCCGCACCGCCCACCACAGAACTGCGCCTGAGCGCCGAAGGCGCCCATCACCAGGCCTCCCTCATTCTTGAGGCACTGGTCGCCCTGGCCTGGGCCCGCCGAGCCCGGCGCCCGGTCGGAGATGGCCGTCACGGTCACCAGATCGCCCACCATGCACCGCCAGGAGCGCCAGGCCCTGCTGCGCCGAGCACTCGTGGCTGCGAGGCCCCGCCCGGCCCCGGCAGTTCGCGGACGTGATGCGCACTCGCTACGAGAGCCTCCACCCCCTACGCCTGACGCCAGCCACCCGCCCATGACCCCGCAGCCCGTCGCCCGAAGAACACGCAGTTCCGTTGGGCGAGGGTGCACCCGCTGCCGGTGGACGTCTCGCGACGCATGGATCGGCTGCCGGGATGACGTTCGCGGCTACATGAGCAGTTGCGCCCCCAGCACGCGGCTCGCCGGTCGCCGGTCGCCACGGACTTGATCAGAAAGGCCAGCGCGGGCCTTCGCCATGGTCATCCACCTGCTCACTGTCGCCGCCCTCGTCTACCTGGCCTACTCGCGCCTCTTCGAAGTACGCGAGGAACGCCGCGAGCGACGCCGCAACCTGGAGACTGTCGGACTATCGGCATCCTCAGTCCCGGCGAACCCGACCATCCCACGCACTGAAGGACACCCCCATGTCGCACACCGCACGACCCCGAGGCGGCCCGGCACCCCGCCTGTTCGTCCTCCGCCGTGACCGGGACATCACGGGCCTCTCTGGGGTTGGGGATGTAGCCGATGGTGTGCAGTGGCCGGACGGCACGGTGGTCCTCCGCTGGCGTGAGCGGCCGTCGACTGCCATGTGGGACAGCCTCGACGTAATGCTGTCCGTCCACGGCCACGACGGCGCCACCCGCGTCGTCTGGGCCGACGGCGCCGAGAGCCGGGCCCAGGCAGCCGCCGGCCGGGCCTCCCGGCTCGCGGACCGATGGGAGGCCGCCCATAGCTCCACCATGTTCCTTGTGCGAGCCGCAGGCTCCGAGCGGCCTGACCTCCTGGACGACTCTGCGGCCGTGGCCGGTCACGTCGTTCGCTCTGGTCAGAAACCGCAGCCCGCCGACGGGGACGGCATGGACGAGTCCGGGCTGCTCGTCGTGGCCGAGTGCGCCGCGCAGCACTTCGGCCACGACGAGCGCCCGCGCCAGTGCATCCGAGCAGCGCAGCATCGCGGCGATCACATCGATGAGCACGGCTTCCACTGGTCCGACACCGTGGCCGTCTACCCGGTGGGCACCAGCGCCGAGCACCAGGCGCACCCTGGGTTCACGTGCGTCGAAGTCGACGCGACGCGGCCGTACTGGAACGTCCGCTGGAGCCGGATGGCACCCGCCCTGCCGCGGGGGCGGGTGCCATCCGGCTTTGCAGGCCGCGGGAGGAACCTACCCGGTCATGGAGGGGGCGAAGGGTGACAGGGCCGGGGCCAGCTGCATGCCGGGGGCCAGGCCGAGGGCGATGAGGGCGTCGGGCAGGCCACGTCCGGTGCGGGCCGCGTCCAGTGTTCCCGGCGCCGCCAGTGGGCGGCAGCTGGCGGCGATGATCTCGAACAGGTGCTGCACGCGGCCGGGGCCGTGGGGCAGCAGCTGGCCGTGGAAGTCCTCGTGGTGGGCGAGAACGAGGGCGGCCAGGCCCACGACGTGGGCGGAGGCCGTGATCGTGCCGTCGAGGGCCGTGTAGCCGCCCTGTGGGGCGCATGAGAGGACTGACACGCCGGGGGCGGTCGCGTTCACTGCGGGGCCGTGGCAGCTGAACGGCGCGGCGAACAGCCCTTCCGGTGTCAGCTGCGGCCCTGTGTGGGTGGCTTGGGAGGTGTCGGGTGGGTAGGTGCCGAAGGCGCCCAGGGCGCCCACGGCGAAGACGGTGGGCAGCGAGGCGGGGAAGGCGACCGGTCCGCCGGTGTCGCCTGCCGGGGCGATGCAGGCGATGCCCGCGGCGGTGGCGTCGGCGAGTTTGCGGGAGACCAGCGCCGAGGGGTACGGGGCGGCCACCTGGATGTGGGCGATGTCGGCCTCGCGCTCGATGCAGTGGTCCATGGCGGCGATCAGGTCGCTGAAGTGGCCGTCGGGCATCACCTGGCAGACGTCGAGTTCGGCGTCGACGGCGATGCCGATGATGCCCTTACCTGTGTCCGCGCCCGCGATGATGCCGGCCGCGTGGGTAGTGGTGCCGAGTGGGTCGTGGGTCCAGCCGTCCTTCGTGCCGCGCACGAGGTCGGCGCCGGAGCGTACCCGCTGCTGCAGGTCGGGGTGGTCGGTGCTGACGCCCGTACCGATGAGCGCGATCTTGATGCCGAAGGCGCGGAACGTGGGGGGCAGCCGGTCCAGCCGCATGGCCTGCTGGCCCCAGCCGTAACTCTGCCGCTGCTCCAGTTCCGGATAGACCTTGGCCAGCGGGGTGAGGGTGACGAGGTTGTCCTGGGTCTCCGACAGGTCGGGGCGGTGGATCCAGCGGTCGGTGTAACCACCCGCTGGGCGGACGTACAGGGACTGGAGGGACTGTGCGGTCTCGGTCGCCAGGGTGATGGTGACCCTCCCGTCGGCGGCGGTGATGCCCTGGCTCGGCCAGGCAGCCCCGATCAGGAACACGCCCGCGCCGGCCAGCGGTTCACCGTCTGGGCCGCAGACGCGCACCGAGATCTCCACGGGCTCCTCCTGCAGCGTGACCAGCCCCGGGTCGCGCAGCGGCAGCATCCCTGCGGCCGGCATGGCGGCGGAGCCGGTTGCGGACAGCGGCAGGTCCGGCTCGATGTGCACGTGCAGCGTCCGCATCGCCGGCACCTGGGCCTCGGCCGCCTCGACGACCACGAGTTCGGGGCAGGAGGACTGCACTCCCGCCGACTGCAGCTTCTTTGACGGGGTGAGTCTGCGGACCACCGTGACCTCGGGCATCCTCTCCAGCCGGTCACACACCGCGTCCATGCCGAGTTCAGGCACTCCCGGCGGGAGCAGATGCTGCGGCAGCGGGGCCACCATGAACCGCTGTCGGCGCGGCTGCACCGCGATCAGTGACGGCGCGCCCTTCCTGCCTGGCGCCGCCTCCTCCTCGCGGCCTGGCCCGCCGGCCCCCGCGCCCTCGGATTCCCTCTCGCGGTTGCTTCCGGGCTTGTTTCCGGGCCTGTCCTTGACCATCACGTCCACCTTCACCACGCCTACATCGGTTATTTGTGCTTCTGATCCGGATGACGGGCGGCTCGCGCTTCCACGGCTGTGCGGTGTGCCCGGGAATCGCTCCCAGGGCACACCGCACAGCGGGGCCGCCTAAGGTCAGCCGATACCGAAGGGCTGACCCATCTGGCCAAAGCCGAAGCCGGGCTGCTGGTACTGCTGCGGGTACGGCTGGCCGAACGGCTGCTGACCGAACGACGGCTGGCCGAAGCCGCCACCCCACTGCTGCTGGCCCTGCTGGCCCTGCTGGCTCTGCTGGCTCTGCTGGAGCAGCGTCACGATCGCAGTCGGCAGCGCCTGCTGCACGGACTGCTCCACAGCCTGCCGGACGCCCTCGTGCAGCGTGTGGTGCAGCGCGACAGCCAGGTACGGGTGGGCCTGGTGGGACATGCCCTGCTGCTGCAGCTGCTGCTGGACCTGCTGGATCTGCTGCAGCGTCTGCTGCATACGCTGCGCGACCTGCTGGCTCGCCTGCTGACACGCCTGCTGGATCGCCTGCTGGACCACCTGCGCGAGCTGCTGCTGACCGCCGGCCTGCTGGCCGAACTGCTGCAGGGGCGGGGTACCGGTCATCACCGACATGAATGCTCCATTTCGATGCCACAGGGAAGCCAACATAAGGGATGATGTTGGCTTTTTGGGATGATCCCGACGCGCCGAAGCTATGGTGACGTCGCTCCGCCCGCAATCGGGCGAGCTGCTCAGGAGGTTTAATCCCTCGATCGGATCCGGCGCACAGGCGAACCGGCCGGGGACGCGGCAGAATGAGCTGCTGCGGGAGGTGGCGCAGGGGCGGCACACACTCACTGTCCGCCGCCGGGCCGTGGCCGCCACCGACGGCAGGGCAGAGCACGCGGCAGCACCGCATATCGACTACTGGGCGGTGTTCGCTGCCACATCCAGCCCGCTCGGTGGATGGAGCTCTGGCCACCACCGCGGTCAAAGCCGTCGTCGAACAACCCCGACCTCAGCCCTGAACACCTCGCTGACACCCTGCTGTCCCGCCTCGGCGTCAGCGGCGGCGGAGACGACGACATCGCCTTGATCGTCGTCCGTCTGTAGTCCCTACTCACAGCGCCAGAACTCCATTGCCGACGCCCTGGCGCACTCCCGGCGCTTGAGCCGCTCGTACGCGTGTGTCCCGGCCGGATGGAGCGGGCGGTGCGGGGTAGAACGGCTGGTGGCCCTCTGTGTTACGAGAGCCGGAGCATGCCCGCGATCAAGGGCTGTTCCCGGGCATGAACGAAGGAATAGCAGGATGGCCAGCGGCACCGTGAAGTGGTTCAACGCCGAAAAGGGCTATGGCTTCATCGCCCAGGACAACGGAGGCCCGGACGTCTTCGCCCACTACTCCGAAATCCAGGGCGGGGGCGGCTACCGTCAGCTGAACGAAGGCGAGCACGTCACCTTCGACATCGTCCAGGGCCAGAAAGGCCCGCAGGCACAAAACATCGTCCGCGACTGACTGCTCACGGCGATGCAAGCCGGGTTGCCAGAGGCAACCCGAGTCCGGCCCCGGACGTGACAGCGCCGCCGGGCAGGAGACCGGGACACCAACCGGTGGGGCAAGCTGCCTGCTCCGAGCCAGCCCCACCGGCGCACCTGGCGGAACCGGCCTGAGGGCGTGCCGCGGTGCCATCTGGTGGCAGCCCTCGTAGTCTGATGATGTCTCAATCGCGGCTGCCCTGACTGGAGCCGGGGCGGACGCGCATGTCCGCATCCTTCACTTCCGGCTGGCTGGATGCTTGTCTCCCCCAGGCGCCAGCATCCGTGTCAGGGCAGTCCGCATCCAAGAGCTCCTGCTCGTTGCTCCCCGGTGTCTCGTGCCGGGTCCCGTTCACGCTGCCAAGCGAACCGGGGCAACGCACCCGCCGTGGCAGCGGTCACACATCAACGAAGGGGCCCGCAGCCCCAGCCAGCCGACAGCCGACAGCCGACAGCCGACAGCCGACACGCTACGGCCAGCTGGCCAGCGTCTGGCCCGTCTCCTCGTCGGTCAGCGTGATCTTCGCGTCGTGCAGATTGCCGTACTCGCCGACCCAACCGGAGAACTTCCAACGCGCCGTCGCCTCACTGGCCCACCAGCCCTGCAGCACGATCCGAACGCCGACGGTCAGGGTCAGGTAGTAGCGCTGCGGCTCATCACTGAGTCTCATCGCACCAGCCCTCCTGATCGGTGTAGACCCGCAACGGCGACAGGCACCCCCAGCTCGGCCAGCACCTCCCCCAGGTCAGCCAGGATCCCCTCCAGGGTCATCGACATGCCGGAGGACGGCCACCACACGGCGAGGGTGATCGCGACACAGGCCCACCCAGAGCGGCCGCGGCCGGTGTCGGTGACCCGGGTGGTCAGGCAGGGCGAACCGCAGACCGAGCACGCCCGCCTGGCGGCGGCCGGTCCGGGCCATCACCTCGCGCCAGTACGGACTGGCCGGCGCTGGCTCAAGCCGGCCGGGCTCGACGCCGTGGTCCGCCAGCAGTGGCCCAGGTAAAGGTAGCCGCGGCCAGCCAAGCTCTCACCCAGGGCCCGAGGGCGCCCGATCCCCCGGCCGCGCCGGCCGCCAGCCACAGCCCGCCCCACCCTCCTTCTTTCCTGTTCCGGGGACGGCTGCGAGAGGCACATAGGGGGATGTCGGGCTCCCGACCACGGCCCGGCAGGCGTGGTGACCTGCTGATACGCCGCCCAGGGCGCGGTCAGGCGCGGACAGTTGTCGGATGAGTTGTCGGCGGGGATATCGGCCTGGTCCAGGGCGGTGTTGTCGCATCGTGACCGTGGTCGGGTCCTCATGATCGGTGGTGCGGTCGGGGTCGTCAGCTGGTCTGGCTCCTATGCGCAGCGCCTGGCAGGAAGGCGCCGCACCGTGCGAAGGGGGGCGGACCGAGGATGGCAGACGTGGACGCAGGCGGCGGTGACCGGATGGCGCTTGTCGACGCTGCCTGAAAACTGACCCCCGGGCAGTCCTTGGGTTCTAACGCTTGTCGCAACATTCCTTGATCATTAGGGGTGTGTTGATGGCAAGGCGGGGACGTAAGCGCAGGCTGGAGCTCGAGGCCGAGTACTGGCGTCTGCTGGCGGCCGGGGTGGGAACCGTGGAGGCGTGCAAGCAGCTCGGGATCGGGCGGAAGACCGGGTACCGGTGGCGGGCGGAGAACGGAGGCGACCGAGGCGCGGTAGTCCAGCTTGCCCCCACGGGTCGCCGCGTTGCGACGAAGCTCGCGGGAGATCGTCGATGGAGCACGGCCCAACCGGCACCCGATCTCACGGACTCCGGCTCCTTGTGCTCGCAGCAGGGCTATCTCTTCACGCTCATGAAACGACAGATACCGCCCCGCGAGCGGAGCAAGATCAAACGACGGCATGCCCCCACGTTGCCGGAACCACCGGGTCCCAGCGGCCGGGGACACACCGACCACAGCAGCGGCCTCCTCGCTCAGGAGGTAGACGCGCGGCTGGTTGTTTTGTCGGGGTCAGGCGCTCGATGTGGTCACGGACGAGCACGGGGACAGCGGCGCCAGGCTCCGGCGCCCCAAGCGGTTCGTCTGGATGGGCTACTCGTTGGGCTGCGCCGCGCTGATGTCACCGAGCGCGGACCCGGGGTCGTGTTCAATGGCCAGGTCACCGATGGAGATGATCCCCACGGGGTGACCGTGGTCGACGACCGGCACACGGCGCACGGCGTGCTCCCGCATCAGCCTCACCGCGTGGTCGAGTTCCTCGTCGGGGGTCACGGTGAAGAGATCGCCGCTGCACGCGGAGGCGACGGTGCGCTGGTCCGGGTCGCCGCCCTCCGCAAGCGCGCGCACCACCAGGTCACGGTCGGTGACCAGGCCGCGCAGTTCGTCGCCCTCGGTCACCAGGACGACCCCGATGTCCTCGTCGCGCATCTTCTGGGCCACTGTCGTCACCGACATCAGCGGTTCGACCGTCACGAGTTCGCTGGTCATGATGTCGCGTACGTGCTGAACCATGACGCCTCCCTTCGTCAGGTCCTGCGATGCCGTCCACCGCTCCGGTACCCGACCGGAGCCCCACCGCACCTGCCGTGCGCCGCGGACCTGGGCCACGGACATGGGCCGGGCGCGGCGGCCCGCGGGGCCGTTGACCCCTCCGTGGTCCCAAGCCGGTCCACCTCGCCGTCGGCGTCGACATGGACGGCTGCAAAGACGTGCTCGGCCTGCGGCGGGCATCGGACTCAAGGGCCTGCCGGAGGCGGTCACCACTCGGTCGGGGCACCCTACCGGGCGAACGGCAGCCGGGGTCCCCATACATCGGTGATTCGATCATCCATCCCACACGCTCCCCTTCACAACCCAGCCGCTCACCCCGCAAGGCGCCCGGTGAGGGCTGACCGAGTACCCACGAACGCACTCCTCAGGGCGTAGCCTCACAGGGTTCACGCATCCCGCGGCTCTGTGATCCGGTTGCGTTGCTCTGGCGGATCGCCGACGCCATCGGGATCAGGCGCTTGGGTGCGAGGGCGTCTTCAGTTTCCATCCGCTGTCGCTGCACGCCTCGTGCAGCGGCGGGAACCGGTGGCCCTTCACGTCGGTGCTGTACTCATGGCCCTGCCCGCAGTCGCACTCGTAGATTCCCGACCTCGGCACGACCTCGCCCGGGTGGTAAAGCCTCTCGCCGCTCTCGCTCATGCAGCCAGGTATAGAAGCCAGACGGGCACGCCGCTTCCCAGGAGACGCCATCAGGTGATCCTGTACCGGATCCGATTGGGCGCAGACGCCCTCGTGGATCACTCCGCGGAGGCCAGGCATCTGGGTACGGCGCGGCCGGCAACCGCGATCGGAGCACTACCAGGCGGCTGGTCTTCTCCCTGCTCCGGTGCGCCCTGACCTGCGATGCGGCTGCCTTCTTCCGGCGCCGCCGGCACGGGCGAGGGCATCCACCAGTTCGCCGTGTCATGACGATCACGTGCTGGCCCCCCAGCGTCCGAGCCTGAACGATGCCCGCAGGCTACTACCGAGGCACTCGGCTACGGGGTGGGGGCGTCTGCGCAACCGTGCATCCACATCGCGTACCGCAGGTCGTGCCGTTCGGCGGCGGGCTTGCGGTCCTACAGGGTCTGGCACAGTGCGTCGCTGCGCGTCCTGCCGTCGTCCTCGAGTGTCCGGCGTGGGCCACAGCAGGATGGCGCCGGCAACAACGGCCGCGCACACGAGGGCTGAGGCGGCGACTTTCCCCCTGATCGACATGGGCCGAGAGGGTGTAGCAGCCGGGGAAAAGACCAGGTCAAGCTCATCGGAGTACAGTGGCACACGCGGAGTTCACTGCGGGCTGCAAGGAGCGAGGCATGATCCATTCAGCCGATATCCGCGAGTGGCGCAACCGCGACGTGATCGATCCCAAGGGCCGCAAGATCGGGGCCCTGGAAGCGGTCTACGTGGACACCACCACGGACGCGCCGTCCATGGCCACCGTCCGCACCGGGCTGCCGACCCGGCACCGGCTCGTCTTCGTCCCCCTCGACGAGGCGACGCTGGGGCCCGGATACGTGCGGGTGGCGCACTCGAGAGGGATCGTGAGGAAGGCACCATCGATCGGCACGGACGACGTCCTGCCGCTGCACCGGGAAGAAGAGATCTTCAAACACTACGACCGGCCCTACGAGCCCGGCGCCGACCGCGGACGCCGTCTCGCGCGCGGCTGACGGCCCGGCCGGAGGAAGTGGTCACCCTTGTTGGCGCTCTTCCTGTTCCTGATCCTCGTCGCGACCGTCCTGGGGCTCGTCGGCGTGGTGCTGAAGGGTTTGTTCTACCTCCTGATCATCGGCGTGGTGGTCTTCGTGGCCGACCTCGTGCTGCTGGGCGCGCGCTGGTCCCGGCGATCGCACCGGCACCTCGTCCGGTGATGACGCCGCGCGCGAGCCGTTGGCCTTTATGGGGCCGTTTCCGGGGGTTATCGGTGTCCGCCGAGGCAGTCGTCGTGGATGTGTCCGGCGACGCCGACGAGCTGGTCGAGGTCGGCGAGTTCGGTCAATCCGTGCACGGCGGCGTCCACGCGGTCGGGGCTGTCCAAGCCGACGGCCCAGGTGACCATCTGGTCCTCCAGCTGCACGTGGGTTCCGACGTGGTGGACGAGGCCCTGGGTCGTAGAGCGGGGCGATCGGTTCGGCGCGCAGGCGTATGCCTACCTTGGCGGTGACTTCGAGGACGCGGGACATGAGCTGGCCTTGGACGGGTGTCTTCGCGGCGCAGCTGCTCCCACGCCTGGGAGAGGACCTGAGGGGGCCATGTCGCCGCCGTAGTTGGACTCGACCACGATCGCGTCGGTGCCTTGAGGGCGAGGGCGAGATGACAGGCGGTGAGGCCCCAGTCGTTCGCGCCCATGGATCCGGAGCGGTCTTCGGGGACGGACAGGTCGTGGTCGTAGCCGCGGGCGAGGCCGATGATGCCGGTTTCGTCCCTGATGGCGGACTCTCCGCCGGCGGGGTTGACGGCGACAATGACGCGGGCGAGGTCCAGGCCGCTGAACTCGACGGTGGTGATGCGGTGGTCGTTGATCAGGCGTGCGCTGTCAGACGCCGCCCTCGGGCGGGCGCGGCGGTACGTTCCTCGCGGACGTCAGGCAGCCGGACGTGCACGGTGGAGAACTGCTCGTCCCGGCCGGAGTCGACGATGCGGTCACGGCCTGCGCGGGCGACGCCGGCCCACCGTGATGCCGTAACAGACCTAGCCGCCCAGGACGTCGACGAGCGGCTGGAGGTACTGCTCGGCCCAGTCGCCGCCGGTAGGGCACGTCGTCACATCGGGGCGCACCCAGCCTGTCGGGGACAGCAGCATCTCGGCGGCCGGGTCGGTGATCTCGGCCCCGGGGGAGAACAGGCGTGCGCCCAGTCGCGTACGGCGGCGCCGGCGGCGGGACCGACTTCCAGGACCAGCGGTTCAATGCCGCGTTCAATGAGGCAGGGGCGGCCAGGCCGAGGGGGCTGGCTCCGATGACCACGATGGGCAGCTGGCAGGTCAAGGTGGCTGACTGCGCTGCCTCCTTCGCCCCGATTCCGAGAACCGCGTCGGTGTGCACCCGCACCACTCGCCGGCCGCCGCTCGTCGAGGACGGCGCAAGCTCCACCACGCGTCGCTCTTCGGACATGCCCAATCAGTGCTTCGGCGGGGCGGTGACTCCGGAGCCGGCAGCCGCGGCTCCCGGCTCCTGTCCCGGCAGCGCCTCCCACGGCACCTGACGCGCGCGGGTCGGCACGGATGCGCCGGACGAGCCGTGCGGTGTCGTAGCGGTTCAGCGAGGCGCCGATGACCGCGCCGACCATAAAGAGCGTCAGCATGGGCATCCTGCGGACGGTGAGGCCGATGAGCCGGCGGCGCAGTTCTTTTCTCACTCGCACGCTGAGCATGAGAGTGACCGCGGAGGCCGGTTTCGCGACGTTCAGGCCGCGCCCCTCGGTCCACTCAGCGAGATACAGTGCGGCACGCTGTCGAGCGGTCCCGGGTGCGCGCAGGCCGTACACCTCGTGCAGTTCGGCGACGAGCTTGCATTCGACGGCCGCGTTCCAAGGATGCGCGCGGCCAGCTCAGCGGGCATCGCGGGAGGAGTGGGCAGCGCCGCGGCAGCGCCCACACTCGCTCCCGCGGCCGCGCGCGGACAGTTGTCGGACGGGTTGTCGGCGGTGGGCCTGGTTGGGGGCTGTGTTGTCGCTTCGTGACCGTGGTCGGGTCTTCCTGGTCGGTGGTGTGGTCGGGGTCGTCGGCTGGTCTGACTCGTAGACGCGGCGCCGGGCAGGCCGGCGCCGCCGCATCGTGCGAAGGAAGCGGGCGGATGATGGATGGACGTGGACGCGGGCAGTGGCGACCGGCTGGCGCTGACGGTGCTGGCCCAGTACCGGATGGCGGCCACCGAGCAGATGCACCAGATCCTCAGTCCTTGGGGTGCGGATCGAGCAGACCCGGCGTCGGCTGGGCCCCGGCCAGATGACTCCGGCCCGAGGAGGTGTCAAACGTGGGCCGTGTGGATCATGCCGTGAGCAGTGGGCCGGCTGGGTGTTCCGGGGCCCGGAATCTGGCCTGCCGGCCCGGCACAGACATACCGGGAAGCCGAATCGGCAGTGGGGAGCCGCCCGTGTTCTATTACGTGCTCAAGTACGTACTTCTGGGGCCGTTGCTGCGGCTGCTGTTCCGGCCGCGGGCCGAGGGACTCGAGCACATTCCGGCCAAGGGCGCGGCGATCGTTGCCGGGAATCACCTGTCCTTCGCAGACCCCCTCCTCATGCCCGCGGTCCTGAAGCGGCGCATCACGTTCCTGACCAAGGCGGAGTACTTCACGACGCCGGGCCTCACGGGCCGACTGACCGCGCTCGTTCTCCGCGGTGCCGGGCAGATTTCAATCGACAGGTCGGGCAGGGCCGCGGGGCAGGCGGCCCTTCGGGAGGGGCTGGGGGTACTGGCGAAGGGAGAGTTGCTCGCGATCTATCCGGAGGGCACGCGTTCCCCCGACGGCCGGCTGTACAAGGGCAAGGTCGGGGTGGCGGTGATGGCGCTGGCTGCGCAGGTTCCGGTGATTCCGTGCGCGATGGTGGGGACTTTCGAGATCTGGCCTCCGGGACGTTTCCTGCCCAGGCTCCGGCCGGTCACGATCCGTTTCGGGCAGCCGCTGGACTTCTCGCGCTTTGCGGGGATGGCGCACCACAAGACGGTGCTGCGGGCCGTCACCGACGAGATCACGTACGAAGTCTTGCGGCTCTCGGGCCAGGAGTACGTGGATCGGTACGCGGCCGACGTGAAGGCCGGAGAGGCGACGAGGCGGCGGGGCTGAGGCCGGTCGCGGCGCCGCGGCGGGTGCAGCAACGCTGTGACGTGGTGGTGCCAGCCTCTCCAGGTGCGGCCCTCGAAGTGTGCAGGTCCCAGGGCAGGCTGGATAGCCCGCAGGCGCAGTGCTGCCTCTACCTGGGCGAAGACTCGGGACAGCTGGCCACGGGCGACGACGGTCAGGTTGGGATGACGTCCGTGAGCTGCCCCCCGTAGGGTGGCACTTCCGGCCAGCGCGAGGGGCGATCGATCATCTGTGTTCGCCGAGGCAGCCCTGTGAAGGTGTGCAACCGGTGAACTCCCCGAGTGCCGGAATGCCCAGAGGACGTTGATTCCACAGAGGGCTTCTCCCTTCCATGTCACAAGCGGCCGAGTTGTATCCCCCGGCCGGCCCGCCCCGTCTCTTCTTCCTACACTCCAGCCAAGGGACAGGAGCGAAAGCGGCCGGGGATGTCAGCGGCCCGACCACACGGAAACCGCGTGGTGACCTGTACGGACACGGGAACGATCCGCCGGATCGCGCCGCAGTAGGCGCAGCACCTGTCGCAACAGATAACGCACCTATAGGTGCAACCCTTGTTGCAAAACCCGGCGCCTGGCGGCGCCTCACGCGGACCCGCGCTGCTCCCCGGGTACGGAACCCGACCAGCTGGCCCAGCGCAGGACACTGGGGGGAGGCGATGACGGGAGCGGGTGTGTGGTCGCCGCGCGGTGTTCGATGGCGGGCATTGCTGGTGGTGTCCGCGATCTTGGTGCTGCTCGGGTACGGCATCGGTGGGTACATGCT
>NZ_JBSFJL010000057.1:0-26974 GCF_053598035.1 Streptomyces sp. NPDC001204 | reverse complement strand
CCCAGGTTCCCGATGATCCGTGTGATCGGATCCCAGGACATGTCCACGATCTGAGCGGGCTTACGCCCCGCCCGACGCACCTCGGTAGTCGCCATCTCGGTCTGAACCTCGTTCCTCGCTGCGGGCTGGGAGAGCGGGCTTGCCGCCGGTCGGCGCGGCGGCGGAATGTGCGCCGCCCACGCCCTCAGGGACGCCAGTGCGGGTCGAAACCGCTGGTCAGTTTGCGTTTGTTGTGGCGCCACTTGGGCTCGTGGTTCACCATGTCGTTCGTCAGGCCGCGCAGTCGCCGGATGACCGCCCCGTAGGGTTTGACCAGCATCGACGACAGGGTGCCGCCGGGCGGCTCGTCCATGAACGGCATGAACGCGTCGGGGAAGCCCGGCATGGTGCAGCCGATGCAGATGCCGCCGACGTTGGGGCAGCCGCCGATGCCCGCCATCCAGCCGCGCTTGGGCACGTTGCAGTTCACGACCGGACCCCAGCAGCCCGTCTTCACCAGGCACTTGGGAGAGTTGTAGTCCATGGCGAAGCTCGCCTGCTCGTAGTACGAGCCCCGGTCGCAGCCCTCGTGCACCGTCTTCCCGAACAGCCACTGCGGGCGCAGCATGTCGTCCAGCGGCGGCGCCGGCGCCGTCCCCGCCGCGTGGTAGAGCACCCAGATCAGGGTCTCCATGAAGTTCTCCGGCTGGATCGGGCAGCCGGGCACGTTCACCACCGGCAGGCCGCTCTCCGCCTTGAAGTCCCAGCCCAGGTAGTCGGCCAGCCCCATGCAGCCCGTCGGGTTCCCCGCCATCGCGTGGATGCCGCCGTAGGTGGCGCAGGTGCCGGCCGCGACCACGGCCCAGGCCCGGGGAGCGAGCTGGTCGATCCACCAGTTCAGCGTCTGCGGTTCGCCGGTGTCCGGGTCGTTGCCGAACGACGTCCAGTAGCCGTCCCCGTCGATGATCCGCTGGTTCGGGACCGAACCCTCGATGACGAGGATGAACGGGGTCAGCTCACCGCGTACCGCGGCCCGGTACGGGGCGAGGAAGTCCTCGCCGCCCAGGCTCGGCGAGAGCACCTTGTTGACCAGGTTCACCTTCGGCAGACCGGGGATCAGCCCCAGCACCACGTCCTCGATGGAGGGCTGGTCGGCGGCGGTCAGCGAGACGGTGTCGCCGTCGCAGCTCATGCCTTCGGAGATCCAGAGGATGGTGATCTCGTCGAAACCCGCACGCTCCTGGGGCGTCGCAGGCTCCCGGCTGACTTCAGTGGTACCGCCTTGGGTCGTCATGTCGTCGGCCTCCCGTGGAGTCGGTGGGGGAGTCGGTCGCAGGCGGCGGCCCGGAGGCCGCGGCATGCCGGGACGGACGTCGCGGTACCGGCCGGACCGGCCGGGGAGGAGGACGCGTGGTCCTCCGGGCCACGGCGGCGCGACGTACCCACCGAATCCCTTCACCAGGCTCACACCGGTCCGGGAGCACCGCTCGTTGTGTACGGGCAGTGGAGTGAACGGCGCCGCCGCCGGGCGGACGGCGCTCCTCGGCCGCGGCCCCTCAGAGCTCGGCGGTGGGCCAGCCGAGGAGGCGCGCGCCGATCACGGCGGTCTGGAGGGTGTAGCGGTGCACGGGGTCGGCCGGGTCGGCTCCGGTCAGCTTGTGGATGCGCTCCAGGCGGTAGGTGAAGGCGCGCACGCTGAGGTTGAGGCGGCGGGCCGCCTCCGCGGCCGTGCAGCCGGCGTCGAAGTAGGCGATCAGGGTGTCCAGGAGCGGCTGGGCGCCGCCGCGGGCGGTCGTCAGCGGGCCCAGCGTGTCGCGGACCAGGTCGGCCATGGCCTCCCGGTCCCGGGTCAGGACCGGATACACCAGGAGGTCGGAGGACCGCAGGACGGGCTCCTGGAGGTCCAGCCGGTCCGCGAGTTCCAGGGCGTTGAGGGCCTCCTCGTAGGAGTGGACCACTCCCCCGGCGCCCGGGTGGGGGCGTCCGATGGCGACCCGGCCGCCCTCGGTGGAGGCGTACGCCTGCTTGGCGAAGAACGCCAGGACGTCGTCCTGGTCGCCCGGGGCGATACAGATGAGCCGGCCGTCCTTGGTGGTGAGCAGGATGCGCCGGTCGCCGAACCGGGTGACCACCTCGGTCTCGACGTACCGGGCGGCCGGGTGCGTGTCGTCGACGGGCTCGCCGCCCTGGGCGACGGCCACGGCGTGGGCGCGGGAGAACAGCAGTCCGTAGCGTTCCGCGCGTTCGCCCAGCCGCCCGAGGTCGCTGCGGCCGTAGAGCAGGTCGTCGATGAACTCCCGGCGGGCGGCCTCCTCCTTGCGCATGGCGAGCTTCTGCGCCCGGTCGTGGCCCTCGGCGAACGCGTCGACGGCCTGCTCCACCGCGGTGAGGACCTGTTCGACGCCGGCGGACGCCAGCGCGGGCGCGAAGTCCCTCGCCTCGGAGAGGTGCCGGCGGACGAGCCTGCGCAGTCCGTGACCGGCCTCCGCCGCCCGCTCCCCCTGGGCGCGCAGCAGGTCCAGCTCGTCCCGGGTCAGGCGGCGTCCGGTGGCACAGACGTCGGCCAGGATCTGCGCGTACCCCGTCAGATACTCGTCGGGTACCTCTGGCCCCGTCACTCGCCCTCCCCGGGTCATCCCTGCACGTCAGCGGCGCCCTATTGACGCACACCCGACAAGATTGACAGATGGATGCGCACTCCCCGCCCTGGGCGCGCACTGTGACGTAACTCACCGCAAGAAGACGGGCAAGCGCATATAAACCCCCCATAAGGGGGACATTGCCTTATAGGAGAACTCCACACTGGCAACCTCATGGAGAGGAGACGGCAGTGATGTCGTATCCGCAGCACTCCACCGGAATGAGCTCGCACCCGGAGATCGCCGAGATGCGAGAACGCCTCGAGCGTACGGCCGCCAGCAACCGGGCGATCGTCATCGAGGGGCTGATCGTGCTGGCCGGTGTCTACGCCGCGATTTCGCCGTGGGTGGTGCACTTCGCCGCCCAGCCCAGCCTCACCGTCAACAACCTGATCATCGGCATCACGGTCGCCCTGATCGGCCTCGGCCTCACCCTGGCCCCCGAGCGCATGTTCCGCCTGGCATGGCTCCTCGCCCCGCTCGGCGTGTGGCTGGTCATCTCCCCCTGGGTCGTGCCCGCGGCCCACGGCTCCCGCGCCGGCGTCATCTGGAACAACTGCTGGCTGGGCGCGATCACGGCCCTGCTGGGGCTCGCCGCCATGGGGCTGACCGTCGGACTCACCCGCCGCACCCGCCGGTGACCCGACCCACCCGCCACACCACCGGTGACCCGGGGACACCGGCGCCCACCACGCCACGACGGAGGGCCCGTATCCACCGACCACAAGAGGAAATCCCGACCGTGGGCCGTACCCCGCACGACAGCGGGTACGGCCCACTGTCATGATCGACAACCCATGGGGTTAGCATATGAGCGCCGCCTAGCTCGAAAGATAGATCTGTGACTGTCAACGACGACTCGTTCACCAACTGGAAGCACCGCGAAGAGATCGCGGAGTCGATGATCCCGATGATCGGGAAGCTGCACCGGGAGCGGGACGTCACCGTCCTCCTCCACAGCCGCTCCCTGGTGAACAAGTCGGTGGTGAGCATCCTCAAGACCCACCGGTTCGCCCGTCAGATCGCCGGTCAGGAGCTGTCCGTCACCGAGACGCTCCCCTTCCTGCGGGCCCTGGCCACGCTCGACCTCGGGCCGTCCCAGATAGACATCGGCATGCTGGCCGCGACGTACCGCGAGGACGACCGCGGCCTGTCGGTGGAGGAGTTCACCGCCGAGGCCGTCGCCGGCGCCACCGGCGCCAACAAGATCGAGTGCCGCGAGGGGCGCGACGTCGTCCTCTACGGCTTCGGCCGCATCGGCCGGCTCGTGGCCCGCCTGCTCATCGAGAAGGCCGGCTCCGGCAACGGCCTGCGCCTGCGCGCCATCGTCGTGCGCGGAGGCGGCGAGCAGGACATCGTCAAGCGCGCCTCGCTGCTGCGCCGCGACTCCATCCACGGCCAGTTCCAGGGCACCATCACCGTCGACGAGGCGAACAGCACGATCGTCGCCAACGGCAACGAGATCAAGGTGATCTACGCCGACGACCCGACGTCGGTGGACTACACGGCGTACGGCATCAAGGACGCCATCCTCATCGACAACACCGGCAAGTGGCGCGACCGCGAGGGGCTGTCCAAGCACCTGCGCCCCGGCATCGACAAGGTCGTGCTGACCGCGCCGGGCAAGGGCGACGTCCCCAACATCGTCCACGGCGTCAACCACGACACCATCAAGCCGGACGAGCAGATCCTGTCCTGCGCCTCCTGCACCACCAACGCGATCGTCCCGCCGCTGAAGGCGATGGACGACGAGTACGGCGTGCTGCGCGGCCACGTGGAGACCGTCCACTCGTTCACCAACGACCAGAACCTGCTGGACAACTACCACAAGGCCGAGCGCCGCGGCCGCTCCGCGCCGCTCAACATGGTCATCACCGAGACCGGCGCCGCCTCCGCCGTGGCCAAGGCGCTGCCCGACCTCACGGCGAAGATCACCGGCAGCTCGATCCGCGTGCCGGTCCCGGACGTCTCGATCGCGATCCTCAACCTCCAACTGGCGCGCGAGACCAGCCGCGAGGAGGTCCTGGACTACCTGCGCAACGTGTCGCTGACCTCGCCGCTCAAGCGCCAGATCGACTTCACCAGCGCCCCCGACGCGGTCTCCAGCGACTTCATCGGCTCGCGCCACGCCTCGATCGTCGACGCCGGCGCCACCAAGGTCGAGGGCGACAACGCGATCCTCTACCTCTGGTACGACAACGAGTTCGGCTACTCCTGCCAGGTCATCCGCGTCGTCCAGCACGTCTCCGGGGTGGAGTACCCGACCTACCCCGCGCCCGCGGTCTGATCCGCACCCGTTGTCCGTCGGCGGGACGCGGTGTGTGAGACTGCGCCCATGATCCGCACCGCGACCCCCGCCGACGTCCCCGTCATCCACGCCCTGATCTGCGAACTGGCCGAGTACGAGAAGGCCCTGGCCGAGGTACGGGCGACACCGCGGCAGCTCGCCGAGGCACTGTTCGGCGAGCACCCCGCGGCGTTCGCGCACATCGCGCAGGACGAGGACGGCGAAGCGGTGGGCTTCGCCCTGTGGTTCCTCAACTTCTCCACCTGGCGGGGCGTGCACGGCATCTACCTGGAGGACCTCTACGTCCGCCCGGAGGCCCGCGGCGGCGGGTACGGCCGGGCCCTGCTGACGGAGCTGGCCCGGGTGTGCGTCGAGCGCGGGTACGAACGCCTGGAGTGGTCGGTCCTGAACTGGAACCGGCCGGCGATCGGCTTCTACGAGGCCCTGGGGGCACGCCCGCAGGACGAGTGGACGGTGTACCGGCTGACCGACGAGCCGCTGAAGGCACTGGCCGCGGGAGCGTAACCGGCCCCGCGGACCGACCCGCTCGCGCTGCCCGCTCCGCCCGTCCGGCCCGCGTCGCCCACCTCCCCGCTCCGCCCGTCCCGCCCGCGTCGCTCTTCTCCTCGCGTTGCCCGTCCCGCCTGCATCGACCCCCTCCTAAGCTGCCCGTTTCCCGGGCGGCGGGACACCGCCCCCGATGGCAACATGGCCGGTGGGGGTCCTGCCCGTGGATGAGGGTGAAGGCATGGGCGTCAACGGCGTGAGCGGCGGCAGTCCGGGCGATCCGCTCACCACGACCACGGCGGTGGCGGTCGTCGACGCCGACGGGCTGATCACCTACTGGAGCCAGGGGGCCCAGAACCTGCTCGGCTACTCCGCCGCCGACGTCGTACGGCATCCCGCTCGGGCGCTGCTGCGCGGCCGCGACCCGACCGCCGCGATGTCCCGGCTGCGCCGGAGCGACCGCGCCGGGAACGCGCAGGTGACGGTCCGCCACCGCGCGGGTCACGCGGTGCGACTCATCGTGCGCGTGTGCCCGCTGCTCGCCGCCGACGGCCGCCGCGACTGGCTGATCCTCGGGGCAGGCGCCCCGGCCGGCACCCCTCCCGAAACGCACGCGCCCGGCACCGCCCGCGCAGGCACCAAGGCGACCGGCACAGTCCCTATCGGTACCGCGGCGATCCGCACCACCCCGACCGGCGCCGACGAGGGCAGGCCGTCGCCGGTCGTGACCCGGCACACCCGGCGGACGCTGCTCTCCGGGCAGCCCCAGGTCACCGTCGCCCACACGCCGCCGCGGCACGGCAGGACGGGCCGGCTCGGCCGCGAGCGCACCCGGCCGCGCTCCTTCTTCCCACTGCACGACGACGCGGGCCGGACGCTCGGGATCTGCTACGCCGCCCGGGACGTCACCGTCCAGGACCCGACCCGCGAGCGGCTGGTACTGCTGAACGCCGCCAGCGAACACATCGGCACCACGCTGGATCTCGACCGCACGGTCCACGAGTTCGCGGAGGTCGCCGTCCCGCAGCTCGCCGACTTCGTGGCCATCGACCTCCTGGACGTCGCGACCGCCGGGAAGGGCCCGCCCACCCGCTCGCCGGGCGGCCCGGTCACGCTGCGCCGGGCGGCCCATCTGTCCATCCGGCCGGACCTGCCCAAGGTGATCGCCGAGGTCGGCGAACCCATCCGGTACCCGCCGGGGTCCCTGCAGAACCGCTGCCTGGCCACCGGGGAACCCAGCCGTGAGGCCCTCGGCCCGGGGACGCCCTGGCTCCCCGACGACCCGGTGCGGTGGACCGGGATCAACCGGTTCGGCGTGCACACGCACCTGGTGCTGCCGCTGCGGGCCCGCGGCGTCACGATGGGCGTGGTGACCCTGCTGCGGTGGGAGAACCCCGATCCCTTCACCGAGGACGACCAGCTCCTGATCGAGGATCTCGTGGCACGGGCCGCCGTGTGCGTGGACAACGCCCGGCGCTTCGCCCGCGAGCACCAGGCCGCGCTCACCCTCCAGACCAGTCTGCTGCCGCCCAACCTGCCCCCGCACAACGCCGTCGAGGTCGCCCACCGCTATCTCCCCGCCGACGCGGAGTCGGGGGTGGGTGGGGACTGGTTCGACGTCATCCCGCTCTCCAGTGCCCGGGTCGCGCTGGTGGTGGGCGACGTGATCGGGCACGGCCTGCACGCCGCCGCCAGCATGGGGCGGCTGCGCGCCGCCGTGCAGACGCTCGCCGACCTGGATCAGTCCCCGGACGAACTGCTGGCGCACGTGAACGACCTGGTGATGCGTCTGTCGGACGAGGCCGAGGCGGCCGCCGAGGGCCCGGCGGCGGCCGGCGCGACCTGTGTGTACGCCATCTACGACCCCATCGCCCGGACCATGGTCGTGGCCCGCGCCGGACACCCCACCCCGGCCGTCGCGCACCTGACCGAGCCCGTGGAGTTCCCCGACATCCCCGCCGGCCCGCCCCTGGGGCTGGGCGGCCTGCCGTTCGAGTCGGCCGAGATCCCGTTGGAGGAGGGAAGCGTCGTCGCCCTCTACACCGACGGGCTGATCCAGGCGTCGGACCAGGACGTCGACGTCGGCATCGAGCGGCTGTGCTTCGCCCTGGCCCACCCCGACCGGCCGCTGGAGGAGATCTGCGACATCATGGTCCGCGCCCTGCTGTCGGACCGGCCGCGCGACGACGTCGCCTTCCTCGTCGCCAGGACGCGTGTCCTCAGCCCCGACCGCGTGGCGTCCTGGCACGTACCCGCCGACCCGTCGGCCGTGCGCGTGGTGCGCGACGACGTCAACGACCGGCTGTCCCAGTGGAACCTCGAGGAACTGGCCTTCACCACCGAGCTGATCGTCAGCGAACTGGTCACCAACGCCATCCGCCACGCCCACGGGCCGATCAATCTGCGGCTCATCCACGAGCGCACCCTGATCTGCGAGGTCTCCGACGGCGGCCACACCTCCCCGCACCTGCGGCGCGCGCGCAGCACCGACGAGGGCGGACGCGGCCTGTTCCTGGTCGCCCAGCTCGCCCAGCGCTGGGGTACCCGGTACACAGGCTCCGGCAAGACGATCTGGACGGAGCAGCCCCTGCCTGACGAAATCTAGGCGGAACCACCCAGCCGCCATGAGATTGATCGAATCGGGATTGATCGAACAAACCGGTCGCCCGGCAGGGAAGCACGGTGTTAGAAATGAGAACGTGGTCGGTTGTTCCCGCCAGCCCCGGAGGGCAGCGCAACCGCCGTTCGATGAGCGGCGGGCGGACGATCAGGCCCGCCGCCGTCCGCTGACCTGGACGGCCCGGAGCACGAGCGGGCTTCGTTTTCCACCGTCCTGGCGGCCCGGCACAGTGGCCGCGCAGGTCTTCCTGTTGCAGGTGATCGTCATACTGGTGCTCGTCGCCGCGGCCGCCACCGCCGTGGTGCTCCAGCGGCGGTACGACGGGGAGAGCACCGCGAAGGCGCGCTCCCTGGCCGTCGCGGAGGCGTTCGCGCAGGCACCCGGTACGGCGGTGGCCCTCCAGTCGCCCGATCCGTCGGCACTGCTGAAGATCCCGGCGGAGAAGGCGCAGCTGAGTTCCGGTGTCGACTACATCTCCGTACTGAACAAGCGGGGCGTGCGGCTCACCGACCCGGAGCCGCGGCTGATCGGCACCCCGGCGCAGGAGATCGGCCGGGCCATCGCGGGCAAGACCTTCACCGAGACGTTCCACGGCAGCCCCACCGACTCCGTCCGCGCGGTGGTGCCCGTCGTGGGCGCCGGCCGGCACGTGATCGGCATCGTCACCGCGGGAATCGAGTTCCAGACCCTGGGGCACCTGCTGGACCAGCAGATACCGATGGTGCTGGACGCGGCGGCGCTGGCCGTGGTGCTCGCGACCGGCGGCACCTTCCTCGTCAGCCGGCGGCTGCGCCGTCAGACCCGCGGCCTCGGCCCGACCGAGATGACCCGCATGTACGAGCACCACGACGCCGTGCTGCACGCGGTGCGCGAGGGCGTGCTGATCGTCGACGCCGGCGGACGGCTCCTGCTCGCCAACGACGAGGCGCGCAGGCTGCTGGACCTCCCCCACGACGCCGACCAGCGGCACGTCACGGACCTGGGCCTGAGGCCGGAGATGACTCGGCTGCTGAACTCGGGCGCCGTCGCGTCCGACGCGGTGTTCCCGGCCGGGGACCGGCTGCTCGCGGTCAACACCCGGCGCACCGCCCCGCACGGCAACGCTCCGGGCCTGGTGGCCAGTTTCCGCGACACCACCGAACTGCGCGCCCTGTCCGGCCGGGCCGAGCTGGCCCGGGAACGCCTGACGCTGCTGTACGAGGCCGGGGTGCGCATCGGCACGACGCTGGACGTACGGCGTACCTCTCAGGAACTGGCCGAGGTGGCCGTCCCGCGGGCGGCGGACATCGTCACCGTGGAACTGCTGGAGTCCGTGCTGCGCGGCGAGGAGCCCACCGGATCGACGTCCCGGATGCGCCGCACCGCGCTGTACGGGGCGGACACGCACAGCCCGCTCCAGCCGGTGGGCGACCTCGTCGAGTTCGTGGTGGCCGACACGTCGATGGGGGCGGCGCTGCGGCGCGGCGAGGCGGTGCTGGTCCCGGATCTGCACCGCGCGCAGGACTGGCGGTCCCGGGATCCCCAGGGCGCGGTCCGGGTGCTCGACCACGGCATCCATTCGCTGATCACCGTGCCCCTCAGGGCTCGGGGCGTGCTCCTCGGCATGGTCAACTTCTGGCGGGGCCCCGGCTCGGCCCGGTTCGAGGAGGAGGACGTCGCGGTCACCGAGGAGCTGGTGGCCCGGGCGGCGGTGGCGATCGACAACGCGCGCCGCTACTCCCGCGAGCACGCGATGGCGGTGACCCTTCAGCGCAGTCTGCTGCCCAGGGACCTGCCCGACCAGGACGCGCTGGAGGTGGCCTGGCGGTATCTGCCGGCCCAGTCCGGGGTCGGCGGCGACTGGTTCGACGTCATCCCCCTGCCCGGATTCCGGGTGGCGCTGGTGGTCGGCGACGTCGTGGGGCACGGACTGCACGCGGCGGTGACGATGGGCCGGCTGCGCACGGCGGTGCTGAACTTCTCGTCCCTGGACCTGCCTCCCGACGAACTGCTCGGCCATCTGGACGAGATGGTGATGCGGCTGGACACCCAGACGGCGAGCGCGGACGGCGAGGTGTCCGCGGTCACGGGCGCCACCTGCCTGTACGCCATCTACGACCCGGTGGGAGGGCACTGCGCCATCTCCCGCGCCGGGCACGTCGTACCGGCCGTGGTGGACCCCATGGGCCGGGTGACCTTCCCGGACCTTCCCCTGGCACCGCCGCTGGGGGTGGGCGGGCATCCGTTCGAGTCGGGTGAGCTGAGCCTGCCGGAGGGCAGCCGGCTCGTGCTGTTCACCGACGGTCTGATCGAGGACCGCGGGCGGGACATCGACGAGGGGCTGTCGATGCTCGCCGAGACCGTCGCGCCCGCGGACCGGACTCCGGAGGAGACCTGCCAGGCGCTCATGGAGGTCATGCTGCCGGAGCATCCGAGCGACGACGTGGCTCTGCTCGTCGCCCGGACGCGGCTGCTCGATCCGTCGCGGGTAGCGGTCTGGGACGTGCCGATGGACGTGGAGGCGGTCTCCCGGGTGCGTGGCGAGGTGACCCGCCGGCTGCACGAGTGGGGACTGGAGGAGTCCTGCTTCGCCACGGAACTGGTGCTCAGCGAGCTGCTGACCAACGCCATCCGCTACGGCGCCGAGCCGGTACGGGTCAGGATCCTGCTCGGGCGCACGCTGATCTGCGAGGTGTCGGACGGCAGCAGCACCTCGCCGCACCTCAGGCGCGCGGCCATCACCGACGAGGGCGGCCGTGGTCTGTTCCTGGTCTCGCAGTTCGCGGACCGGTGGGGCACGCGCTATGTGCCGCACGGCAAGGTGATCTGGGCGGAGCTGAGCCTGGACGGCCGCCCGGAGCCGGACCCGGAGGCACTGCTGGACGCAATGGCATGGTGAACGGACCGGCGACGCATCCTTCCGCTCCGGGGCGGGGTGAGTGGCCGGCCACCGGAGCCGTCACGCCGACCGGGTCGCCGGTGCGGCGGGCGCACCGGTGACCGCCAAGGGCATCGCTGGTCCAGCCGCGCGAAACGCCGGCGTCCACTGCCGCCCAGCCCTTCCGGCCCCTGCTGCGACCACAGGTGCCGGGGGCGTCTGCCTCACCCCGCGGGGCAGGGCCCGGCCTCGATGAGCCCGTACGGGCTTGGACCCGCGCGACCTGTCTGGTCGTGGACGCGGCAGGCAACAGCCGCCGGGCACCGGCACGGTGGCCACCCAGGTGGCCGACAGAACCTCGACGCCGGCCCGACCGGCGAGGCCACGGCGACGAAGAACACAAGCACGACGCACCCCCGGACCACATCGCCAACAGCGCAACGGAACCCCCGCCCACCCGAACCTCCCCCCGGCCCCAACCGCGCACGCCCCCCGCCGCAGGGGTGCGGCACAACGGCCGCCCAACTGGCCAACAGAACCTCGACGCCGGACCGACCGGCGAGGCCACGGCGACGAAGAACACAAGCACGACGGACCCCGGACCCACATCGCCGACACCGCGACGGAGCCCCCGCCCACCCGGACCACCCCCGGGTCGAACCGCGCACGATCCCCCGCCGCCGGGCGGCGGGCGCCACCCGAACAGGCGTCGGGCGCCAGGGACATCCAGGGGCTTTCACCAGCGCGGGCCCGCCGCCCGGCCGTACGGCGCGGGGCACGTCCGCGGCAGCCGGCCGAGGGGGCGTGACCGGCCCGTGGACCGGGTGACTGCGCTCGCACCCCGTGCCGCAGCGGTGCACTGTGGTAGGCGTGAGTTCCTGGCAGGGGCGTTTCGCCGACCGGGCGCAGGGGTGGCAGTCGGGTCACATACTGTTGCTGATCCCGGTCGCGCTCATCGTCCTCATCACCGTGTCCGACATCGTCGCCCCTTCCGATATCGTGCTCGGCCCGCTGCTGGTGATAGCCCCCGCGATCACCGCCTGGTTCGAGGGACCGTGGATCACAGGGGTCGTCGGTGCCGCCGCGGTGTTGGCCCAGGGGTTCGCGGGCTGGCGGATGGGCATCCTGCCGTCGCGGGAAGTGTTCGTACAGATGATCGCCCTCGCGGTGCTCTCCTTGATGGTCGTGGCCCTGTGCGCGGTCCGCGACCGCCGCTCCCGCGAGCTGGCCCAGGTCCGGTCGGTCGCCGAAGCCGCGCAGCGGGTGCTGCTCTGGCCCCTGCCCACCCGGATCGGCCCGCTTCAGCTCGCCTCTCGCTACCTGGCCGCGGAGGACGAGGCGTCGATCGGCGGCGATCTCTACGCGGCCGCCCGCACCGACAGCGGTGCCCGGGTGATGATCGGCGACGTACGCGGCAAGGGGCTGCCCGCCATCGGCGAGGCGGCCCTGCTGCTCGGCGCCTTCCGGGAGGCCGCCCACCACCACGCCGCCCTGCCCTCGCTCGCCGCCTCCCTGGAGCGGAGCATCACCCGCTACCTCTCCGACTTCGAACCCGAGGAGGAGGCCGGGGAGCGCTTCGTCACCGCACTGCTGCTGGAGATCCCGGACGACGAGCCGGTCGTGCGGCTGACCAGTTGCGGCCATGTGGCGCCGCTGCTGCTGAGACCGGACAGATCGGTGATGATGCCGGACCTCACTCCCGCCCCGCCGCTCGGGGTCGGCCTGACCGACCCCGACGGCTCCGTCGTCGACGTACTGCCCTTCGGCCACGGCGACACCCTGCTGCTCTACACCGACGGGGCCGTCGAGGCCCGTGACGGCCGCGGCGTCTTCTACCCGCTGGCCGAGCGGACGGCCCAGTGGTCCGACGGTTCCCCGGACTCCCTGCTCCACCACGTCCAGCGCGACCTGCTCGGCCACACCGGCGGGCGTCTCGACGACGACGTGGCCCTGATCGCCATCCGCCGTGTCCCCGCCTCGCCCATCGCTCACCGCTTCGGCCGGATGATCCAGGCCCAGGCCCCAGCTGAACGGCGCCGGCAGGGACATCCACCCCAGGGCTTGCCAAGATGATCACCAAGGCTCGTATAGTGACCGGCAGTTGGGCAACACGTGTCACTGGTGAGTGCCAGGTCTCCGAGCCGGCCCCGAGGCGGCGGACCGCGCTCGACGCCGCCACCCCGCCGACGCGGCCGGCTCCCCGCACTCCCACCCGTACGAGCACCCGGAAGGCGAACCACCTCATGACCGGCCAGACCACCGCCGACGACAAGCTCACCTGGCTCCTGGAGGGCCTGCTGGAGCGGACCCCGGGCGCGCGGCACGCGCTGGTGCTGTCCCGGGACGGACTGAAGCTGTGCCGCACCCCGGAACTCACCCCCGACCAGGCCGACCAGCTCGCCGCGGTCGCCGCGGGCATCCAGTCGCTGTCGCACGGCGCGTCCACCGAGTTCGGCGACAGCACCGGCGGCGTCCGCTCGGCGATGACCGAGTTCTACGGAGGGGTGCTGTTCATCGTCGAGGCCGGCGAGGGCGCGCATCTGGCGTTGATCACCACCGAGGACGCCGACGCCGGGCTCGTCGGGCACACGATGAGCGAACTCGTGGAGCAGCTGGGCGAGCACCTCACCGCGCCGCCGCGCGCCTCCTGAGCCGCGGCCCCGCACGAACGATTCAGAAGCGCCGGCGCTGAGTCCGATGGAACGCAGCGGTTGGACTTCAGGATCATGCTGGAGCAAGGTGGGGGCGTCCCCTCGATCCCGGGGAGACGCCCCTTCATCGCACCACCCGGAGACCCCCCGATGACCTACGTCGCGGATCCTGAGCGTTACGACGGCACCATGCGCTACCGGCGCACCGGCCGCTCGGGGCTCGACCTGCCCGTCCTGTCCCTGGGCTACTGGCACAACTTCGGCGACGACCGGCCCTTCGAGACCCAGCGCGAGATCGCCCTGCGCGCCTTCGACCTGGGCATCACCCATCACGACCTGGCTAACAACTACGGCCCGCCCTACGGCTCGGCGGAGATCAACTTCGGGCGCCTGATGAAGCAGGACCTCGCGCCGTACCGGGACGAGATGGTGATCTCCACCAAGGCGGGCTGGGACATGTGGCCCGGCCCCTACGGCCAGGGCGGCGGTTCCCGCAAGTACCTGCTCGCCTCGCTGGACCAGTCGCTGAAGCGCATGGGCCTGGACTACGTCGACGTCTTCTACTCCCACCGGCTGGACGCGAGCACGCCGCTGGAGGAGACGATGGGCGCGCTGGACACCGCCGTCCGCCAGGGCAAGGCCCTGTACGTCGGCATCTCCTCCTACGACGCCGAGCGCAGCCGGCAGGCGGCCGCCATCCTGCGCGAGCTGGGCACCCCGCTGCTCATCCACCAGCCCTCGTACAGCATGGTCAACCGCTGGATCGAGACCGAGGGGCTGCTGGAGACCGCGGAGGAGGAGGGCTTCGGCGTCATCGGTTTCACCGCCCTGGCCCAGGGGCTGCTGACCGGGCGCTACCTCGACGGCGTGCCGGAGGACTCGCGGGCCGCGCAGGGCACCTCCTTCGACACCGCCTGGCTGTCCGAGGACATGCTGCGCAGGCTGCGGGCCCTGAACGATATCGCGGCCCGCCGCGGGCAGACCCTCGCCCAGATGGCGCTCGCCTGGGCGCTGCGCGACGAGCGCGTCACCTCCTTGGTGATCGGCGCCTCCCGGGTGGAGCAGCTGGAGCAGAACGTGGCCGCGCTGGACCGCATGGACTTCAGCGCCGAGGAGCTGGCCGAGATCGACGAGTACGCCACCGACGGCGGCGTCGACCTGTGGCAGTCCGCCCGCACCGGAAAGCTCGGCTGACCCGCGCCGAAGGGTTCGTGGACGGGGCGGCCGGACTCCACCGAGCCCGGCCGCCCCGCGCCCCGGCTGCCCCTACGGCCGTTTCGAGGCGCCGGGGCGCGTCCGTGGGGCGGTGGTGTCCGCCCGTTCGGCGAGGATGACGACCGGTATCTCAATTCACCTGACAGGCGGCTCCGTTGAGGGTGAAGGACGCCGGATTACCGGTGTTTCCGGTGTGGTTGGCCTGGAAGCCCAGGGTGGTGGAGGCTCCGGGGGCCAGGGTGGAGTTGTAGGCGACGTTGCGTGCGGTGACGGCGCCACTGGTCGGGGAGAAGGTGGCGTTCCAGCCGGAGGTGATGGTCTGTCCGGCCGGCAGTGTGAAGGCCAGCGCCCATCCGTCGATCGGCGCGGTGCCGGTGTTGGTCACCGTGATGGACGCGGTGAGCCCGGTGTTCCAGGCGCTGGTCGTGTACGCCACCCGGCAGGCGCCCGCCGGCGGTGTGGTGGGCGGGTCGGTCGGCGGCGGTGTGGTCGTGGAGTCCAGCCCGAAGAAGGAGATGGCACGGGCGGCCATGCCCGAGGTCGGCAGGGTGTGCCCGGTGCCCTGGATGCTGACGGCCTCGACGGGCGCCTGGGTGCCGGTGCCGCCGTAGCGCGTACGGGTCCAGGTGGACTGCGGGTGATCGGTGAAGGCGGGGGTCTGGCTCACGCCCAGGACGTCGGTCCACTGCTTGATCTCTTCACCGAAGTTCGGGTAGCGCAGGGTGGTGTCCTCGGTGCCGTGCCACACCTGCATGCGCGGCCGGGGGCCGTTGTAGCCGGGGTAGGCGCCGCGGGCCAGGTCGCCCCACTGCTGGGGTGTCCTGATCACGGTGCCGTTCGCGCAGGCGCTGTTCCACTCGGAGCCGTCGGTGGTGGCGAAGCAGCCGAAGGGCACCCCCATGAAGGCGGCGCCGGCCTTGAACACGTCGGGGTAGTCGCCGAGCAGGACGTTGGTCATCATCGCCCCCGAGGAGGCGCCGGTGACGAAGACGCGCGCCGGGTCGGCCCCGTAGTGCTGCTGGGCGTAGGTGACCATCGACATGATGCCGACCGGGTCGCTCCCGCCGCCGCGCTTGAGCGCCTGCGGCGAGGACACGTCGAAGCAGCCGCCGCTGCGCGTGGCCGAGGGGTAGATGACGAGGAAGCCGTACCGGTCGGCCAGGGAGGCGAACTCGGTGCCCGAGTAGAACGCGGGCCCGGAGCCGGTGCAGTAGTGCACGGCCACGAGCACCGCGGGCCGGGCCGGCGCGCTGTCCGGACGGTACACGTACATGCGCAGGTTGCTCGGGTTCGTGCCGAACCCGGTCACCTCCGTCAGGGAGGCCGCCTGGGCGCTCGGCGCGGTCAGCAGGAGTGCCGCGAGCAGGGGCGTCACACCCGCGAGCAGGGCCGCCAGCAAGGTGCGGAGTCCGGGCCTTCTTCGGGTTCGGGGCATGTCCTCGTCCTTTGCTTCGAAACTTTCGAATCGATTTCGGGAAGGCGCCGCGTCACGCTAGAGGTGCCGCACAGTGGCGTCAACCACTGGGATCGCCCGTAACTCACAAAGGAACGGCGGGAGGTCGAGCTTCGGCCATCCGTCAGTACGGCATGCGCGAACCGTTGACCGGCTCCCGTTCTGTTCGTAACCTGCGCGTCACATTCGACCTCGGCAGCGAAACTTTCGAGAAACGGAGATGGCATGCCCATGCCCAGACGAGCGGCTCAGGCGTTCACGGCCGTCCTGCTCGCCGCTTCCACCGTCACGGCCCTGTCGCACACCGCCGCGGCCGCCGACACACTGGGGTCCGCCGCCGCCGGAAAGGGCCGTTACTTCGGCGCCGCCGTGGCCGCGAACCACCTCGGCGAATCGGCCTACGCCGGCACGCTCGACCGCGAGTTCAACCAGGTGACGCCCGAGAACGAGATGAAGTGGGACGCCACCGAGGGCACCCGCAACACCTTCACCTTCGGCGCCGCCGACCAGATCGTCAGCCACGCGCAGAGCCTGAACATGAAGGTCCGCGGGCACACGCTGGTCTGGCACTCCCAGCTCCCCTCCTGGGTCTCCGGCCTGGCCGCCACCGACCTGCGCTCGGCGATGAACAACCACATCACCCAGGTCATGCAGCACTACAAGGGCAAGATCTACGCCTGGGACGTGGTCAACGAGGCGTACCAGGACGGCTCCAGCGGGGCCCTGCGCAGTTCCCCGTTCGCGGACAAGCTCGGCAGCGGCTTCATCGAGGAGGCCTTCCGCACGGCCCGCAGCGTCGACCCGAACGCCAAGCTCTGCTACAACGACTACAACACCGACGGCGTCAACGCGAAGAGCAACGCGGTCTACGCCATGGTCAAGGACTTCAAGTCCCGGGGCGTGCCGATCGACTGCGTGGGCTTCCAGTCCCACTTCAACAGCGCCTCCCCCGTTCCGTCCGACTACCAGGCCAATCTGCAGCGCTTCGCCGACCTCGGGGTGGACGTGCAGATCACCGAGCTCGACATCGAGGGCTCCGGCACCGCCCAGGCCAACAACTACTCGAACGTCGTCAAGGCCTGCCTGGCGGTGACCCGTTGCACGGGCCTCACCGTCTGGGGGATCACCGACAAGTACTCCTGGCGCAGCAGCGGCACTCCCCTGCTGTTCGACTCCAACTACGGCAAGAAGCCCGCGTACGACGCGGCCCTCGCCGCGCTCGGCGGCTCGGGCACCGGCGGAGGCGGAGACGGTGGCGGCGGCAACCCGGGCGGCAACGCCTCCTGCACGGTCTCCTTCACCAGGACCTCGGACTGGAACGACGGCTACAACGGTGAGGTCGTCGTGAAGGCGGGCTCCGCCCCGATCAACGGCTGGACCGTGACGCTCACCTTCACCCCGCCGCAGAAGGTCGGCAGCCTGTGGAACGGCACCGCCAGCTGGGACAGCAGCGGCAACGTCATGACCGTGCGCGCCGCCTCCTACAACGGCAGTCTCGCGGCGGGCGCCTCGACCAGCTTCGGCTTCACCGCGGTGAAGAACGGCAACAACTCCACACCGGCGCTGGGAGCCTGCACGGCGTCCTGAACCGGGCCCGGGCACTTCACGTACGACCGGGGCGCACCTCGCGGGGCGCCCCGGTCGTGCCCCGTTCGCGGCGGTCCCCGGCCTCGCTGACATGCCCTTGCCTGGAGCAATGCCGAGGCGGTGACGGTGCGACACAGCACGCTGGTGGTCTTGATCAAGCCCGCCGGGAGTACCTGTGAACAGGCCGCCTGAGTGTTTCCGCGAGGACCGTCGCCCGGAGCCGGGCCGCACCGCCGTGCGCCCGCCCGGACCCGCCACGCTCCCGCCGCCTCCCGGGTACCGCCGGGGCGAGCGGTGAGGCGGCCCGGCCGCGGCACGGACGCGGGCGCCGGTACGCCGCGCACGCCGAGGAAACACTCGCCGTTGCCAGCCCAGCCCCTGTGGCTGCGCTGGCTGCCGGTCTTCTACGTCGTGGTGGTCCTCGCCGTCGAACCGGTCACCCCGGCGCTGTGGCCGGTGAGCTTCGTGCTCACCGCCCTGCCGCTGGTGGCCGCCTTCGGATACGGCCCCGGCGTGGTCGCCGCCGTCACGGTGTTCGCCATCGTCCTGGAGGGCGTCCTGGCCGGCACCCCCTGCTGTGCGGGCCGTTCGGTGGGCAATCTGTGGGACCGCCACTACGTGGCCAACTACATCTGCACCTTCGTGGTGGGCATCCTCGGCACGATCCTCGCGGCGCACCGCGCGCGCCGGGAGCACACCCTCGCCACGGTGCGTTCCGTGGCGGAGACCGCGCAGCGCGTCCTGCTGCGCCCGGTCCCCCACCGTCTCGGCCAGGTCTCCGTGGAGACCTTGTACCTCTCCGCGGCGGCCGAGGCGCAGATCGGCGGCGATCTGTACGAGGCGGTGGCGACCGCGCACGGAGTGCGTCTGCTCATCGGCGACGTCCGCGGCAAGGGCCTGGTCGCCGTGGAGACGGCCGCGACCATGCTCGGAGCCTTCCGCGAGGCCGCGCCCGACGAGCCCGATCTGGCGGCTCTGGCCCGGCGCATGGAGCGCAGCATGAGCCGGTATGCCGCGCAGCTGCCCGGCGCGGAGGCGGCCGAGCGCTTCGTGACGGCGGTGTTCGCGGAGATCCCCGACGACGAGCACGTCGTGCGTCTCGTCAACTGCGGCCACCCGCCTCCGCTGCTCGTCAGCGGCGGCCGGGTGACCGAACTGGAGGCGACCGAGCCCTCGCCGCCCATCAACCTCGGTGGGCTGCTCGGCGGCGGCTACCACGTGGACGTCGAGCCCTTCCGGCCGGGCGACGAGTTGCTGCTGTACACCGACGGTGTCACCGAGACCCGCGATCCCGCCGGCACCTTCTACCCGCTCGCCGAGCGCGTCCGGCCCTGGGCCGGCCTTCCGCCCGGCGAGCTCCTGGCGCACCTGCACGCGGACCTGCTCGCCTACAGCGGCGGAAGCCTCGACGACGACCTGGCCGCCCTGGCCGCCCACCGCCTCCCCGCCGAGCCCGCCCCCGAGCAACGACGCGGAGCGTGACCGAGGCCGGCCGCCCGCGCCCGACGCCTGGGACACGACTCGGCACGACGGGCACGGCCGACTCCGCCGCCACGGGGCGCACGGTTCCGCTGCCGGTCGGCGCCTGTGCGCGTCCGGCTTGACACCGCCGGTGTTCCGGCCGCCCAGGCATGCCCCGCCGACCCGCGAGCCCGGCGCACCACGCAGGCACACCCGAACCGACCCACCCGCACGCCCGGACCGGCCTGCCCGCGCCGATCCCTTCGCCCCGACGGCATCGCGGCCGCCCCGGCATGCCCCAGCCGACCGGCCCGGCACCCGGCGGGCTCGTTACCGGTCGGCGCCCGTGCGCAGACGACCTCGCCCGCCGGGTCGGGCAGGCCCGCGGCGGCCGGTTCGCCCCGGGGTCAAGGGACCTGCCAGGCGTCGCCGGGGCGGGCCGGCAGGGCCAGGTGGTCGAGGTCCGCCGGCCGGGGCGACGTCACCGGCCACAGGGGGGCCGGGGTGCCGTCGGCGACCGCGGCCGGGGCGTCGGTGAGGTTCATGCGGTCACGCAGACGGCCGTAGAAGTCCGTGGGGCCCAGCCGGACGGCCCGCAGCCGGCGCGGGGAGGCGTAGACGCCGATCCAGTCGCCGGGGTCGAGGACGCCGCGGAGCTGGCCGTCGATGCTGACGGCGGCCTGGCCCGAGCGTTCCAGGACGCGCATGCCGACCGGTTCGTCCGGCGCGGCCACGACCGAGCGGTTGAACGCCATGTGCGGGGCGACCGGGGTGAAGACGAGGGCGTCCGCCCGGGGCGAGACGACCGGGCCCCCGGCGGCGAAGCTGTAGGCCGTGGAGCCGGTGGGCGTGGCGACCAGCAGCGCGTCGGCCGAATAGGACGCCAGGAGCCGGCCCGCGAGGTAGACGCCGACGGACACCTGCCGGTCCCGGGCCAGCTTCTCCACCACGACGTCGTTCAGCGCGGTGACGTTCATCGCGATGCCCCAGTCGCCGCCCGCCTGGCAGTCGGCGCGGACACGCGGTGGCGGCAGCAGCGGCCGGCGGCCGTAGCTCATCAGTTCCTCGATGTCGGCGGGCACCTCCAGGCGGCGCGAGGCGCGCAGCGTGAGCATCATCCGGCTCTCCACCGTGAGGCGCTCCGCGACGACGGCGTCCAGCGCGGCACGTACGACCGTGACGGGCACCTCCGTGAGGAAACCGACCCGGCCGAGGTCGACGCCCAGGACCAGGGCGTCGTTCACGGCGGCCAGCCGGGCACCGCGCAGGAACGTGCCGTCGCCGCCGAGGGTGACGATGAGGTCCGGGTCGCCCGCGGCCTCGACCTCCTCCCGGGAGCTGCGCCGCTCTCCGTCGTGCCACACGTCGATGTCCGCGCACCCCACGCCGTGCTCGTCGCACCACTCGCGCACGGTGCGGGCGGCGGCCGTGGCCTCACCGCGCCCGCCGTGGACGACCAGACCGATACGACGCACCGTCACCTCTGCCTCCGGATCTGCGCACCCGAGCCGACTCGGTGCCGGACGCCGTCCTCACCGCGCGGTGCGCACCTCCCGGAACGCCACGCCGCCGGACGGCCCCGCACCACCGCGTCCGACCGCGCCCGACCGGCACCGACCGGGGCGCGGGCAGCATCCACGAGTTCCCCTGCCCCAGGTGTGGAAACACCGGATTTCCCGGGGTGTTTTCCCGCCCATGCCGGGCATCCGGTGTGTCCGGAGGTTGATATCCATGGTTCCCTTGCTGCTGGTTCTCCTGCTCGCTCTGGTCCTCTTCGGCATCGGGTTCGCCCTGAAGGCGCTGTGGTGGATCGCGATCATCGTGCTCGTGCTGTGGCTGCTCGGTTTCGTCGTACGGCCCGCGGGCAGCGGCGGCCGGAGGGGCCGCTGGTACCGCTGGTGACGGCCGTCGCCTCGGTCCGCGGCGGTCGGAGTGGAGCCGTGCGCCCGGTGATCGTGCCGGGCGCACCGTTCTGCGCGGGCGCGTCAGCTCGCCCACGCCAGGAGCCGTTCGCCCGGCTCCTGTTCCCTCAGCTGGGCCAGTGACTGCTTCTCCAGCTGGCGCACGCGCTCACGGGTCAGGCCCACGTGCTGGGCGACCTCGTTCAGGGTGCGCTGGTGCCCGTCGTGCAGGCCGTACCGCAGGCTGAGGATGAGAGCCTCGCGCGGCGCCAGTGTGTCGACGGCCTCCCGCAGTTCCTCGGCCAGCGCCTGGTACTCGGCGACCTCGGGGGCCTGCAGCACCTCCGTGTCGGAGACGAGATCGCCGACCACCGTCTCGCCGGTGTCGTCCACCGGCATGTCCAGGCTGATCACCTGCCGGCCGACGCGGCGCAGCCAGACGACCCTGTCCTCGGCGAGGCCGCTCTCGCGGGCGACCTCCTCGACGGTCGGTTCGTGTTCGAGGCTCAGCTGCAGCTTGCGTTCGATCTTGGCGAGCTTCTGCAACTGCTCCACGACGTGCATCGGCAGCCGCACGGAACGCGCGTGCGTGGCGAGGCCGCGCTCCATCGCCTGGCGGATCCACCAGGTGGCGTAGGTGGAGAACTTGAACCCCTTGGTGTGGTCGAACTTCTCCACGGCCCGGATCAGCCCCAGGTTGCCCTCCTGGATGACGTCGAGCAGCGGCAGCCCGCGGTGGGCGTGGCGTTTGGCCATCGCCACGACGAGCCGGAGGTTGGCCCGCACCATGTGGTCCTTGGCCTCCTGACCGTCCCGCGCGGCGGCCTCCAGTTCCCGCCGGCGCTCCGGCGCGAGCTCACGACCGTCCTCGTCGGCCTGCCGCAGTTCCGCCACGGCGTGCAGCCCGGCTTCGATGCGCTGGGCGAGCCGCACCTCGCCCTCCGCGTCGAGCAGTGGTGTCGCCCCGATCTGGCGCAGGTACTGACCGAGCAGGTCGGGTTCGCCGTCGAGTTCGGGCACCGCGTCGTACCGCTTGGTGGCACGGGCCCGCGCCCGTCGTCCGGTAGGTGCGGACGCCGCCGTCCTCTGCTTCGCGGGAGCCATCACGCGCTCCTCATCTCCTCGCGGCCGCCGCTCGGGTACCCGCAGCGGCCACGGGCTATACGTCCTCGCCGGAGTACGGGTCCTCACCCGTCCCGGACGCCGGGAGCCGTTCCGCCCGGCGGCGGACGAGGGGGTCAGGCCTCGGGAGCCCTCCGGCCGATGCGCACCTGCCATCGCGTGGGTCCGGATTCGAGGTGGTCCCAGGTGAACACGCCGGGAAGGGTGGCTTCGAACTCGCGGCGCAGCGGCTTGGGGTCGTGGTTGTTGACCAGGGTGAACGCTTCGCCGGGCGCCAGGCGGGCGAAGCGGGCGAAGATGCGCGGGTGGCGCCTGCCGTGGGGGATCGAGGTGACGTCGACGACGGCGGGCCGGTCGAGCCGGCCACCCTCGAGCAGGGTCTCGAAGTCCGCGGTCAGGAGTGGCAGGTCGGCGCCGGGCAGCAGGGCGAGCGCGGGCAGCAGCACGTCCTGTTCGACGGCGAGGTGGACGGTGAGGAGGCTCGTGACGTCGCGGGCGGCTCCGGCCGCGGAGTCCGCGTCGTCGGCCGAGGCGAGCGCTTCGATCCGGGCGGCCACAGCGGCCGCCGTGGCCCGTAGAGCCCTGATCAGCAGCCGGGTCTCGGCCGCGCCCGCGGCCGGTGCGTACAGCGCCTGGTCGGTCGCGGCCAGGTGGCGGCGCACCTCGCCGGTGCAGAAGTCGGTCAGGGCCACTCGTGCACGCTCCCGGTCGGCGCGGCCCAGACGGAGTTCGGTCAGCAGCGCCGCCTTGGACCGCAGCACGGTGAGCAGGCGGCGCCGCGCGGCCCGGATCGCCGCCTCGGCCAGGACGGCCGGGTCGGTCGTGGTGTTGCGGATGTGGACCTCGAAGGACTGTGCCACGGCTGTCCCCTTCTCGTGCTCGCTCACCGCAGACGCCGGCACCCCGGCGATTCCCCAATTATTACATGTGCTATTCGTAAAAATAACGGAAGCTGTGGGGTCGGCTCCGCCTCGGCCCGGCACCGCCGGGCCGAGGCCGATGGAACGCGGAGTTCCGCCGATCGCCTCGGGCGACCGCCGGGTCAAGAGGTCTTGGTGACCGTCAGCAGGGCCGCGGCGTCCTCCAGGGCCTCCAGGCTGTGCCGGGCCTGCGGCACGATGAGCAGGTCCCCCGCCATGCCCTCCCACGACGTGTCGCCACTGCGCAACAGCACCCGTCCGCGCAGCACCAGCACGGTCGCCTCGCCCGGGTTGTCGTGCTCGGCCAGGGCCGCGCCGGCGCGCAGGGTGATGAGGGTCTGGCGCAGTACGTGCTCGTGGCCGCCGTAGACGGTCTCCGCGCTGCGGCCGGCCGAGGACGCCTCGGCCCGTCCGAGGTGCTCGCGTGCGAGGGCGTCGAGGGAGATCTTCTGCATCGCTGTGACTCTTCCTCACGAGGGGAGCTGAGCTGGGCAGTTCCGTAGCGTACGCCGGTGCGCCGCGACCTTCGGGCTTTCCCCCTCCGGGTGGTGGCGGGCGGGAACAAGCCACCCCCCTCCCACCCGGCGTAAGGTGGCCGTGCCGGGCCCGGACGGTGAGGACGAGCACCGGCCCTGCCCGGGAGGTGCCCCATGTCGGACGATCCATGGTGGCCGGAGGCGGAAGAGACGGCCGGCCACGGGGACGCCGCCGTCCAGGGAAGCGGCCTGACACCGGGTGGTGAGGCCTTCGAGGAACTCAGCGCCCAGATCCGGCAGCTCAGCCTGGACCGCCGCAGGCTGCACCGCCTGCTGGACGCGGTCGTGGCCATCAGCGCCGACATGGACACCCGCTCCGTGCTGCGGCACCTGGTGCAGGCGGGCACCGAACTCGTCGCCGCGCGCTACGGCGCCCTCGGCGTGCTCGGCGAGGGCGGGCAGATCGTCGACCTGATCACCGTGGGCGTCGTCGACGCCGAGCGGCTTCTGGCCGAGTGCGGGCTCCCGCAGAGCCATGGACTGCTGGGCAGGCTGATCGAGGAGCCCAAGGCGCTGCGGGTCGACGCCATCGCCGCCGATCCCCGCGCGGTCGGCTTCCCGGACGGCCACCCGGTCATGACCACCCTGCTCGGAGTCCCGCTGACCGTGCGCGACACCGTCTACGGCAACCTCTACCTGGCCGACAAGGAGGACGGCACGCCCTTCGCCGACGCCGACGAGGCCCTGCTGACCGCGCTGGCCAGCGCCGCGAGTGTCAGCATCGAGAACTCCCGCCTGTACGGGCGGCTCAAGCGGGCCGCCGAACAGTTCCAGCGCCGTCTGCTGCCGGTGCTGCCCGACCTGTCCCCGCTGCGGGTGGAGGCCCGCTACGAGCCGGCGTCCGAGCTTCCCCACCTCGGTGGTGACTGGTACGACGCCCTCGGGCTGCCCGACGGGGCGGTCCTCGTCGTCGTCGGTGACGTGACCGGCCACGACGTGGAGGCGGCGCCGATGATGGGGCAGATCCGCAACATGCTGCGGGCCCTGGCCTTCGACCGGTGCGGGCCGCCCAGCATGATCGTGGACAGGCTCGACCGGGCACTGACCGCGCTCAGCGATCCGCCGGCCGCCACCCTGGTCCTGGCCCGCGTCGAGCGGGAACCGGACGCCGGGTACGCCCTGCGCTGGACCAACGCGGGGCATCCGCCGCCGCTGCTGATCACCGCCGAAGGCACGGCGCACTGTCTCGCTCCCGACACGCACGGCATCCCGGTCGGCGTCGAACCGGGCCTTCCCCGTCCGGACCACTGGCAGCCGCTGCCCCCGGAGAGCACCCTGCTGCTGTTCACCGACGGCCTGATCGAGCGCCGCGACCGGGACATCGACGCCGGGCTGCGGGACCTGGCGGACCATGCGGCCGCCCTGGCCTCCGCCCCGCTGGACGCGCTGTGCGACGCGCTGCTCGGCCGCCAGGACGGCTACGACGACGACGTGGCCCTGCTGGCCCTGCGCGTGCCACGTCTGCCGGACTGAGCGGACGTCCGCGTCCGCGAGTCCGCCGCTCCCCCGGACGGCCCAACAGCGCTGGGCAGGAGGGGGAGAGGGCGCGTGAGCGGTGGGTGCGTGGTGGAAGGCATGGCGAACCTGCGAGTCGGAGGAGAGCCAGATGCCGGATGCTGTGGTCGAGGGTGCCGTGGGCGGCGACGGCGCCGTGCCGGTCGGCTCCGGCGGGCGCCCCTTCGAGCAGGTGGGCGCGGTCGCCGACGCCGTCCTCTACGAGGGCTACCTGCTCTATCCGTACCGCCGCTCCTCCCCAAAGAACCGCGTCCGGTGGCAGTTCGGGGTGCTGTTGCCGCGCAACTGGGTGGAGCACGACGGACCCGTCACGGTCGGCGTGTCCGGCTCCGCCGACTCCTGGTACCAGCAGACCGAGTGCCTGCTGAGGGACCACGGGCCCGACGCCGTGCTGTGGATCAGGGTGCGTTACCTCCAGACGCAGCACAAGCAGGTGGAGGAGACCGGCCCGGACGGCGGGCACCACCCCGTGGAGTCGCTGCGGACCGGCGACGGCACGACGCATCTGACCTTCGACGAGGCGGTGCCGCGCGAGACCGACCTCGTCGTGCCGCTGGAGGACCTGCTGCGGCGGGAGTGCGCCGCCCCGGTGGGAACGGCGGGCGGCGAGGAGAGCGAGCCGCTGCCCGGGGGCGCCGGGCGGATCGTACGGCGGCGCGCGGAGATCCGGGCGGACACCACGCTCACGGCCGATCGTCTCGCGGACGGACTGGTCCGGCTGCGCGTGCGCACCGAGAACACCGGGCACGCGGCGGACCCGCGGGCCCCGCGTGACACGGCGCTGCGCCAGGCGCTCATCGCCACGCACACCCTGGTCGGCGGCACGGACGTCGAGTTCGTCTCGCTGACCGACCCGCCCGCGGACCTGCTGGAGCACGTCCGCGACTGCCGCAACGCGTTCACCTTCCCCGTCCTCGGCGGCGAACCGCCCGCCGCGGGCGACGGCACCGGCACCGCAGACCACGCCCACTCGCCGGACGGCGCCACCGGACCCGTGCTGCTCTCCGCGCCGATCATCCTGCCCGACCGTCCCCAGGTCGCGCCCGAGAGTCCGGGCGACCTGCACGACGCGGCGGAGATCGACGAGATCCTGACGCTGCGGACGATGCTCCTGACCGACGAGGAGAAGCGCGAGGCGCGCGCCACCGACCCGCGCGCCGCCGAGATCCTGGACCGGGTGGACAGCATGCCGCCGGAGGTCCTCTCCCGGCTGCACGGCGCCATCCGCTCGCTGGCTCCCGCGGCCCCTGCCGCACCCGCCGCCCTGGGGGACTTTTCCGCGGAGCGGCCCGCCTGGTGGCAGGAGGGCGGTGACGACGGCCTCTCCCCCACCACCGAGACGGTGCTCGTCGACGGCGTTCCCGTGGGAGGCGGCAGCCGCGTCCGGCTGCGTCCGCACGGCCGGGGCGCCGACGCCCAGGACATGTTCCTGGCCGGACGGACCGCGCGTGTGGCCGCGGTCTTCCACGACGTGGACGGCAGCGTGCACCTCGCCGTCACCCTCGACGACGACCCCGCGGCCGAACTGCACACCTGGTACGGCCGCTTCCACTACTTCCGGCCCGACGAGCTGGAGCCGTACACCGCCACCGACTCCCGGAACCCGAACAGTGAGGGGCAGTAATTCACATGGCGACTACCGAGGTGCGTCGGGCGGGGCGTAAGCCCGCTCAGATCGTGGACATGTCCTGGGATCCGATCACACGGATCATCGGGAACCTGGG